>NZ_JBFBGL010000082.1:0-29907 GCF_040684635.1 Amycolatopsis sp. NPDC089917 | reverse complement strand
CCCTGCTCGCAAGTCCGTGAAGGCCTCCTTGAGGGACCCAGAGTCCCTCAAGGAGGCCTTCACGGAACGTCAGCCGGAACGTCAGCCGGCGCGTCTTTCAGCCGGCACCGATGAGACGCAGCGCGGACTGGAGCCGGTGCTCACCGCGTTCCGCCGCCCGGACGGCGCCCGCCTTGCGGACCCGCTCCAGCTCCCCGGGGTCGGCGAGCAGCGCCAGGGCGCGCTCCCGGACCGGCCGCAGCTCCTCGATGAGCGCCTCGGCGACAGCCTCTTTGACCTGGCCGTAGGAGTCGAAGCGCTCGGCGAGGTCTTCGGGCTTCTCCCGGGTGCACGCCGCGAGGATGTCCAGCAGGTTCGCCATCCCCGGCCGGGTTTCCGGCGCGTACGCGGGCGTCGATCCGCCGTCGGTCTTCGCGCGTTTGATCTTCCGCCTGACCTGGTCGGCTTCGTCGAGGAGGAAGACGACCCCGGCTTCGTCCCGCGTGGACTTCGACATCTTCCGCGTCGGCTCGGCGAGGTCCATGACCCGCGCCCCGGCGGGCGGCAGGACCGCCTTCGGCATGGTGAACACGTCGCCGTAGGTGGAGTTGAACCGTTTGGCCAGCGTTCTCGCCAGTTCGACGTGCTGCCGCTGGTCCTCGCCGACCGGGACCTCGTCCGCGCCCTGGAGCAGGATGTCGGCCGCCATCAGCACCGGATAGGTCAGCAGGGAGAGCCGGACCCCGGCCTGTCCCTTCGACTTCTCCTTGAACTGGATCATCCTGGCGGCCTCGCCGTAGTTGCAGGTGCATTCGAGGACCCAGTTGAGGGCGCCCAGTTCGCGGGCTATGTCGGATTGCACGAACACGCGGTCCGGCTCGATCCCGGCCGCGATCAGCACGGCCAGCTGCTCCGACGCCATCGAGCGCAGTTTCGCCGGATTGTGCGAGTTCGTCATGGCGTGCAGGTCGGAGACGAAGTACAGGTCGTCCGGCCCGCCCTCGTCCGCCCAGCGCCGAATGGCCCCCAGGTGGTTCCCGACGTGGACATGGCCGGACGGGGTGATCCCGGACAACCTGATCATCTGCCTTCTTCCTTCCGGATTCGGGCCGCCCCAGGGTCCGGGCACGAAAAAGGCCGCCCGGTGGGGCGGCCTGGTGGTGCGCTGGTCTGGTTCAGCGCAGGACGTCGGGGCCGCCGGAGGGCGGCCACCACTGGGCGTTCTGCGCGCGCATGCGATATATCCTACAGAGTGGCCCGCGGTTCGTCCTCTGGATTCGGTAGTTCGACGCCGAAGTACCGCGTCCAGGGGACGAAATGCAGGTGATTTCACTCATTCCGGGCACGTGGCGTCAATACTTCGTATCGGCTGATCCAGTACGCCTGTCACATTGGTGATCCGGGTCTACCTTCATCTCATGTATGTCGTCCTGTTGACCTACACCGCCCCTATCGAAGAAATCGACTATGTGCTCCCGGATCACGCCGATTGGCTGACCAAGCAGTACGAGCACGGCAATTTCCTCGCCTCCGGCAGGCGCAATCCGCGCATCGGCGGCGTCATCATCACCAGGCCCATGGCCAGGGGAAAGCTGGACGCGATCCTCGCGACCGACCCCTTTTCGATCAAGCACATGGCCGCCTACGAGGTGATCGAGTTCTCGCCGACCAGAACCGCGCCGGAACTGCGGATGGTCAACGAGGCGGTGGTGCACTGACGATCATTGACGACAACGCGGTCAAGCCGCTTTCGCGATCTTCGTTTTCGCCTTTTTCAGGGCGAGAACGGGGCATTTGCCGCATCGTGACTTCGAACGGCAGCATTTCTTCTTGACCTTGCCCGACTTCATCCATTTGCGCACGAGCTTGTGCGGGTCGTCGGGTAGTTTCTTGCCCACTCGCGCTCCTTGATCGGACTGCGTCGGCGACGCCTTCACGTTAGGTGAGGCTAACCGATCTTGGGGCGTGGGGGTGCTCACAGTTCGGCTACAGGTACGCTGGTGTGGTCCGCGTATGGCCAAAGTCGGCCGACGTTACCTGATCGCGTGAGTTGAGCGATCGGGGCGGCGCGGGCCACCACACCCGAACTTGAAACCTTTGGAGCCCTCGCGTGCCCGCAGCCAGCGCCACCGCAGTCGATGCCGGCCGCTCGTCCGGCAAGACCCGGCCCGACCTGCGCAACGTCGCCATCGTCGCACACGTCGACCACGGCAAGACGACCCTCGTCGACGCCATGCTCCGGCAGTCCGGCGCGTTCGAAGAGCGCGCCGAACTCGTCGATCGCGTGATGGACTCCGGAGAGCTCGAGCGGGAAAAGGGCATCACCATCCTCGCGAAGAACACCTCCATCCACCGCGAGACCGAGAACGGCCCGGTGACCATCAACGTCATCGACACCCCCGGCCACGCCGACTTCGGCGGCGAGGTCGAGCGCGGACTGGCCATGGTGGACGGTGTCGTGCTGCTGGTGGACGCCAGTGAAGGCCCGCTCCCGCAGACCCGGTTCGTGCTCCGCAAGACCCTCGAGGCCGGTCTGCCGGTGATCCTGGTCGTCAACAAGACCGACCGGCCCGACGCCCGGATCTCCGAGGTCGTCGAGGAGACCCACGACCTCCTGCTCGACCTGGCCGGTGACATCGAGGACGCCGATCTCGACGCGATCCTCGACCTCCCGGTCGTCTTCGCCTCCGCCCGGTCGGGCAAGGCGAGCCTCGAGCAGCCCGCCGACGGCGCGGTGCCCGAGAGCGAGAACCTCGACCCGCTGTTCGAGACCCTGCTGCGCCACGTGCCGCCGCCCTTCGCGGACAAGGAAGGCCCGCTGCGCGCGCTGGTCACCAACCTCGACGCGTCGAACTTCCTCGGCCGGATCGCGCTGATCCGCATCCACTCCGGCAACCTGCGCAAGGGCCAGACCGTGGCCTGGATGCGCGAGGACGGCAGCATCCAGAACGTCCGGATCTCCGAACTGCTGGTCACCGAGGCGCTCACCCGCGTCCCGGCGACCGAGGCCAGCGCGGGCGAACTGGTCGCCATCGCGGGCATCCCCGACATCACCATCGGCGACACTCTCGCCGACGTCGAGAACCCCGAGGCGCTGCCCCGGATCGCCGTCGACGAGCCCGCCATCTCGATGACCATCGGTGTCAACACCTCGCCGCTGGCAGGCCGCAGCGGCGGCGACAAGGTCACCGCGCGTCTGGTCAAGGCCCGGCTGGACCAGGAGCTGATCGGTAACGTCAGCATCAAGGTGCTGCCGACCGAGCGCCCCGACACCTGGGAGGTCCAGGGTCGTGGCGAGCTGGCGCTGGCGATCCTCGTCGAGCAGATGCGCCGTGAGGGCTTCGAGCTGACCGTCGGCAAGCCGCAGGTGGTCACCAAGACGATCGACGGCAAGCTGCACGAGCCGTTCGAGCGCCTGTCGATCGACGCCCCGGAGGAGCACCTCGGCGGCATCACGCAGCTGCTGGCCGCCCGCAAGGGCCGCATGGAGCACATGGGCGGGCACGGCACCGGCCGCATCAAGCTCGACTACGTCCTCCCGGCGCGCGGCCTGATCGGCTTCCGCACCGACTTCCTCACCGAGACCCGCGGCACCGGTATCGCGAACCACGTGTTCGAGGGGTACTTCCCGTGGGCGGGCGAGATCCGCACCCGTCACTCCGGCTCCCTGGTCGCCGACCGCTCGGGCCCCATCACCGCGTACGCGATGATCCAGCTCGCCGACCGCGGCACCTTCTTCGTGGAGCCGGGCGCCGAGGTGTACGAGGGCATGGTCGTCGGTGAGAACCCGCGTGCCGAGGACCTCGACATCAACATCACCAAGGAGAAGAAGCTGACCAACATGCGTCAGTCCTCCGCCGACGTGATGGAGACGCTGGCCCGCCCGCGCAAGATGGGCCTGGAGGAGGCGCTGGAGTTCTGCTCCGTCGACGAGTGCGTCGAGGTCGCCCCCGACGTCGTCCGCATCCGCAAGGTCACGCTGGACGTCAACCAGCGCGCCAAGGAGCGCAACAAGATGAAGAACCGCGGCTGATCCGCACAGTCGACGCCGAAGGGCGCCTGCTCACTCACCGTGAGTAGGCGCCCTTCGTCTTTTCGGCCGCACAGCCGGTCACGCACCGTATTCGATCGGGCGGTCTTCGTGAGAGCAAGTCCTTTCTCGACAATTCCGAAGGGAAAGCCGATCTCCTTTTCGGACGGTGTTCACAACGCCGGAACGGCGTCATGCCGCCGCGAGAAGTGTTGCGGTGCGAGGCGCGCCGAGAACACGGATCGGACACGACACGAAACAAAAGATCCGAAATGCGTCCGGATAGGACTCGCGATGACGATCGTTTCCTTCGGTGAATCGTCCGGCGGCGAACATTCCGGCCGCCGTTCCGGAATGTTCCGGGTCGCGGAACCCATTGCAGGACGGGCCCGGTTCGGCGGGGCCAGAAAACTGCCGGCGGGGCAGGAACCCAGGAGGCCTCCCGGACGTCCACCGGAGGAGGGCGGCATCCGGTCGGGCGACGACCGGGCCGATATGGGAATCTCGCTGCCGAGGCCATGTCCGGCGTGATAGCTGTATGGCGACGGGGCGAGGGACAAACCAGGAGGATCCAGGCGTGCGGTTAGCGACCACAGCGGCACCCGTTCTGGCGTGCGCGGCCGTGCTCCTCGCCGCCTGCAGCAACACCCCGCCCCCGCCCGTGGTCAGCTCCTCGGCCTCGCCGGTGAGCACGTCGACCACGAAGACGCCTTCGCAGGTCGTCGTGGGGGTGGACGACGTCCTCGGCGGCTACAACCCGCACGTCCTCGCCGACGCCTCCCAGGTGACGTCGGCGCTTTCGCAGCTGCTGCTCCCGTCGGTGTTCCGCCCGAAGGACGACGGCAGCTTCGAGCTGGACAAGAGCCTGATGAAGTCCGCCGAGGTCATCTCGCAGCAGCCGTTCACGGTCGCGTACACGATCCGGCCGGACGCCTCCTGGTCCGACAGCGCGCCGATCGCCGCCGAGGACTTCGCCTACCTCCGCGAAGCGATGCGCGACCAGCCCGGCACCATCGGCGCGGCGGGCTACCGGCTGATCTCGGACATCCAGTCGCGTGAAGGCGGCAAGCGCGTCGAGGTCACCTTCGCGAAGCCGTACCCGGGCTGGCAGACGCTCTTCTCGAACCTGCTGCCCGCCCATCTGCTCAAGGACGCCCCGAACGGCTGGCAGGGCGCGCTGGCGACGGCGTTCCCGGCGGTCGGCGGCCCGTACTCGATCAAGGGCCTCGACACGGCGCGCGGAGAGGTCGTCCTGGAGCGCAACGAGCGCTATTGGGAGAAACCCTCCGCCCTCGACCGGATCGTGCTCCGTGCGGCCGATCAGGAGGGCATACTGGCCGCCCTGCGCAGCGGCAACGACCAGTTCGCGATGACCAGGACCGACGGCACCGGCCTCAAACGGCTCGGCGAACTCGGCTCGGCCGTCCAGCTGCACACGGTCGCCCGCCCCACGGTCGCGCAGATCCTCCTGCGGCCGGTGAGCGCGACGCTGTCGGATCCCAAGGTGCGCGAAGGCGTCACCGCGCTGATCGACCGCGGCAAGCTGATCACCGAGGCGGCGGAGGGCGGCCCGTCGGACAAGCTCCACGCCGACGCCCAGGTCCGCGTCCCGTCGGCCCCGGGCTTCCAGCCGACGATCCCGGCCCCGGGCCCGCCGTCGGCCGCGGATCCGGCCAGGGGCGAGGAACTGCTCAAATCCGCCGGCTACACCAAGGAAGCCGGGACCTGGCGCAAGAACGGGAAGAACCTTTCGCTGGTCGTCGCCTCGCCCGCCAAACAGGAGCCGTACGCGACGATCGCCAAGGAGCTGACGGCGCAGCTGGTGGCCGCGGGGATCGAGGTCAACGCGATCGCGCCGCAGCCGAGGGAGCTGTTCTCGACGCTGCTGGCCATGCCGGTGCTCAACGGGGTCCAGCAGACGACCCCGGAGGGCGCGGGCAACGTCGGCATCGACATCGCGGTGATCGGCCAGGTCACCGGCGGTGCGGACGTCGCGTCGGTGCTGGCGTCGGCCTTCGGCTGCCGCCCCGATCAGCTCGCCGACAAGACCAAGGCCGTCGTGCCGGGGAACCCGCTGGGCTTCTGCGACCCGGCGCTGCAGCCGTCGATCGACGCGGCCCTGACCGGGGCGGCCCCGGTCGCCGACACGCTTTCGGCCCTCGAACCGGAATTGTGGCGTCGGAATGTTGCCATTCCGTTGTTCCAGCTGGCCGATACCCTCGCCATCGGCTCTGGTATTTCCGGAGTAACCGCTGGTCCTCCTATGGTGGGCCCTTTCGGGTCGGCGGTGAACTGGACGAGGGGGCCGAAGTAGCCGTTTCGAGTCCGAGTCCGACCCTGGAGGGTGACCTTTCCCGGCACGTTCGAGTGGCGGACTGATTCCTCAAGGTAACCACTGTATTTCTTGATGTCAGCCGCAAGTTACCCTTTGGTCACGATCGCCCCGGAACTGGTGACTGTTCGTGCATTTCCTTTCTAGCGTGCACCGGCAGTGCGCCAAATGAGTGTTGCTTGGCGTGTCATAGGCTCCGGGCCATCTCACCGGAGCGGTGTGGGGTCCTGTTCCGATCTCAGGAGCCCAGTGCTAGGAGGGCACACTTCATGAGGAAGTCCAAGGCAGTCTCCGCCTGGTCGCTGGTCGCGGCCTCCGCGCTTGTGCTGAGCGCATGCAGCGGTGGCGACAGCGGCAGTACCGACCAGAACGGGTCGTCGACCGACATCAAGAGCATGGCGGTCGGTAAGGCGCAGAACGGCGAGAACTTCAAGCTCGCGGACACCAAGGGGTACGAAGGCACCGTCACGGTGGGTATCGACGACGGGTACTCGGGCTACAACAACGACACGCCTGACACCAACACGTCGTACAACACCTACATCCTGACCGCCGTGCTCGCCGGTGCCGATGTGCTCGACGGCAACAACAAGGTGCTGCTGAACAACGACGTCTTCGACTCCTGGGAGGTCACCTCCAAGTCGCCGCAGACCGTCGTCTACAAGATCAAGCCGAACGTCAAGTGGTCGGACAACGAGGCGTTCGACTGCGACGACATGTACCTGTCGTGGCTGGCGCACTCCGGCAAGGCGAAGACCTCCGACGGCAAGCAGGCCTTCCTCGCCGCTTCGACGACCGGCTACCAGCTGATCAACGAGGCGACCTGTAAGGACGACCTGACCTTCGAGACCAAGTACACCGAGCCGTACCTGGACTACAAGGGTCTGTTCAACTCCACCGCGATCATGCCGGCGCACATCGTCGAGAAGCGGTCGAACGTCCCCGACATCACCAAGCTGACCCCGACCAGCGACCCGGCGCAGCTCAAGGCCGCCGGTGAGTTCTGGACCAACGGCTTCAAGGCCTTCAAGGCCGAGGACATGCCGGCTTCGGGTCCGTACAAGATCACCGCGTTCGACGCCAACCAGAAGGCCGTCACGCTCGAGAAGAACCCGAACTGGATCGGTGGCAAGGGTGGCCCCTCCAAGATCGTCGTGAAGGCGATGGAGGACACCAAGGCCATGGCGACCGCGCTGCAGAACGGTGAGATCGACATCGCCGCTTCGACCCAGCCCGACGCCACCGCCGCCAACACCATGAAGGGCCTCGCCGCCCAGGGTGTGACCTACGGTTCGGCCTCGCAGCTGACCTTCGAGCACATCGACCTGAACTACAAGCGCATGTTCAAGGACAAGAACCTGCGCAAGGCGTTCTTCGAGGTCGTCAACCGCCAGGAGATCACCGACAAGCTGCTGAAGGAGGTCCAGGCCGACGCGACCCCGCTGAACAGCATCGTGTTCATGCCGGGCGAGCAGGGCTTCAAGGACCTGTACAGCAGCAAGGCCGGTCTGGGCGCCGAGGCCGCGGCCAAGACGCTGACCGACGCCGGCTGGGTCAAGGGTGGCGACGGCATCTTCGCCAAGGACGGCCAGCGCGCGTCGTTCAAGATCTCGCACAACCAGAACACCCGCCGCCAGCAGACCGTCGAGATCATCATCTCGCAGGCCAAGGCCGCCGGCATCGAGATCACGGACGACCAGGACGCCAACTTCCTGAAGGGTGGCCGTCTCGCGGCCAGCGACTACGACGCCGCGCTCTTCGGCTGGTCCGCCGCTCCGTTCAAGGCCGAGCAGAAGTCGATCTACATCACCCGTGTCGACGACAGCAGCCAGAACTACCAGGGTCTCTCGAACCCGACGATCGACTCCTCCTTCGAGGCGGCCGTGAAGGCCACCGACGAGGCGGTCCAGCTGGAGAGCTACCAGAAGGCCGACCAGGCGATCGCGGACGAGTACGCGACCCTGCCGCTGTTCCAGACCCCGTCCATGTGGGCGTTCAAGGGCATCGACCGCACTTACATGCAGTCGTACAACGGTGTCCTGTGGAACGTCGGTGAGTGGGAGCAGAAGAAGTAGGGCTTCCGCCCCGCTTTTTCACCACTCGCTTACGCGATCCTGGTGGTAGGGGGCCCGGCCACAAGCCGGGCCCCCGTACCAGCCGGAAGTAGCTGTTGACCGTAGGGTTACCGCCACTACGGTGGACAACCGGGCAGCGGTCCAGCACTTCGGCGACCAGGCCCGGATGAGGAGCAGTTCGTTGAACCTGGTGATCTACATTCTTCGCCGTCTGGCGATATCGATTCCCGTCCTGTTGGTCGGGACTTTCCTGTGTTTCGTCATGGTCGCCGGCACCGGTGACCCGCTCGCCGAGATGAAGAGCAACCCGGCCATGAGCAAGGAAGCCATCGCCCAGATGGCCTCGCAGCTCGGGCTTGACCAGAGCATCGTGCCCCGGTACTTCACTTGGCTCGGCAACTTCATCACCGGCGACTGGGGCGTTTCCATCGCACAGGGCAACGCGCAGGCCCCGGTGTTCCCGAAGGTCATGGCCGCGTTCGAGGTCACCTTGAAGCTGGTCGTCGGAGCCGAGATCCTCGCGCTCATCCTCGGCGTCCTGGTCGGTGTGGTCGCGGCGGTCAAGCAGTACTCGATCATCGACTACATCGCCACCACGCTGGCCTTCCTGCTGTTCTCGATGCCGATCTTCTGTGTCGCCATCGTGCTGAAGGGCTACGCGATCCAGTTCAACGGCTGGGTCCGGGACCTGGGCCTGTCCGATGTGCTCGGTAATCCCTGGATCCGCACCACGAGCCCGGAATCGCTGAACTTCGACGGTCCAGGCGGTTTCCTGGCGAGTTATGTGGGCGCGTATCTGCTACCGACGTTGTCCATCATGGCGATCAGCTTCGCCGCCTACAGCCGGTTCCAGCGCGCTTCGATGCTGGAGACGCTGAACGCGGACTACGTGCGGACGGCGCGCGCCAAGGGCCTCGCCAACGGCCGGGTCATCTTCCGTCACGCCTTCCGGAACGCGCTCATCCCGGTGACCACCCTGTTCTCCGTCAACTTCGGCGCCGTGCTCTCGGGCGCGATCATCACCGAGACGGTGTTCAACTGGAACGGCATGGGCAAGCTGCTAGTCGAGGCCGTGGTCAAGAGCGATACCCAGGTGATGATGGGGTGGCTGGTGCTCATCGCCAGCAGCATCATCGTCGCCAACCTGATCGCTGACCTGATGTACGGCATCCTGGACCCGAGGATTCGCGTTGGCTGACTTGAATTCCCTTATCGCGGCGGAAGACTCCAAGTCCGCCGATGGCACGCTTCCGGAAGAGGCCCTGCCCGAACCCCGGAGCCAGGGCAAGCTGGTCCTGCGCAAGTTCCTGCGGCACAAGCTGGCGATGATCTGCACGGGCATCCTGCTGCTGCTCGTGCTGACCGTCATCATCATGCCGATCTTCTGGCCGCACAGCTACGAGGACAGCTCCTTCCCGTCCTTCGCGAAGCCCAGCGCGGACTATCCGCTCGGGACGACGCAGGTCGGCAAGGAGATGGTGTCGCAGATCCTGCGCGGCACCCAGTACTCGCTGCTGATCGCGCTCGTGGTGTCGATCATCGCGACCACCATCGGCACGATCTTCGGTGCGATGGCGGGCTACCTGCGCGGCTTCACCGACTCCGCGATCTCGCGCGTGACGGACCTGTTCCTGATCGTCCCGCAGATCGCCGCCGCCGCCATCCTGGCGAAGGTGTTCGGTGGCGGCAGCTGGTACATCGTCGCGATGGTGCTGGCGGCGTTCGGCTGGATGCCGATCGCGCGTATCGCCAGGGCCGAGGCGATGTCGCTGTCCCAGCGTGAGTTCGTGGACGCCGCCCGCGCGTCCGGCGCCGGGACCTTCCACATCGTGTTCAAGCACCTGGTGCCGAACATGGTCGGCCTGATCACGGTCAACGCGACCCTCGCGGTCGCGCAGGCCGTGCTGATCGAGGCGGCGCTGTCCTTCATCGGGCTGGGGGTGCAGCTGCCGGACACCTCGCTCGGCCGCGTCATCCTCGAGAACTACGCGCAGCTGCAGAACCGGCCGGCGCTGTTCTTCGGCCCGTTCATCGTGCTGGTGCTGATCTCGCTGACGATCAACTTCATCGGTGACGGCCTGCGGGACGCTTTCGACCCGCGGCAGCGCCGTATGAAGGCGTAAGACCCTCTTTAGCGTGTGAAGGCCCCCTTCCCCCCCGGCTCAGCCCGGGGGGAAGGGGGCCTTCACACGTTTCAGGGGTTGTGGGAAGTCCTGAGCGCCACGCTTGAGACGTTGAGCGTCCCGTGCGTGGCGCCGCTGGAACCCGGCCTTCACGATGGCGCCGGAGTACATGAAAGGGCGAAGGTCCGTGAAGGCCTCCTTGAGGGACCCAGAGTCCCTCAAGGAGGCCTTCACGGACCTTCGCGGCTGGAAGAGCTTCGGTCCGGGTGGTCGCGGGTGATCACACGTGCCGTCCACTCAGTCACACGCAAGCGCCGGCTCGGCACCTCCCCGCAGCCCGCTCGCCCCAAGTACGTGAAAGCCCCCTTCACTGCGTCTAGCGCAATGAAGGGGGCCTTCACGTACCTCTGAGGGTCAGTCGGCCACCGGGGCCAGCTTGCCCGCTTCCCAGGCCGCACGCCGCTCGGCCTGCAGCACCGGGTCCGCGACCGGCGCGGCCGAGAGCAGACGGCGGGTGTAGTCCTCGCGCGGCGAGTGCAGCACCTGGTCACGGGTGCCGACCTCGACGAGCTTGCCGTGCTGCATCACCGCGACGCGGTCGGCCAGCAGGTCGACGACGGCGAGGTCGTGGCTGATGAACAGGCAGGCGAACTGCAGCGAGCGCTGCAGGTCCAGGAACAGGTCCAGCACGCGGGCCTGCACCGACACGTCCAGCGCCGAAGTGGGCTCGTCCGCGATCAGCAGCGCCGGGTCGAGCGAGAGCGCCCGCGCGATGGCGACACGCTGGCGCTGGCCGCCGGACAGCTCGTGCGGGTACCGGTTGCGGTAGTGGCCGCCGAGCTCGACCTTGTCCAAAAGGGACGCCACGCGCTCGTTCAGGGCCTTGCCCGACAGGAACTTGTGCAGCACCATCGGCTCGGCGATCGACTCGCCGATGGTCATCTTCGGGTCCAGCGTGGACGCCGGGTCCTGGAACACGATCGAGAAGTAGCGGCGCAGCGGGCGCAGCTCCTTGTTCGACATGTTCGTGATGTCCTTGCCCGCGATCGACACGGTGCCCGCGGTCGGGGTCAGCAGGCGGATCGCGCAGCGGCCGACGGTCGACTTGCCGGAACCGGACTCGCCGACCAGCCCGACGATCTCGCCCTTGGCGATGCTCAGCGAGACGTCGTCCACCGCGCGGTTCTTCGCCTGGCCGCGACGGCCGGGGTACTCCAGCACGAGGTTCTTGATCTCGAGCGCGGGCGCGCTCTCCTCGATGACGGACGCGAGCTCGGTGTCTTCGAGCCGGATCTCCTCGGCGATCTTCGTGGCCTCGTCGCTGTCGGCGGAGATGCCCTCGTCGTCGAGCAGGCGGCGTCCCGCGGGACGCTGGCCGAGCACGGGCACCGCGGCGAGCAGCTTGCGGGTGTACTCCTGCGACGGCGACGCGAACAGGTCGCGCACCGGCGCCTCTTCGACGATGTTGCCCTGGTACATCACGACCACGCGGTCGGCGAGGTCGGCGACGACGCCCATGTCGTGCGTGATCAGCACGATCGCGGTGTTCAGGGTGTCGCGCAGCTTGCGAAGCAGGCCGAGGATCTCCGCCTGCACGGTGACGTCGAGCGCCGTGGTCGGCTCGTCGGCGATGATCACCTTCGGGTCGCAGGAGATCGCCATCGCGATGACGACGCGCTGGCGCAGACCGCCCGAGAGCTGGTGCGGGTACTGCTTGAAGCGCAGCGGCGGGTTCGGGATGCCGACCATCTCCAGCAGCTCGATGGCGCGCTTGTCGGCGGCTTCCTTCGAGATGTCCTGGTGCGAGCGCAGCGCCTCGCGCAGCTGCCAGCCGACGGTGTAGACCGGGTTCAGCGCGGTCATCGGCTCCTGGAAGATCATCGCGACCTGGTTGCCGCGGATCTTCTGGAGGTCCTTCTCCTTGAGGTCGGCGAGGTTGCGCTCGCCGAGGCGGAGCTCGCCGGCGATCCGGCTCGTCTTCGGGAGCAGCCCGAGCACCGACATCGAGGTCACCGACTTGCCGGAGCCGGACTCGCCGACCACCGCGACGATCTCACCCGGCTTGACGTCGAACCCGATGCCCTTGACGGCGTCGACCACGCCGTCGTCGGTCGGGAACGAGACGCTCAGGTCGGAGATGGACAGAACCGAACCCGACACGCCGCCGAGGTCCGACGATGCTGCTTCAGTGCTCACCAAGATGCCCTTCGTGGGGGTACATATGGTCACGGCGCATGGGCCATGACTCGCGCGAGGATAACCGAGAGTCGCCCGACTAAGGTCGGTGCTCGGGGCTTCCGTTCCCGACACCCTATAAAGGAAAGCGCGCCGTGTTCGAATTAGTCTTCAAGCCGTGATCTCCGATCGGCCCAAATTGCTCCTCGTGCACGCCCATCCGGACGACGAGAGCATCACCACCGGTGGCACCATCGCGCGCTACGCCGCCGAAGGGGCGGACGTGACCGTTGTCACGTGCACTCTCGGTGAGGAAGGCGAGATCATCCCGCCTTCCCTCGACGGGCTCGGTTCGTGGGCCTCCGACCAGCTCGGCGGCTACCGCGCGGGCGAACTGGCGTCGGCCTGCGCCGCGCTGGGCGTCACCCGGCACCGTTATCTCGGCGGCATCGGCCGCTGGCGTGACTCGGGGATGGCCGGGACGCCGTCAGCGGCCCATCCGCGCGCGTTCTCCGGCGGCGACCTCGACGAGCAGGCCGCCCAGCTCGCGAAGATCCTGGACGAGGTCCGCCCCCAGGTCGTCGTCACATATGACGCTTTCGGGGGTTATGGGCATCCCGATCACATCCGCGCCCACGAGATCACCATGGCCGCGGCGCCGAAGGCCGCTTCGGTCGAGCGGGTCTTCCATACTGTTTCTTCTCGCGACGCCGTCACGGCCGGGCTCGCCGCGCTGCGCGGGCGTTCGGCGTTCCGGGTGCCGGAAGACGGCGAACTCCCGGTGACGCCGGACGAGACCATCACCACCGTCCTCGACGTCGGCGCGCACGTCCCGGCGAAGGCCGCCGCGCTGCGGGCGCACGAGACCCAGGTCAGCGTGCCCGCCCCGCCGCATCTCGCGGACCACTTCGCGCTGAGCAACGACGTCGCGCAGCCGATCACCCCGAACGAGTACTTCGTGCTCGCCCACGGACCGGCCGAAGGCGCCGGATCCGATCTGTTCGGGGGACTCGCTCAGTGACCGCGCCGTCACCGCCGCTCACCTCGCGACAGCGTCTGCTGCTGGTCCTGCTGTGCTTCGACGCGCTCTTGCTCGGGCTGCTCGAACTGTTCTTCCTGCCGCTCCGGCTCGACGGGATCGTGCTGCCGAAGCTCGGTGACTTCCCCGCGCCGGTGACCGTGGTGCTCGCGGTGATCACGACACCGCTGCTGGTGCGGACGACCGCGAAAGTGGTCCGGCCCTCCTTTTCGGTGATTCCGCTGCTCGTCTGGGTACTCGTCGTACTGGGAGTGGGTGTGACCGGCCCCGGTAATGATCTGGTGCTGATACAGGACTGGCGGGCGCTGCTGCTGATCGGCGGCGGGGCCCTGCCGGGAGCGCTGGCGCTGGGCGGCGGTCTCGGCATGGCGGCGAAAGCCGCGAAGGGAGGCAGCGGTGGGTGAAGCGATTTCGGACCGCCAGGTCGTGGCGGTGCTGCGGCCGTTCGTCCGCGCATGCGGGCCGATGGTCGACGCGTTGCGGGACGCGGATCCGTTCGGCCTCCAGGCCAGGGGACGCCGCCACGAGGATCTGGACGACGTCGAACCGGGACTGAAGGACAAGCTGCTCGACGGGATCACCTCGGTCAAGGTGCCCGGCACCGCCGCCTGGGCGGAGATGTCGAACTACCAGCGGACCCATTGGTGGGTGAACCGGGTCGGCCGGATCACCGCGCTGGTGACCGCGATCCCCGGGATCGGCGGCGCGCTCGCCGACCGGCTGCCCGTGCAGGACGCGCTCGGCTCGGCGGCGCAAGGGGTGCTGCTGTGTGCGATCGCGGGGGAGTACGGCGTGACCGACGTCGGCACCCGGGTCCGGCTGATCGCGTGGGTGCTCTTCGAACGCGACATCGACCCGGTGATGGCCGCGGGCAAACACGCGGAGCATGACAAGGCCGCCGAAGACGACGAAGCGGCGAAGCTCACCGAAGAACTGGACGACGCGAAGAAGAAGCACGGCAAAGTCACCCTGAAGGCGGCCGCCGGCACGCTGTGGCGACTGGGCAGGGGACTTCTGGGCATCGTCGAGGAACTGGAGAAGCGGCCGCGCGGCACTCTTTTCCACCGGGCGCTCGGGAAGCTGCCGGTGGTCGGCATGGCGGGCGACTACCTCGGCGAGCGGTCCGGGCTCAAACGCGTCTGGAAACGGGCGCACGAGTGGTTCACCGCGCACCCCGAGGGCGAGCTCACTTCCAGAACATGAACGCGTCTTGTCCGTACATGGCCGCGAGCTTGAAACCTCCGACGGTGTCGAAGATCGCGTAGGACACGTCCCAGAGCAACGGGCTGGCCCCCGGCACGGCGAACAGGATCGCGAACAGGATGAGCGGCGCCCACGGCCGGGCCTTCGCGCCGAACTCCCGCGCCCCGGGCGAAAGGTACGGCTCGATCGCGCCCCAGCCGTCGAGCCCGGGGATCGGCAGGATGTTCAACAGGAACGTGACGATCTGCAGCAGCGCCAGGAACGAGAGCCCGATCACGAGGCCGTTCGCCATCGGCACCAGCGCGACGACGAGTGTCAGCGCGACGCCGACGCCGAGGTTGCTCAGCGGCCCGGCGAGCGAGACCCACGACTGGACACCGCGTGAGCGCAGGCGTCCGTGTTCGATCCACACCGCGCCACCCGGCAGCGGGATGCCGCCGATGATGAGGAATACCAACGGCAGGACGATGGACAGCACCGGATCCGTGTATTTCCGGACGTCCATGGACAGGTAGCCCTTGTGGGCGACGCTGTGGTCGCCGCCGCGGAACGCCACGACCGCGTGGCCGAACTCGTGCAGCGTCAGGGACGCGACCCAGCCGCCCGCGACGAGCAGGACGACGCCGGTGATGATGAGCGGGTCGTACTTCTGGCTGTAGATGGTGGTCGCGTCACCGAAAGCCGCCAGCACACCGCCCAGGACGGTGGCCGCGAGGATGCCGAGGAAGATCGGGCTTGGCCGCACTGCTGATCTCTGCACCCCACCAGTCTTCCGTATGCCCGATGTGAAGTCCTCGGCGTGTCCCCTTGCGCGATCGAGCGCGAGTATCCCCCGAACTCGCTACTCCGCTTGACCTGACCGCACTACACGGGTGTAATCACAGTGATGTCATTCGTCGCTGGAAGGGGGCGGCGGATGGTGTTTCAACACCGCCAGCCTGGGGAGTGCGTGGACAGCGAGGAGGCGGACGTGCGGTTGGAAGCAGATGGAAGGGAATGGGGGCAAGTCGTGGGTTGGGGTGAGGTCCCGGAGCAGCAACTGGGCGATCTCACCGAGCTTTTCGACGATGCCTCCGCGGAAGAGCAGGACTGGCAGGAACGGGCCCTCTGCGCGCAGACGGACCCGGAGGCGTTCTTCCCCGAGAAGGGCGGCTCCACCCGTGAAGCCAAGCGGATCTGCCTCGGTTGCGAGGTCAAGGACGAGTGCCTCGAATACGCCCTCGCGCATGACGAGCGGTTCGGTATTTGGGGCGGGCTCTCCGAACGCGAGCGTAGGAAACTGAAAAAGCGAGCTGTGTGACGGCGATCTCCGGCACCCCCAGTGCGCCGGAGATCGCTTCCTGCCGCTTCCCTGTCGTTCTCACCGCCCCGGTTCCATACCGTGGGGCCACCAACGGGTGACAGGGTCGCGTCGTAGGGTGGCGGCACTCGACTTCGCCGCCACATCTGGAGTGCCCGTTGTCTCGCACCGCCGCGTCATCTGTGCCGCGCACGGCCCCCGTTCTGGCCATTGTGGTCTGTCACAACGGCGAGAACTGGTTGCCACTGGCGCTTTCCGCGCTGCGGCGCAGCGGTGTCCGCCCGCGGCACGTGCTGGCCGTCGACACCGGATCCACCGACCGGACGGCGAAGATCCTCGCCGACGCGGCCGCCGCTGAAGGCGTCGCCGGCGAAGCACCGGTCCTTGATGGAATTCTCACGCTTTCGGGTGACGTCGGCTTCGGTGCCGCTGTCGGTGAAGCCGTCGAGTACGCCGTCGAACGCTGGGGTGACCCCGGCGGCTGGCTTTGGCTGCTGCATGACGACTGCGCGCCGGAACCCGATTGTCTCGAAAACCTGTTGGCAGCGGCCGAAAACGAGTCCGCGGCGACGGTGCTCGGCCCGCTCGCGGTGGACTGGAGCGACCCGCGGCTCATCGTCGAAGCCGGGCTGTCGACCGACGCCATCGGCCATCGGCAGCAGGTCTCCCCCGAGGAGAGCGACACCGCGGTGCTCGCCGTGCCGAGCGCGGGATCGCTGGTGCGGCGGGAAGTCTGGCACGACCTCGGCGGCTACGACCCCGGATTTCCCTTGCTGCGCGAGGATCTCGACTTCGGCTGGCGGGCCAACGCCGCGGGCGGCAAGGTGCTGTCCGTCCCGTCGGCCCGGCTCCGGCACGCCCGCGCGCTCAGCACCGGGCAGCGGGAACCGGACGCGCTCGGCCTTTCCCTGGCGACGGCGAACCGCGCGCACGGGCTCCGGGTGTTCCTCGTCAACTGTTCCCCGTTGTCGTTTTGGTCCGGGCTGCTGCGGATCCCGTTCTTCGCGGTGTTCCGCGCGCTCGCGTTCCTGGTGCTGCGGCGCACCGGTGAGGCGGGCGCGGAACTCGCGGCGACCTGGTACCTGCTGCGCGGTCGCGGCGGACTGCGCGCGGCCCGCGCCGGACGTCGCGCCGAACGCCGCAAGACCGACCGGCCGGGTGATGTCCGCGGGTTGTTCACCGGACGGATGACGCGGCTGCGCAACGCGGTCCGCGCCGGTGTCGTCGGGCTCGTCCGGCGCGGCGTCGAACGGGACTTCGCCCTCGGGACCGTGCCGGAGAGCGCGGATCAGGAAGGGGCCTGGATCCCGCCGGAGGCGTTGAAGGCCGGGCAGGATCGCCCGGTCGGTCCCGGCGCGCTGCCCGCCGGGGCGATGCGCGGGGTCGGCTCGCGCGGAACGGGACTGAGGCGGCCCAGTGCCGTCGTCGCTGTCGCCGTCCCGGAGAAGCCCGCGGTGAGCGGGCCGAAACCGTCGCCGGTGCCGCGGGACGGCGGACGCCGCCCGGAACCGGAACTCGTGTTCGTCGAGGTCGACCGGAAACGAGTGCTGAGCGCGACCGTGTTCGCCCCGCCGGTGATCATGCTCGTCGTCCTGACGGCGCTCGCTTTCGCGGTCAACGGTTCCCGGCTCGGCCTGGACCTGTTCGGCGGGAAGCTGCTGCCTGTCGGCGGGCTCGGCGAGATCTGGTCGTCCTATCTCGCGCCGTGGCACGCGATCGCCGGCGGGACGGCGAGTCCCGCTCCGGCGACACTGCCGGTGCTCGGCACCATCGGCGCGCTCTTCGCCCCGATCGGCGGACCCGCGGCGCTGGTCGCGATCCTGCTGATCGGTGACATCCCGCTCGCCGCCCTGAGCGCGTACGCGGCCACTCGGCGTCTTCGGGTGCGTCGCTGGGTTCGTGCCGTCGTCGCGGCGGCTTACGGCGTGCTCCCGGCGGCCACCGCCTCGGTCGCGCAGGGACGGCTCGACGTCGTCGTCGTGCACCTGCTGTTGCCGCCGGTGATCGCGGGCATCGCGGGGCTGCTGGTCCGCGCGGACTCGCGATGGCTGCACGTTTCCGCGCTGAGCGCGATCGGGCTGGCGCTGATCGGCGCCTTCTCGCCGCTGGCGCACGCGCTGGCGGTGGTCGGGCTGGTGATCGGGTTCGTGGTGCTGCCTTCGCCGACCGGGCTCGCGCGGCGGATCGCTTCGGTCGGGATCGTGGTCTTCCTGCCGCTGGCGTTGCTGCTGCCGTGGCCCAGTGTGCTGCTGCGGCATCCGGAACTGTTGCTGCACGGGCTCGGCGGCGGGGCGACGGCCGCGTCCGGCGCCGACCTCGCCGGGCTGGACCCGGGCGGTCCCGGCGCGTGGCCGATCGGGGTGGCGCTGGTCGCGGCCGCGATCGTCGCGCTGGTCGTACGGCCGACGAAGGGCGCGGGCGGCGGGGTCGCGGTCGTCGTGCTGGGTGCGCTGGGGCTCGTGGCGGTGCGGTTCGTGGCGGTGACGCCGATGTCGGGCGGCGCGCACGCGACCGGGTACGCCGGGGTGCCGCTGCTGGTGATCGGCGCGGGTCTGCTGTGGACGGTGCTGGCGACCTGGCAGCGCGGCGGGAGCGGCGTCGATCCCGCGCCGTGGCTGGCGAAGGTCACTGCCGTGGCCGGGGTGCTCGTGCTGCTGGCGCTGGCGACCGGCGCGGTCGTCGCCGGACGGGAAGGCCCGCTGCGGTCGGGTGAGCGTCCGTCGCTGGCTCCGGAGATCTCGGCTGAGCTGGCCGCGACCGGACGCTCGGTGCTGGTGGTGGGTTCTTCGGCGGAGCCGGTGAGACAGACCGGCGGGCGGTTGCCGTTCTACGGCGACGACGAACTCGCGCCGACGCCCGGCAGCGCCGATCGGCTGGCCTCGTGGCGCCGGGACCTTCTCCAGGGCTCGCCGGACGCGGTCAAGCAGGCCTTCGCGTCGGCTCTGGCTTCGGGGGCGCTGTACGTCGTGCTGCCCAGCGGTGCCGACGGCGGCGCTTTCGTCGGACTCGCGCGTGACCTGGTCGGCCCGGCCGCGCCGACCTCCGACGGACGGCCGGTGCTCCGCTTGCTGCCCGCCGGTGGGCAGGTGGCGTTGATCTCGCCGGAACTGTCGCAGGCGGCCGTGACCGGGAAGGGCGCGCCGGGGGCGTCGCCCGGGGTGGCGCCGGTGCAGGCAGGGCTGCCGGACGTGCGGGTGCGTGTCTCGGACGGGCCGACCGGGCGGCTGCTCGTGCTGGCCGCGGAGTTCGAGGCGGGCTGGCAGGCGAGTGTCGACGGGAAGGCCGTGCCGATCGTGCGGGCCTGGGGGCATCAGGTGGCCGTCTCGGTGCCGCCCGCGCCTTCGGAGGTCGTGGTGGAGCACCAGGGGACCACGCGGAACCTTCTCCTGCTGGCGCAGGTGGCGGCGGTGCTGTTCACGCTGCTGACCGCTGTTCCCACGCGGCGGCGACCCACTCTTTGAGCTGTCTTGTGTCGGGGTTCCGCTCGGTGGCCTTCGGGACTTCGGGGCTTGGGAACCCTCGCCACGCGTGCGCTCGGGTGCCCGACCCTCACTCGGGCGACTCGGTGCCGTCTCCCTTGAGCCGCGTGTCCCGAGCGCCACGCTGGGGACGTTGAGCGTCTCTTGCGTGGCGCTGGGGCCTCGGGCCGCTCGCCGGGAACCCCCACCAGAGCGAGTTGTCCACAGCCCGATCCCCTTGTGGACAACTCCGCCCTCCGGCGTCGTTTCCGCAGTTCCAGCCGGTGCCTCGCGATAAACTGGGCTGGGGACGCCCCCCGGGGAAGGGCGGGGGCTGGGCAGGGGGGAAGTGAGGGGAGGGGGTTAGTCGCCTTCGATGACGTCGGGTTCGACGCCGAGGTAGCCCGCGACCTGTTCCACGAGGACGTCGTGGACGAGTTCCGCGAGTTCGCCGGGGTCCTTCGCGCGCGCTTCGAGGGGGCGGCGGTAGAGGACGATCCGGGCGCGCGTGGGGAGGCCGGCGCGGTCTACGCCGGCGGGTACGAGTCGCGAGAGCGGGACGGCTCCGTCGTGCAACACGCCGTCGACTCCGGCCGGTGCGCCATCCGAGCGAACTTCGGGAACGTCGTCGACGGCGACGTCGAGCTTCGTCAGCTCGTGCCGCCATCGCGCTTCGATCGGTTCGAGCGCGTCCAAAACCAGCGCGTCGAACCTTTCCGCCCTGCTAGCGGCGGCGGGAAGGGTCGACGGATACAGCGCTCCGCGCAGGCCCCGGCCGTGCCGGTCCCGTCGCATCCGCCGTCGCTGTCGGGAATCACGAGCCGTCTCCACGCACCGAAGGGTACGCGCTCGGAGAGTCGAAGCGCGTGTCGCCGGTACGCCGGGCTCGCGACGCGCTATCGTTCTGGATCGTGCGGAGCGTACGAAAGTGTTCGCGAACGGGTTGTCTCGAACCCGCTGTCGCCACGCTGACGTATGCCTACAGCGATTCGACAGCCGTAGTGGGCCCTCTGGCCACCGCGAGCGAGCCGCACTCCTACGACCTCTGCGAAGCCCATGCCCTGCGGCTCACCGTGCCCAAGGGCTGGGAAGTCGTCCGGCACGAGGGCGCCTTCGCCGCCCCCGACCCCTCCGCCGACGAGCTGACCGCGCTGGCCGAGGCCGTCCGTGAAGCGGGCCGCTCGGACAAGCCCGCGCCGGAGCCCGAACCCGAGGGACCGTCGGGCAGGCGCGGCCATCTGCGCGTGCTGCCCGGCCGAGCCTGACGCAAGGGCTCGCCGGTAGGCTTTCGAGCGCGCCAGAGGGCGTTGAACGAGACTATCGGCGGGGAGCAGGCGTGCCAGACCTTTCGGGCATCGTGAAGGCCTACGACATTCGCGGCGTTGTCGGTGAGCAGCTGGACGCGGCCCTCGTGCGCGACCTCGGCTCGGCGTTCGCCCTGCTGATCAAGCCGGAGTCCGACTCCGTCGTGATCGGCCACGACATGCGCGACTCGTCGCCCGAGCTGGCCGCCGCGTTCGCCGACGGCGTGACCTCCCAGGGCCTCGACGTCGTGACGATCGGCCTCGCCAGCACCGACCAGCTCTACTTCGCGTCCGGGTCGCTGAACCTGCCGGGCGCCATGTTCACCGCCAGCCACAACCCGGCGAAGTACAACGGCATCAAGCTGTGCCGGTCGGGTGCCGCCCCGGTCGGCCAGGACTCCGGTCTCGCGGAGATCCGCGACACCGTCGAGCAGGGCGTGCCCGCCTTCGCCGGCCAGCGCGGTGCGGTGACCGAGAAGGACGTCCTCGCGGACTACGCGGCGTACCTGCGCAAGCTCGTCGACCTGTCGGGCAGCCGTCCGCTGAAGGTCGTCGTCGACGCCGGCAACGGCATGGGCGGCTACACCGTCCCGACCGTCTTCGCGGGCCTGCCCATCGAGGTCGTGCCGATGTACTTCGAACTCGACGGCAATTTCCCGAACCACGAGGCCAACCCGCTCGACCCGAAGAACATCGTCGACCTCCAGGCGAAGGTGCGCGAAGAAGGTGCCGACGCGGGCCTGGCCTTCGACGGTGACGCGGACCGCTGCTTCGTCGTCGACGAGCGCGGCGAGCCGGTGTCGCCGAGCGCCATCACCGCGCTGGTCGCGATCCGGGAGCTGGAGAAGGAGCCGGGCGGCACCATCATCCACAACCTGATCACGTCGAAGGGCGTCCCGGAGATCGTCGCCGAACACGGCGGCAAGCCGGTGCGCACCCGGGTCGGGCACTCGTTCATCAAGGCCGAGATGGCCAAGAGCGGCGCGATCTTCGGCGGCGAGCACTCCGCGCACTACTACTTCCGCGACTTCTGGCGCGCCGACACCGGCATGCTGGCCGCGCTCCACGTCCTCGCCGCCCTCGGCGAGCAGACGGGCCCGCTGTCCGAGCTGACGGCGGAGTACTCGCGCTACGCGGCCTCCGGCGAGATCAACTCGACGGTGGACGACCAGGTCGCGCGCATGCTCGCGGTCAAGGACACCTTCTCCGCGCGTGACGGCGTCGAGATCGACGAGCTCGACGGCCTCACCGTGCAGCTCCCCGGCGGCGGCTGGTTCAACCTGCGCCCGTCCAACACCGAGCCGCTGCTCCGCCTGAACGTCGAGGCCGCCGACGCCGAGGCCGTCCGGGCCCTGACCGAAGACGTACTGGCGATCGTCCGTGGGTAACGAACGTGGCGTGAAAACATCCACAGAGACGTCCCACAGGTAGGAGTAACCCATGGCCGTCACGCTTGACGCACAGTTGCTGGAGATCCTGGCCTGCCCGTCACCCGACCACGCACCGCTGCGGACGGGGACGCCGGCCGATCCCGAGGCGGACGCGCTGACCTGCACGGAATGCGGTCGCATGTATCCGGTCCGTGATGGAATCCCGGTACTCTTGCTGGACGAAGCCACCGAGCCGACGACCCCGGATGGCGCCCATGCCGACGGTCCCTGACGATTCCCTCCTCGACGATCCCGCGCGGTTGGCCGAAGCCGACACCGCGGGGCTTCTCCGTGCCGCCGCGATGGCGGGCGCCCAGGTCCGGGCGACCGCCGAGGCCGCGGCCGAACTCGAGCTGAGCGATCGCCTGGACGTCGGGCGACCGCGCTCGCTCGTGCTGATCGACCGGCCCGGCGTCAGCCGGACGCTGACCCGGCTGGTCGCCGCGCTCCTCACGCCGTCGTGCCCGGTGCCGGTGGTCGTCGCCGAGGTCGTGCCGAGCTGGATCGGCGCGCTCGATGTCGTCTTCGCGCACACCGACGACGCCGGCGACCGCGAGCTGGCCGCCTCTCTGGAGCGTGCGGCCCGGTTCGGGGCGACGGTCGTGCTGTCCGCGCCCGCCGAAGGCCCGGTCGCCGCTTCCGTCGCGGGCAAGGGCCTGCTGCTCGCGCCGAGGCTCCCGGTCCCGCCGGAGATGGCGTTCCCGCGCGGGCTCGCCGCCGCCCTGCTGACCGCGAACGCGCTCGGCCTGCTCGTGGCCGATCTGGAGCAGCTCGCCGATCAGCTCGACGCGGAAGCCGAGAAGGATTACCTGGCCCGGGAGTCGTTCGCGAACCCGGCCAAGGCGCTGGCGCTGAAGCTGGCCGAGCGCCAGCCGCTGCTGTGGGGACTGGACCCGGTCGCGGTCGCCGTCGGCGAGCACGCGGCCCACGCGTTCGCCGCCCACGCGGCCGTCGTGTGTGACGTGGAGGACTACCGCCAGGCACTGGCCAGGCCCGCCTTGCGGCGGGCGGCGTTGTCCGAGGGCGTGGAGCGCGATATCTTCGCGGACCCGGAGGAGGGGGCCGGCGCGGCGCCGAGGGTGCTGCTCCTCTCGGTTCGGACGGGGCCCGCCACGGAGGCGGCCCGCTATCAGGCGGAAGATCTGCTGCCCGGTGCGGATGTGATCGCCCCGGCCGAAGAGATCGAAACGGACGAGATCGTGCGTGCGGCCGTTCTCGCGCTGCGTTTCGAGCTGGCCGCGGTTTATCTCGGGCTGGCCGTCGGCAGCATCGGCGGCGCCGGGAGGTACACGCCTGCAACGGCGTGAGCCCCGCGTGCGACGTAAGGAATGAGGGCCGGCACAAACAACCCGTGCCCGGCGAGGAGTTGAGGTGACAGTGGAGCTGCTGCGCAATGCCGTGCGGCCCTACGCGTGGGGGTCCAGAACGACGATCCCCGAGCTGCTGGGGCGTCCGGTGCCGGCGCCGCATCCGGAGGCGGAACTGTGGATGGGCGCCCACCCCGGCGACCCGTCCCACGTCATCGGCCCGGACGGCACCGAGCGGAGCCTGCTGGAGCTCGTCGAAGCCGATCCGGTCGGCCAGCTCGGCACGAGCTGCGCGGACCGCTGGGGCGGCAGGCTGCCGTTCCTGCTGAAGATCCTCGCGGCCGAAGAGCCGCTTTCGATGCAGGCGCACCCCTCGGCCGCGCAGGCGGCGGAGGGGTACAAGCGTGAGGAGTCGGCGGGGATCCCGCGCGACGCGTCGAACCGCAACTACCCGGATCCGACGGCGAAACCGGAACTCGTCTGCGCGCTCACGGAATTCCACGCGCTGGCGGGCTTCCGTGACCCGGAACGCACGATCTCGCTGCTGAAGGCGATCGAAACGCCCGGGCTGGCGAAGTACGCGGTGCTGCTGGAGGCCCAGCCGGATCCGGCCGGGCTGCGTGCGCTGTTCACCACCTGGATCACGCTGCCGCAGGCCGCGCTCGACGAATTGCTGCCCGAGGTCCTCGATTCGTGCGTGAAGCACGTCCAGGAACGCGGCGAGTTCAGCGTCGAATGCCGGACCATCCTGGAACTCGGCGAATCGCATCCGCGGGACGCGGGCGTGCTCGCGGCGCTGCTGCTCAACCGGCTGACCCTCAGCGCGGGCGAGGCGATCTACCTGCCCGCCGGGAACCTGCACCTTTACCTGCACGGAACCGCCGTCGAGATCCTGGCGAACTCGGACAACATCCTGCGCTGCGGGCTCACGCCCAAGCACGTCGACGTGCCGGAGCTGCTGCGCGTCGTCGACTTCGCGTGCGGCGAGATGCCGGTCCAGAGCGGGGAACGCGAGCAGCGCCTGTCGGTGTACCGCACCGACGCGCCTGAGTTCGAGCTGTCGCGGATCGAGTGGGAGGCGGGGGACGACGGCGAGATCGCCGTCCACGACGTCGGCCCGCAGATCCTGCTGTGCACCGCCGGCGGCCTGCGGGTGACGGCCGACGACGGCGAACAGGTCGAACTCCGCCGCGGCCAGTCGGTGTGGCTCCCGGCCGCCGATCCCGCCGTCCTGGTGCGCCCGCTCTCCGGCGAGCGCACCCAGGTGTTCCGGGCGACCGCCGGCACCTGCTGACCCCTTTTCGCGTTACTCGGGCGAAGTGTGTGCGTTCCGTGTGGCGGGTTCCGCGACCATCATCCTTACGGGTGACCCGGCGATTGTCGTCGGCTTCTCCCGGATGACGATGGCCGAGGAGAGCAGCAGCAGTGACTTCCCATCCCGACGCGGTGAGCGGACGTGCTTACCGGGTGCCGGTCTCCGTGCGCCCCGCCGCCCTGCTCGCCGCGCTCGGAATCGCCGTCGTGACCGCGCTCGTCCCGGTCGTCGACCTGGTGGTCCCGCTTCCGGACGGCCAGGACGTGGCGGGTTCGGCCCCGGCGTTGGCGAGTCTCGCCGGTGACGCGATCGAGGCCGTCAAAGTCGCGAGTTCCGGCCTGCAGGAGCTCGCCGTCGACGCGGAGCACAGGCTGCACCTTCCGCTGGTCGTGCTGATCACGCTCGGCGCGCAGGTGCTGCTCACCGCCGCGCTGGTCGTGAGCGGCACCCAGCCCCTCCGCGTGATGCTGACCGTCGCCGGGCTGATCAACGTGGTCGCGGTCGCGCGCCTCGAACCGGCCTCGCCGCCGGTGTGGGACGCCGCCGCCAACGGGGTGCTGGTGATCGCGCTGGCCTGGTTCTCCGCCCTCCGGCGTGAATCGCGCGTGCTCTTCGGGAGTTGATCGGACTTCCGGGTGGTGCTCGTCTGAGGGGTCGGGCACCACTCGGTCAGGCCGGGGCGGGTTCGGTGAGCGACAAAAGCAACCGGACGAGGGTCGAAGCGTTGGCGTCGTGGGGGACTTCCAATCGCTTCGCCTCTTCGCCCGCCGCCTCGGCCGCCTCTGTTTCCCCGACGGCCTCGTACGCCCTGCGCAGCACGTGCAGGGTGAGGCCTGTCGCGGGTTTCCCGCCCATGGCGCGGAATTCGTCGAGGCATCGGCGCAGCACGGGGATCGCGCGATCGGCTCGGCCGTCGCCGATCCAGCTCGCCGCGATCGCGCGCGTGCACGAAAGCTCTCGCGGGCGTTCTTCGAGCGAGCCGGCCAGCCGACGCGCGTTCTCGTAGGCCTTCACCGCGTCGGCGCGCCGCCCGGCACCGGCGAGGATCGCGCCGTGCGTGCGCAACGACTTGGCCAGCGCCGAATTCGCCGTCGTCCGGCGCAGCACGCGAACGGATTCCTCGATCGTCTCCAGCGCCTCTTCCTCGCGGCCGTCGAGCATCAGCGACCACGAAAGTCCTTGCAGGGCAACGCCGAGCTGACGTTCGTCGCCGCTTTCCCGCGCGTGCGCGAGGCTCCGGCGGTCGATCTCCAGCGCCTCGGAGACCTTGCCGAGCCGGTGCAACGCCGCCGACTCCGCGTGCAGTGCGTACGCCCCGGGCCCGGTTTCCTCCACAATGGACAGTGCCCGGGCCTGGGTCGCGGCGTGCAGGGACTCCCCGGCCCGGCCGAGGCCGACGAGGCAGCGCGCCAGATTCGTCTCGACCCATGCCTGCGCGGAAACGTCGCCCAGTTCCGCCAGTTCCTTCGAGCATTCGCGGTAACCCTCGACGGCGCGTTCGTATTCGCCGCGAACGTGCAGCAACACGGTCAGGTTCGCCTCGGCGATGACGGTGATGTGCCTGTCGCCCGCCTTGAGCGCGGCGTCGCGCAGGATCTCGTACGCCGCCCGCATGTCGGTGTAATGACTGTGCAGGTACAGGTACGCGCTCAGTCTTTCCAGTATCCGCAACGCTTTCCGCAGCCAGCCGACCGCGCACATCGACGAAACGGCGGACACCAGGTTCGCCCGCTCCACGGAGAACCAGGCGTCGGGATCGCGCAGCAGCCGCTCGACCAGCTCGCCGGACAGGGGCTGCGCGGGCAGGTCCCGATCCGACAGCGGCATCGGCACCGTCCTCGGCAGGCGGCGGGCCGCCGTGTCGGCGAGGCACAGCGCGGCGTCCGACAACTTCGCGACGGTGGCGACCCGCTCGGCACGGGTTTCCAGCTCCCGGCCGAGTTCCGTGGCGAACACGCGCACGAGATCGTGCACGCGGAACCGCTGCTCACCCGTCGGATCGAGACCGGTGGCTTCGAGCAGGCTGGCCTCGACGAGCTCGTCGATCGCCTCGTCCGCCTCTTCGTCGGCCGTGTGGTCGATGAGGGTCGACACCGCCCAGGCGGGAAGGTCGAGCGTCCGGCAGCGGCCGATCAACCGGAGGGCGCGCCGCGCGGACGGGCTCAGCGCCTCGTAGCTCAACGCGATACTGCCGCGTACCTGGAGATCGCTGACCCGGAGTTCGTCGAGGCGTGAGACCTCGTCCTCCAGTTTCCCGGCGAGTTTCCCGAGCGGCAGGCCCGGCCGCATGGCGAGCCTGCTGCCCGCGATCCGCAGCGCCAGCGGGAGATTGCCGCAGGCCTTGGCGATCCGCTCCGCGTCGGCGCGTTCGGCGCCCACCCGATCCGGCCCGGCCAGCCGCTCCAGCAGCGTCAACGCCTCGGCACCGGACAGCGGCGCGAGGTGCAGGCGATCCGCCCCGGCTAGCCCGGAAAGCCTTCGCCTGCTGGTGACCAGGACGGCGCTGCCCGGCGTTCCCGGGAGCAGTGCGCGGACCTGTTCGGGGCCGGCGGCGTCGTCGAGCACGACCAGGACCCGCCGGTCGGCGAGACGGCCGCGATACGCCGCCGCCCGTGCCGCGACGTCGTCCGGGATGGCGGGACCGGTCACGCCCAGCGCGCGCAACAGGTCGCCGAGGACGTCGGCCAGTTCGCGGGGGTTGGAGGCACCCGCCAGCGGGACGAACAGCTGCCCGTCCGGGAAGGACCGGCGGAGCCTGTGCGCGGTGCTGACCGCGAGGGTGGACTTGCCCGCGCCGGGTTCGCCGGTGATCACCGCGACCGGGACCCCCGCGCCGTCGCCGAGCAGCCCGGAGAGCCGCGCGATCTCGCCCTCGCGGCCCGCGAGGTCCGCGATGTCCGGGGGCAGCTGGCAGATCGGGAAGACCTGCGCGGCCTTGGCCGACGGCACCGGATCCTCACCGCGCAGCACGGCGGCGTGCACGCGGCGGACCTCGGCGCCGGGCTCCACGCCGAGTTCCTCGACGAGCGTGGTGCGCAGATCGCGGTGGACGGCCAGTGAATCGGCCTGCCGTCCGGCGCGGTGCAGCGCGATCATCAGCTGCGCGGCCAGCCGCTCGCGCAACGGATGTTCGGTGATCATCGCCTGGAGTTCGCCGGTGAGCTCGCCGTGCCTGCCGTCGGACAGTTCGGCGTCGACGCAGTCTTCGAACGCGGCGAGGCGTTCCGACTCGAGCCGGGCGATGTCCGCGTCGAGCCGGGGAAGGTGCAGTCCCGACAGGACCGGCCCGCGCCATTCCGCCAGCGCCCGACGGTAGTGTCCGGCGGCCGCCACCGGATCGCCCGCCCGCGCCGCCGCCTTCCCCGCCGCGGCGGCTTCGCGGAAGGACAGCAGATCGAGGTCGGCGGGCTCGACCACCAGCCGATAGCCCCGCGGATCCCGCTCGATCTCCAGGCCCTCGAACCGCGCCCGCAGGCGGGAGACGTACGTGTGCAGATTCGAGGAGTAGGACTTCGGCGGTGTCTCCGGCCAGAGCGTCTCGACCAGCGCGTCGACCGGGACGGACGAGTTCGCGTTCAGCAACAGGACCGCCAGCAGGGCACGCTGATGATCGCCGCGCGGCGCTGTGCGCCGCCCGGGCGGGCTCTCGATCGTCAACGGTCCGAGCACGCCGAATCGCGGCACGGGCACCTCCCAGGTCCTGAGAGGGCGACACTAGCGATGGGTTCCGACAATTCTGTGACCTGTCCCGCCCGGCGCGTACCGGCTCATCTGCACTGCTAGCCTTCGAACCCGGCATATCGGGACACCATTTGGGGAGTTGCACGTGTCTGCAGGTGGCGGAACCAAGGCGATCATCGCCGCACTCGTGGCGAACGCCGGAATCGCGGCCGCGAAGTTCACCGGCTTCCTCATCACGGGGTCGTCTTCGATGCTCGCCGAGTCCGTGCACTCGCTCGCGGACACCTCGAACCAGGGGCTCCTGCTGCTCGGCCAGAAGACCTCGCAGCGCAAGGCGACCCGCGCGCACCCGTTCGGCTTCGGGCGGGACCGGTACTTCTACTCGTTCATCGTCGCGCTGATGCTCTTCAGCCTCGGCTCGGTGTTCGCGCTGTACGAAGGCATCCACAAGATCGGTGAGCCCGAGCCGCTGACCTCGCCGTTGGTGGCGGTCGGCATCCTCGTGGTCGCGATCGGACTGGAGTCGTTCTCCTTCTACACCGCGATCCAGGAGTCGAAGAAGATCAAGGGCGACGCGGGCTGGTGGGCGTTCATCCGCCAGGCCAAGACCCCCGAACTGCCGGTGGTGCTGCTGGAGGACGCGGGCGCGCTGCTCGGCCTGGTGTTCGCGCTCGCGGGCGTCGGGCTCTCGGTCGTCACCGGCGACCCGGTGTGGGACGGCATCGGCACCGTCATGATCGGCGTGCTGCTCGGCATCATCGCGATCATCCTGATCATCGAGATGAAGAGCCTGCTGATCGGCGAAGGCGCCACTCCGGCCGACCTCGACACGATCGTCGACGAACTCGCCGCGGGCAAGGTCGAGCGGGTCATCCACATCCGGACGCTGTACATCGGCCCGGACGAGATGCTGGTGGCCGCGAAGCTCGCGCTGGTGCCGGGGCTGGAGACCGGCGAGGTCGCGCAGGCCATCGACGACGCCGAAGCTCGTGTGCGGGCGAAGGTTCCCACAGCGAAGCTGATCTATCTCGAACCGGACCTGGATCGCTCGCTGGCGCGCTGAGTCTGCGCTCTCGGTCCCGGGCGCTTTCGAGTGTCATGAAAGGGTCGTTCAGGACGTTTTTCGTCCTGAACGTCCCATTCATGACATCGGGGC
>NZ_JBFBGL010000081.1:0-29929 GCF_040684635.1 Amycolatopsis sp. NPDC089917 | reverse complement strand
CCGTCCCCTACACTCCGCTCTTCCGATCTAGTAGGTGCCCCAGGGCCTGTCGACTTTCGCGGGCTAATCGCGATCTGCCCGGGCAGATCGCGATTAGCCCGCGAAAGTCGCGTGCCTCAGGGGGTCTTGCGGCCGGGGACGGTGGTCGGCCGGTTCCGGCGGACCGAGTGCACCACGAACAGCGTCACGAGCAGGGCCACCAGGCCCCCGCCGGTCCCGGCGAGCGCGACGATCATCGGGGCGGAATCGCGGTCGTTCGAGGGTGGCAGGTTCGCGGGCAGCGGAACCGGCTGGGCCTTGTCCGCCTCCGACGGCACGATCGCCGTCAGCGCCGCGATCGGGTCGATGACCCCGAAACCGACGAAGTTGTCCCGCCCACCCGGCGCCGCCGGGTGCTGCGCCGTCGCCTTGATCCGGTTCATCACCTCACGGGCCTGCAGCCCGGGGAATTTCGCGCGCACGAGGGCGGCCAGCCCGGCGACATACGGGGCCGCGAAGCTGGTCCCTTGAATGGGGCCGGGATCCTTGCCGCCTTCGATGGTCAGGTTGGCCAGGCTGCTCGACCCTTCCGCGGGGTCCAGCGAAATGATCTTGGTGCCCGGGGCGGCCACGGAGACCCACGGCCCGTTGACGCTGAAGTCCGCGACGCCACCGGTGTCGTCGATCGCCGCGACCGACAGCACGTCGTCGGCGAACCACGGCGGCGTGACGATCATCTTGGGCGACTTGGGATCCGGCTGGTCGTTCTGCGGGCACTTGTCGCCGACGTTGCCCGCCGCCGCGACGACGACCACGTCCTGCTTGACGGCGTAGTTCACCGCGGCCTGCAGCTGCTGTTCGCCCTCGGTGATCTTCCCGTCGGCCTGACGACAGTTGTCGACCGACATGTTGATGACCCTGGCACCCTTGTCGACGGCCCTGACCACGGCTTGCGCGAGCGTCTTCAGCGTGCCAGCGGTCTTGCCCTGTTCCTGCTGCCGTCCGCCCTTGTCCTGCCCTGGCGCCGTTCCGTCCGCCGCACCGCCGACAGCGCCGTTTCCCTGTGAGGAGGGCGGGAGTTCCGAGCCCGGCTGGTTGTTCGACGACGCGGGCGGCGCGGAATTGGACGAAGCCGGGGGCGCCTCGGACTTCTTCTCCGCCTCTTCGTAGTTCTGGCTGGACTGGCGGATCGACAGGATCGTGGCGTCCGGCGCGACACCACGGAACCCGATGCTCTGGTCGGTCGGGTTGGCGGCGATGATGCCCGCCACCTCGGTGCCGTGCCCGTCGCAGTCTTCGAGTCCCGGCGCCTTGCCGCCGTTGGGGGTCGCGACGTAGTCGCCCCCCGATTCGACACGTCCGTTGAAGTACGGATGCGCGGTGACGCCGGTGTCGATCACGGCGACCTTGACGCCTCCGCCGATCGAGTTCGTGGCGCCGCGCATCAGCTCGTGCACCTTCTGGATCTGCAGGTACTCCTGGCCCCACGGCCGGTTCTTGATGTCGATCTGGTCGCCGCCGAGCTTGCTGCGCTGCACGCACAGCGTCTTCTGCTCGTAGGTCTTGTCCGGCTTGCCCTCGTCGTTCGGTTTCTTGGACGGGTCCACCGGAGGCGGAGTCGCGTAGTAGCCACCGGCGTCCGGCGCGACGCTGCTTTGCTGCGCCCACGCCGGAAGCGCCACCGACGCCGGCGAGAGAACACCGATACCGGCCGCCAGCAGCACCGTTCCGGTACGTCCGGCGAGGCCGAGGTGGCGGACGCGCGTCCCCCTGGACTTCCGCGCTGCTGCCATCAGAGCATCATCCGATCGGGTCGTCACTTGAAATTGAGGTGGCGCAGCGTCGTGTAGAGATCCATGACGCCGAGCGCCAGCGGGAGCACCGTCGCGATGAAGACGGCCTCGAAGATCTCCACGGTCCGCCGCAGCGGCGGCGAGAAGCGCTGGTTCGGGAAGATCACGCCGACCACGAGCGCGCCGGCGCCGATCAGCAGCAGCGCGCCGAACACGAACAGGACCCGGTTCAGTGGGCTCGCCGACCACATCCAGCCGAGCAGGATGCCCGCGCCGGACACCATGCCGGTGGTCAGCAGGGCGATGGCCTGCGCGCCGTTCGCGTACGCCCGGGCCCTCAGGAGCAGGACCAGCGTGGCGATGACGCCGAGGATCGGGCCGAAGACCGTGGGCGACGTCGAGGCGATGATCGCGAACAAGGCCGTGGCTGCGCCGCAGCCGGTCAGCAGGCCGGTCATGTACTCGTGGGCGACCGCGGTCCGGCGTTCGATGGCGCGGTAGTCCGGGAAGCCCGAGTCTTCCTTGAGCTCTTCGGCACTGCCGGGGACGTGCGGTGTCGGCAGCGCGGCGAGCTTGATGGTCGCGCGCGGCAGGAGCGAGATGCAGGCCAGCGAGAACGCGGTGGCGCCCGCGGCGATCCCGGCGATCGGGGTGTCGATGAGGGTCGCGGCCAGGAACGTCAGCGCCGAGATCGTCGCCGTCGTCGCGGCCGCGATGAAGGTGGTGATCCCGTGCCCGATGACGAGGATGCAGACCGCCGCGACGATGATCACGAGAGTGCTCGCGAGCAGCAGGTTCGCCCACAGGGACAGACCCGGCACGATGTAGAAGCCGCTGACGAAGGCCAGCGGGAGACCGCCTGTCGCGGCGATCAGGACGCCGGTCGCCTCGGCCTGGTAGGCCTTGGCCAGTGTCGCGCCGACCGCGACGCACGCGATCGCGCCGACGCCGCCGGCGATCGCGGCGGCGAGTGCGTTGCCGCCGTAGAACGACCCGCTGGTGAAGAGCGCGAGAGCCGAGAAGAACAGCGCCAGGCCGCCCGCGATGTGCCCGAAGCGGCGAGCCGTCTCCTTGGTCCACGGACGGAAGCTGTCCGGGGACGACTCAGCGATCGCGTCGACGACGTCGTCGTACAGCGGCGGCGGCGGGTTCTCGTTGCGTTTGCGCAGCTGGAGCAGCTCGCCGTCGACGACACCGAGGGACGCGAGGGTCCGGCTCGGGTCGAGCGGCGCGTCGCCCAGCTTCGCCAAGGCCCAGCCGCCGTGGCGGGCGCCGCCGTCCGGCGTCGCCTCCTTCGCCATCTCCAACAGCATGGGCAGCAGGTCCGCCACCGCGACGTCAGCCGGCAAAGCCACGTCGATCCGGGTGCGTGGCGCGACCACCGTCACCCTGCTGAATACCGTCGTGCCCGTTGCCACTGCCTTCCCCCTGCCCTGAGAGTCTGGTCCCCGGGGAACCTATACCGAACCCGGGTGCCCACATCATCGACTGTCGGAAAAAGACCGGCAAAAGTAAGAGAGACGACCTCCGGACCTCTCGGCCCGGTTGCCGGCGCGTCGACTTTCGCGGGCTAATCGTGACGCTTGGGGGCCTGAGCCCTCAGAGCGCCGGATCGCGATTAGGGGGCTAAACATCACGTCGGGCGTCCGGGCGCCGGATCGCGATCAGCCCGCTAAACGCACGTCGGCGGGGGCGGAGCCCTAGACTCCTGGCATGCGTATGGTCCCGGCAGGGGCCGTTCTCGGCGTTGTCCGGATTTCACCGGCCACGTTCGATAGGTTGTCTCGCGCACCCGTTCGCGCACCAACGGTGGCCGCCATCGTCGAGTTTGAAGAGGGGTCCTTCGATGAGCACGCTGCAGTTCAAGAAGTCGCCGCGTCTGGCGGCGCCGCGGCCGCCGGGCGGCGAGGTGCATCTCGAACCGCCGCCTGAGGTGCCGCGCACCATCCCGGGCAACATCGTCATGAAGCTGCTTCCGGCGGTGATGATCGTCGCGTCCCTCGGGATGATGGTCTTCATGTTCACCACGGGTGGACGCAATCCCATGATGATGATGATGGGCGGCATGATGGTGCTCAGCACCGTCGGCATGATGGCCGGCGGCGCGGGCAAGGGCGGCGGCGCCAAAAAGGCCGAGATGGACGAGGACCGCAAGGATTACCTGCGCTACCTCGGCCAGATGCGCGACAGGGCCCGCGAGGCCATGGTCGACCAGCGCGCCGCGCTCGAGTGGGTCCACCCCGACCCGCAGACGCTGTGGTCCCTGGCCGCGAGCCGCCGCATGTGGGAACGCCGCCAGAACGACCAGGACTTCCTCCACCTCCGCGTCGGCCGCAGTTCGCACCGCCTCGCGACGCGGCTCGTGCCGCCGCAGACCGGCCCGGTCGACGAACTGGAGCCGATCGCCACGCTCGCGCTGCGCCGGTTCGTCCGCGCGCACTCGATCGTCCCGGACCTGCCGACCCAGATCACCCTCCGCGGGTTCGCCGCGGTCAGCATGCAGGGCGACCGGGGCCTGACCCGCGGCCTCACCCGCGCGATGCTGGCCCAGCTGGTCACCTTCCACAGCCCCGACGACGTCCTCATCGCGGTCGCGACCGCGGGCCGTGCCAAGGAGGAGTGGGAGTGGGCGAAGTGGCTGCCGCACGCCCAGCACCCGGCGCTCGCCGACGGCATCGGGCAGCTGCGGATGATGGCCGGTTCGCTCGCGCAGATCGAGCAGTGGCTCGACGAGGAACTCCGTGACCGCCAGCGCTTCTCCCGCAACGCGACGCCCGCCCCGGACCAGCCGCACGTCGTCATCATCGTCGACGACGCCGAGGTCACCCGCGAAGAGCAGATCATCCTCGAAGAGGGTCTGGTCGGCGTCACCCTGATCGACCTTTCCGACTCCATCGGCAACCTCGCCGCCCGCCGCGGTCTGCGGCTGGTCGTCGAGGAAGACCGTCTCGGCGCGCGCAGCGCCGGCGGTGTCGAGTGGTTCGGCCGCCCGGACACGCTCAGCGTCGTCGAGTCCGAAGCCCTCGCCCGGCTCCTCGCCCCGTACCGCGTCGGCACCGCCGCGCAGGACGCCGCCGAGGAAGAGCCGCTGCTGTCCAACCCCGGTCTGCTCGAACTGCTGGGCATCCCCGGCGACCCGATGACCTTCGACGTCCAGCAGTCATGGCGGCCCCGCCCGGTGCGAGACCGCTACCGCGTCCCGTTCGGCGTCGGCGAGTACGGCCAGCCGGTCGAGCTGGACATCAAGGAAGCCGCGATGGAGGGCATGGGCCCGCACGGCCTGTGCATCGGGGCGACCGGTTCCGGTAAGTCCGAGTTCCTCCGCACCCTGGTGCTGGGCATGCTCGCCACGCATTCGTCGAGCACGCTGAACTTCGTCCTCGTCGACTTCAAGGGTGGTGCGACGTTCCTCGGCCTGGACACCGCGCCGCACGTTTCCGCGGTCATCACCAACCTCGCGGACGAAGTCACGCTGGTCGACCGCATGAAGGACGCGCTGGCGGGCGAGATGAACCGCCGCCAGGAAGCGTTGAAGAACGGCGGTAACTTCAAGAACGTCTGGGAGTACGAGAAGGCCCGCGAGAACGGCGCCGACCTCGACCCGCTGCCCGCGCTCTTCATCGTCTGTGACGAGTTCTCCGAGCTGCTGGCCGCGAAGCCGGACTTCATCGACCTGTTCGTCGCCATCGGCCGTCTTGGCCGGTCGCTGCAGATGCACATGCTCCTCGCGTCGCAGCGGCTGGAAGAGGGCAAGCTGCGCGGTCTCGACTCGCACCTTTCCTACCGCATCGGCCTGAAGACCTTCTCCGCCGCGGAATCCCGGGCCGCGATCGGCGTGCCCGACGCGTTCGAGCTGCCGTCCGTCCCCGGTGGCGGTTACCTCAAGTACGACACCTCGACGCTGGTCCGCTTCAAGGCCTCGTACGTCTCGGGCCCGTACCGGCCCGCGGGCATCAAGGCGGCTGGCCCGGTCGCGACCGTGGTCCGCGCCGACAAGCGCCCGCAGCTGTTCGTCCCGGACTTCGTCGAACTGCCGAAGGAACCGGAGCCGGAGCAGATCGAGGCCGCGCCGGTGGAAGAGGCCAAGTCGGAGGAGGCCGTCGAGCCCAGTGAGCTCGACGTGATCGTCTCCCGGCTGATCGGCCAGGGCCCGCCCGCGCACGAGGTCTGGCTGCCGCCGCTCAAGGAGCCGAACTCGCTCGACACCCTGCTGCCGAACCTGAACCCCACCGACGACCGCGGTCTCTCCCCGGTCGGGTTCTTCGGCAACGGACGGCTGCAGGTGCCGATGGGCATCGTCGACCGCCCGTACGAGCAGCGTCGCGACCTGTTGTGGGCCGACTTCTCCGGTGGCGCCGGGCACGGTGTGATCGTCGGCGGTCCGCAGTCGGGCAAGTCGACCATGCTCCGGACGCTGATCATGTCGATGTCGCTGACCCACACCCCCGAGGAAGCGCAGTTCTACGCGCTCGACCTCGGTGGCGGTACGTTGGCCGGTCTCCAGGGCCTGCCGCACGTCGGCGGTGTCGCCGTCGCCCGGCGCGAGCCGGACAAGGCCCGCCGGATCGTGGCCGAGCTGACCACCCTGCTCACCGAGCGGGAAGGCCGGTTCGGGGCGATGGGCATCGACTCGATGAACGAGTTCCGCAACCGCAAGCGGCGCGGCGAGATCAAGCCCGAGGACGACGCCTTCGGTGACGCGTTCCTGATCGTCGACAACTGGAAGGCGCTGCGGGACGACTTCGACGAGCTGGAGACCTCGATCACCAAGCTCGCCACCCAGGGTCTTTCCTATGGCGTCCACGTCATCATCGCGGCGAACCGGTGGGCGGACATCCGCCCGGCGATCAAGGACATGATCGGTACCCGGTTCGAGCTGCGCCTCGGTGACCCGAGCGAGTCGGACATCGACCGCCGGGTCGCGGTGAACGTCCCGGCCGCCCGCCCCGGCCGCGGTCTGACCAGGGACAAGCTGCACCTGCTGACCGGTCTTCCCCGGATCGACGGATCGAGCAACCCGGACGACATCGCGGCCGGTGTCGCCGACGCGGTGGCGAAGATCAAGGCCGCGTGGCGGGGCCGCCCGGCGCCGCAGGTCCGCCTGCTGCCGGAGATGGTCACCTACGACGAGGTCCTGTCCATCGACTCCAAGCGCGCCACGAAGCTGGTGCCGATCGGTGTCAACGAGGAAGACCTTCAGCCGATCTACCTCGACTTCGCCGCCGATTCGCACTTCTACGCGTTCGCGGACGGCGAGTCGGGCAAGACGAACCTGCTGCGGCAGATCACCCGGGGTATCACCGAGCGGTACTCGACGCAGGAAGCGGTCGTCATCCTCGTCGACTACCGGCGCACGATGCTCGGTTTCGTCAGCGGGGACCAGCTGCTCGGCTACGCGGTGTCCGCCGCGCAGCTGGACAGCATGGTCAAGGACGTGCACGGGTCGATGACCCGGCGGCTCCCCGGTCCGGACGTCACGCAGGAACAGCTGAAGACCCGGTCCTGGTGGACCGGCCCGGAGCTGTTCATCATCGTCGACGACTACGACCTGGTCGCCACGCAGACGAGCAACCCGCTGAAGCCGCTCGCCGAGTTCCTCGCGCAGGCGAAGGACGTCGGTCTGCACATGATCGTCGTGCGCCGGAGCGGTGGCGCGAGCCGGGCGATGTTCGACCCGATCCTCGGCAAGCTCAGGGAGATCGCGGCGCCCGGTATGGTCATGAACGGCTCGCGGGACGAGGGCAACCTCGTCTCCAACGTGAAGCCGAGCCAGATGCCTCCGGGACGAGGAAACCTCGTCACCCGGAAGCACGGCAAGCAGCTCATGCAGGTCTCGTGGATCCAGCCGGACTGACCTCCCGCTGAACCAGGTGAGGTACGGGACGGGCGTGTGGTGACGACGACGATCTGCGGGAGTGGCTGGTGACTGTGCGGGTAGCGGTGGACTTCGGGACATCGAGCACCTGCGTAGTCGCTTCGATCAACGGCCGCGAACCGCAGGTCGTCGTGGTGGACGGGCAGCCCCTGATGTCGTCGGCGGTCTACGCCGCGCCGGACGGGACGCTGTTCGTCGGCCAGGAAGCGGAACGGCAGGCGGCGGTGGACCCGTCGCGCTACGAGCCGAATCCGAAACGCCGGATCGACGAAGGCGACCTGCTGCTGGGCGACAACGTCCTCCGCGTGACCGACGTCGTCAACGCCGTCCTGAAACGCGCGGTGACCGAGGCGCGCCGGCTCGCCGGTGACGCCGAAGTCGAGCTGCTCGTCCTGACCCACCCAGCCGATTGGGGCGCGACCCGGACCCGGCTGCTCCGGCAGGCCGCGGGCGGGCTCGCGCGCCAGGTCGCGCTCGTTCCGGAGCCGGTCGCCGCGGCGGTCTATCACGCGGCGACGTTCGCGCCCGCCGAGCTCAACTCCGAACGCACCGTCGAGTTCAGCGGCCGCCCCGGCGACGCCCTCGCGGTCCTCGACCTCGGCGGCGGCACCGTCGACGTCTCCGTGGTCCAGCGCATGCCCGGCAGCCCGGCGGATCGAGGTTCGCCCGCTAAACGCGCCGGGTTCCAGGTGCTGGCCACGCGGGGGGACCCGAGCTTCGGCGGGGCGGACGTCGATCAGGCGCTCCTGGAGCACGTGGGGTCGCTGGTGTCGTCCGTCGATCCGCCGGAATGGCGGAAGCTGGTCGAAGGCCGCGAGCTCACCGATCGACGCCGTCGCCGCGTACTGAGGCAGGACGTGCGCGGGGCGAAGGAGACGCTGTCCCGGCACGCGTACACCGACGTCCCGATGCCGCCGCCGTTCGCCGACGCGCACGTGACGCGGGAGGACCTGGAGCGGCTCATCGCGGGCCCGCTCGGCCGCGCGGTCGAGCTGACCGTGGGCGCGATCGGCGATTCCGGGCTGCGGCCCAAGCAGCTGACGGCGATCTTCCTGGTGGGCGGATCGAGCCGGATCCCGATGGTGTCCCGGCTGGTGCACGAGCGGACCGGCGTCGTACCGACCACTTTGGACCAGCCGGAGACCGTGGTCGCCCGAGGCGCCCTGCGCGCGGTGCTGATCGACCCGGACCGGACGGGCTCGCTCGCGGGCTCCGCCGTCTCCCGGGGCGGCGCCCCCGGGCAGGCCCCCGTCGACCGGCGCCCTCCGTTCCCTCCCGGCCCCCATCGCCCCACCTCGCCCCCACCGCCGCAGAGCGCGTTTAGCCCGCTAAACGCGACGCGGCAGCAGGGGCCGCCCTCGCCCCCGATGGGACAGCAGGGGATCGCTGCACCGCCGCCGTGGCGGCCGGGGGAGCCCGCGCGCGAGACCAAGCCCGCGGGGAAGGGCAAGAAGACGCCCTGGATCATCGCGGCGGCCGCGGTCGCCGTGGCGGCGGTCGTCGGCGGTGTCCTCTTCGCGGTCAACAGCGGGGAGGCCGAGCCGGAGGGCCGGACGCTCGCCCAGTACGACTACCGCTTCATCGCGCCGCCGGACTGGACGCAGACCGACGATCGCGTCGCCGACCGTCAGGTGGTGATCCATCCGAGCGAGTCCCTCACCGGCGACGACCTCGTGGTCGCCCAGGAGTACGCGATGGCCTACGACGCCACTGTCGACAGACAGAAACTCGTCGACGAAATCCGCACCGGGGCGGAAACAGATCCGAAGCAGAGATACAGCGGCTTCAACGGTTCCGCGAACTACGCCGGCAAAACCGTCGTCTACTACCGCGAGACCAAGCCGAAGGCCCGTGTCGACTGGTACGTCGTCGCGCAGGGAAAGATCCGCGTCCACATCGGTTGCCAGTACGGCACCGGCTCACCGCTCGAACAGCGGGTGAGCGCGGCCTGTGAACAGGTCGTCAAAACGATGGCGGTCGTCAACTGAAGGGGGAGGCGCGTGCCACCCGAATCCGAGACCCCCGCCGAACACTTCGCGCGCACAGGACGCGACGCCGTCACCTATGCCAGACAGGTCGCCCGTACGGCCAAGGCCCGGTACGAACGACGCCGCGGCGAGAACGCCGAACTGGCGAAGCAATTCGGCAAGGGACGGCTCGCCGGCGGCGAGACCGCTCCGACCCCGAGCGTCTTGCGGAACGCCGCGAAACGGTTCCGCGCGGGCGCCGGTCTTCCGGTTCCCGCTTTGCCCGCCGCGGCGGACTTGGTTCCCTTTCGGCCGGAACCGGTGGCCAGACGGCCACGTGTGGGTGACGACGACGAGGACTTTTCGCAGTCGCGAATCATGCGCCGCGTCGATTGACCGATCACTGTGCACTTGCGAAATCCCCAGGTGAAAGCTCTTTTCTCCACGGGAATCCCGGTGTGCTCGCCGGGTTCCCGCGTTCGGTTCCCATCGGGAGCGTTAACGCAAGCAACTACTTGAAACCAAGGAGCGACAAGAGGGAACCGGACGTGGCAGTGTCTCCGTCGTAGGTCCGTACCAAACGAACTTCACCGAGTACGGATAAACCACGAACGAAGGGGGTAGCTCCCATGGCTGGCGGTTTTCAGGGAAGCGTCGAACAGTTCACCCAGTCCGAGAAGCGGGTGACCGAGGTTCGCGTTTCGATGGACCAGAACCTGAGCAAGCTTCGCGACAACATCGAGGCCACCCGCGCGGGCTGGACCGGCGACGCGGCGCTCGCGTTCAACAACGTGATGAAGCGCTTCGACGAGGCGGGCCGTGGGCTCAACCAGGCTCTCCAGAACATCGGTGAGCTGCTCGAGCAGGCCGGTTCGAAGTACAACGCTTCCGAGCAGCAGCAGCAGGAACTGATCAACTCGGTCAACAAGGGCTTCGGCGTCCTCGGCTGATCTGCTCCACCTGTTCCGACACCCCAAAACTTTCTTTGAATTCTGGAGGAAATCATGGCTGAGATGAAGGTCGATTACGCCACGATCCACGCGGCGGCCGACGACTGCTCGAGCACCGGCGGCGAGCTGGAGTCCCTGTTCGGTCAGCTGAAGAGCGACCTCGCTCCGCTGGTCAACACCTGGGAAGGTGACGCGCAGACCGCTTACCTGGCCGCGCAGCAGGAGTGGGACAACAAGTTCGACGAGCTCAAGCAGCTCCTCGCGCAGGTCGCCGGCGTGCTGCCGCAGCTGGCCGACGGCTACCAGAGCACGGAGCAGGGCGTCACCGGCCTGTTCTGAGTCTCACGCTCCGAACGAGCAACGGCGGGCAGGCATCTTCGGATGCCGAGCCCGCCGTTTCGTTTGTCCGCAAGAAAAAGCCGCGACGGGAACTTCCCGCCGCGGCTTCTTCACGTCCCGGTCAGTGCGGTGCGCCGACCTCGAATTCCGGCGTGGTGTTCAGCACCCGGACGGTGACCTTCTTCTGCTGCCCCGAAAGCTCGATCGAGCAGTCGAAAGTGGTGCCGTTCTCCACCTGCTGCCCGGACGGGCACGCGACGTTCTTCACGTCGGGTTCCCCGTAGTGCTCGTTGAGCACCTTGGTGACACCGTCCTGAACCGACTTCTGATCGAGGGTGTCACCGGCGAACGCGCCCAGGAGCCAGGCCCCGACGCCGCCCGCGACCACCACGGCCGCGGCGATTCCGCCGATCAGCAAGGTCTTTTTGGAAACCTTCGGCTTCTTCGCGGGTTCGGCGCCGAAAGCGCCGAGCCCGCCGTACTGCGACGACTGGGTTGGCTGGGCGGGCTGGAACCCTCCGCCGTACTGTCCCTGCGGCGGATTCTGATGCTGTGCCTGCCAATCCTGCTGTGGCGCGGGCTGTTGCGGCTGCGGTTGCTGCGGCTGTTGCCATGCCGTACCCGGCGTGGGGGCGCCACTTTGCTGCCAGGGACCGGAAAACGAGCCGGTGACGCCGGGCTGGGCGGTCTGCTGCCACTGTCCCGTGTAGGAGCCGGTGCTCGCGGCGTTCGGGTCGTTCTGCTGCCACTGCCCGGAATGCGGCCCGGTGGCCTGGCCTTCCTGCTGCCAGCCCTGCTGCTGGTTCGCGGGATTCGCGGGCGGCTGCCACCACTGCTGCGGCTGTTGCGGCGGCTGAGGGTGCTGCGGCTGCTGGTCGGTCATGGCTCAGACGCCCTTCAACTCGTTGTACCGGCGGTTGAAGTCATCCTTGGCCGCCTTGTCCGGCAGCACGGTGATCTGCGAGGCGTCCGGCAGCTTGGGCAGGTCCTGCGTGCTCGCCTTGCCGGTGAAGCGGAAGTCGTAGCGCAGCTCGATCTTGTGCCCGTTGCCCTCGATCTTCGCCTCCATCGCGATCTGGCTCAGCGTCCCGTCCGGGTTGAGGGAGACGGTGGTCCGCACCGGGGCCTTCTTCATCTCGTCCGTGATGCCGCTCATGATCGACGTCGGCAGGATCTCCACCCGGCGTTCGATGAACTTCGCGAACGGGACGTCGGCGGTCAGCTCGGTCCGCTTGTCCGGAAGGCTTTTGGCGCCCTTCACGATCTTCTTGTCCGCGTTGTAGGACACGGCGATCGCGTCGGCCATCTTGCAGGCGTGGATGATCCCGACCCACGCGCAGGGAATGGTCAGCCCGGCCTCGGACTTCAACATCGAAACCCATGGCGTCGGGGCGAGGCTCTTGTAGACGGGCCCGAGGTAGACGTACTCGACGGGCCCGTCGGCCGGGGTGTACCAGTCGATGCTGTCGTCCGGGTTCTTCTGCGAGCGCTGGCGGCTGACCCGTCCTTCCGGCGAACCGGTGCGGGCCGAGGAGATCGTGCTGCGGACGTACTTCTCGTCGAAGCGGAAGTAGGCGCCCGATTCGCTGGTGACGTCGCGCTGGTCGCCGATGGTGTCCTGCAGCTTGTTCATCGCCGCTTCGAACTTCGTGCCGACGTAGGTCGCCGCGTCGTCGCCCTTCGGCACGGCGGTGCCCGCACGCGCCTGGCCGCAGGCCGTGGTGAGCGCCAGCACGGCGCCCAGCACGCACAAGATGATCGTTGGCCGTTTGTTCATCGCCGTTCCCCTGATCGAGTCCCCGCGCGCGGTGCGCGTCCGGATCGTCTCATCCTCTCCCGGGAAGGACGATGCCGTGGGCGGTTCCGCCACACCGGCGGGGTACAGTTGCAGGGCGCCCGCCGGGCGCCGGTCCTAGTATGGGACCCCGGACCGACCCCCGCTTCGCAGTAGGGTCGGGCGTGGGGGTATCTTCATATGTCGTTGTGCGCTGCGGCGCGTAAGCGCTAGGCCCGCACAGAACCCACACGCAATGTTGACGACGAGGTAGACCCTTGCCCACGTACAGCCCCAAGCCCGGCGACGTCACTCGTGCCTGGCACGTGATCGACGCCGAGGATGTCGTGCTCGGCCGGCTCGCGACCGAGGTCGCCACGCTGCTGCGCGGCAAGCACAAGCCGACCTACGCCCCGCACGTGGACACCGGTGACTTCGTCATCATCGTCAACGCCGAGAAGGTTGCGCTCACCGGAAACAAGCGCGAGCAGAAGTTCGCGTACCGGCACAGCGGTTACCCCGGCGGTCTGCGGAAGCGCTCCTTCGGCGAACTGCTCGACACCAAGCCCGAGCACCTGCTCGAGAAGGTCGTCAAGGGCATGCTCCCGAAGAACAAGCTCGGCCGCGCCCAGGCGAAGAAGCTCAAGGTCTACGCCGGCGCCGAGCACCCGCACGCCGCGCAGCAGCCGCAGGCGCGCGAGATCACCAAGATCGCGCAGGTCGCGCAGTGAGTGAGGAACAGTCTGTGACCAGCACCGAGGAGACCGCGACCGAGGCCGTCGCGACCACGGAGACCGCTCCGGTCGGCGACGCCGTCGCGACCAGCGAGACGCCGGCCGCCCCGCGCCCGTCGCGTGCCGCCGGTGGCAACGCCCAGACCGTCGGCCGCCGCAAGGAAGCCGTCGTCCGGGTGCGCGTCGTTCCCGGTACCGGTGAGTTCAAGCTCAACGGCCGCACGCTCGAAGAGTACTTCCCGAACAAGGTTCACCAGCAGCTCATCCGTGAGCCGCTGGTGACGGTCGACAAGCCCGACTCGTTCGACATCTTCGCCAACCTGCACGGTGGCGGGATCTCGGGCCAGGCAGGCGCGCTGCGTCTCGCGATCGCCCGTGCGCTCGTCGAGGTCGACGCCGACGACCGCCCGGCCCTGAAGAAGGCCGGCTTCCTGACCCGTGACGCCCGCGCCACGGAGCGGAAGAAGTACGGCCTCAAGAAGGCCCGTAAGGCTCCGCAGTACAGCAAGCGCTGATCGCGCCTCTGGCGCAACCCGCGGAAGCGCCCATCCGTCTCTCGGATGGGCGCTTCCGTGTTTCCGGGGTCCTTCGGGCCCCCGCTCGCCCCAGCCCCACCTGCCCCACCCGTCACATGCGCCCCACCCGTTTCGCGATTAGCCCGCGAAAGTCGCACGCGTCGCGTTTAGCCCGCTAAAGGCGAAGCCGGGGGCGCGGGGAGACAGGCAGGGAGACTGGCTAGGTTGTCGTGGTGGTTTTTCAAGGAGGTCGACAGATGGCACGTCTTTTCGGTACCGACGGCGTACGTGGCCTCGCCAACGAGGAGCTGACCCCGGAGCTGGCGCTCTCGCTCGCCGCCAGCGCCGCCCGCGTCCTCGCCGCCCACGACCGCTCGCACCGCCCGGTCGCGGTCGTCGGCCGTGACCCGCGTGCCAGCGGCGAGATGCTCGAGGCCGCCGTCGTGGCGGGCCTCACCTCCGCCGGCGCCGACGTGCTGCGCCTCGGCGTCCTCCCGACACCCGCCGTCGCGTACCTGGTCGGCGCGCTCGAAGCGGATCTCGGCGTGATGATCTCCGCCTCCCACAACCCCATGCCCGACAACGGCATCAAGCTCTTCGCCGCGGGCGGCCACAAGCTCCCCGACGGGATCGAGGACGAGATCGAGGCCGGTCTCGCCGCTCCCGTCACCCGCCCGACCGGGATCGGCGTCGGCCGCGTCAAGGACGTCGCCGACGCGGGTGACCGCTACATCCAGCACCTGCTGTCCGCCACCCCGCACCCGCTCGCGGGCCTGCGCGTCGTCGTCGACTGCGCCAACGGGGCCTCGTCCTTCGCCGCCCCCGAGGTCTACCGCAAGGCCGGCGCCGAGGTCATCGCGATCCACGCCGACCCGGACGGCGTCAACATCAACGAGCACTGTGGGTCGAATCACCCGGACGCGTTGCGCGCGGCCGTCGTCGAGCACAGCGCCGACCTGGGGATCGCGCACGACGGTGACGCCGACCGCTGTGTCGCGGTCGACGCCTCCGGTGAGCTCATCGACGGCGACCAGATCATGGCCGTCCTCGCGCTCGCCCTCGCCGAGACCGGTGAACTGACCAAGAACACCCTCGTCGCGACCGTGATGAGCAACCTGGGCCTGCACCTCGCGATGCGCGCGCACGACATCAACCTCGTCACCACCGCCGTCGGCGACCGCTACGTCCTCGAAGAGCTCCGTGCGAGCGGGTTCGCGCTCGGCGGCGAGCAGTCGGGACACGTCGTCCTCCCCGCGTACGCGACCACCGGCGACGGTCTCCTCACCGCGCTGCGTGTGATGAGCCGCATGGCGTCCACCGGCAAGTCGCTCGCCGACCTAGCCGCCGTCATGAACCGTCTGCCGCAGGTGCTGGTGAACGTCCCCGTCGCGGACAAGGCGGCGGTCGCCGTCTCGGCCGCGGTCCGCGACGCCGTCGGCGCCGTCGAGGCCGAACTCGGCGAAGAGGGCCGGGTCCTGCTGCGCCCGTCGGGCACCGAGCAGCTGGTCCGCGTCATGGTCGAGGCCCCCGCGCACGACACCGCACAGGCGGCCGCCGACAGGCTCGCGGGAGTCGTCTCCTCCGCGTCGTAAGCCCTCTCACGATCTTCCCAAGTCGCTGCGCACGGGTTACCGGCCCGGTACATTCCGTGTGCGGATACCTAGGGGAGGGTCACGGTGGCGGGTAAAGGGCACAAGGTAGACACGGCGCAGCTGAACGAGGCCGCCAAGGTGTTGCAGGATCTGCCCAAGCAGGCCTGTGAAGGGCCGATCGGCGCGGTCGAGCAGATCAACCTGAACTCGGGCAGCTTCGGCCCGGCGCACGGCGGCTGCTTCACCGGCTACTCCGCGAGCATTCAGCGCCTCGCGAAGTGCGCGCGCAGCTACCTGACGGCCTCGGACGAGTTCGGTCGCAAGATCGCGGCTTCCAAGGACCTCTACCAGTCCAATGAGGACTCCAACGCCGCCGAGATGAGGAAGCACTGATGGGCCTCGCGGACGTCGGCGGCGGTGGCGGGCACGACATTCCGAGCCGGGCCGAAGTCGAGAAGATCCTCAACGACCCGAACATCGACCGCGACACCAAACGCGAACTCGCCCTCAACTACATCGACTACATCGAGGACGAGTCGCCCGAAAGCTGTGGTTTCGCCAGCGAAGCCGAGCGGAACGGCTTCCGGGACTACCTCAAGTCGATTAACGGTGACTGGATCACCGAGGGTGATCTCAACGTCAACGACGGTTCCCTCGAAGAGGTCAAAAAGGCTTACAAGACCGCGCACGAGAAGTACGACGCGAACCAGGCCGCCGGGCGGCAGGGTGATCGCGACGTGCTGAACAAGGACGCGGCGAAGACCCAGGAGATCGCCGGTCGCGCCACCGAGACCGATCCGGGCTGCGCGAATTCGAACGACATCATGGTCCCCGGCCTGTCGGGGTTCAAGGTGTACGAGATCTTCCACCCGATCTACGTCCGCGCGCTGAGCCTGGCGGGCGGCGGGGCCGCGGTGGCCCTCAGCGAACTGCAGCGGCTGTACCACGAGCAGGACAACATCCCGTTCACCCTGTTCAAGGCGAGCGCGGACGAGCTGACCGCGGTCGGCACGGCCATCACCGGGTCTGCGCAGGACGTCTCCGGGAAGCTCGGCAACTCGCTCGGCACCTGGGAAGGCGCCGCCGCGGATCAGGCGCGTGCCTATCAAAAGGCCTACTCGGACAAGACCGGTCAGGTCGCCGAGGCCTTCAAGGCCGCGGGCGACGGACTGCTGCGGACCAACGCCTCGGTCGGCAAGTTCTGCCGCGAAAAGGTCGAGTGGCTGCAGAAGTGGTACACGGACAAGATCGGCGACGCCACCGCGCAGGACATCGAGCGGATCATCCGCATCGCCGACGGCTCGTGCAGCCAGAACGACATCATCCACTGCATCAAGTTCCTGAGCATCGACGCCAAGAACGCCTTCAACGACGACTGGGGCGACATCGACCAGAGCACCATCGACGAGGTCCTCAAACCTCAGGCGGTGGCCTGGCTGAAGGACGTCTTCCTCGCCTGGTTCGGCAAGCACATCGAGAACTTCCAGCTGGTGTGCAAGAACACCCGTGACGCGATCAACGGGGCGTGGCGGGCGTTCAACGAATCGGTCGGCAAGGTCGTCGAGAACCCGTACGCGGACTTGGGCAAGACCCCGGAGACGGGCGGCGAAAAGCCCGTCGAGAAGGGCGGCGGCGGCAAGGACACCGGTGGGGGCGCAGGCCCGTCGTCCGGCGGTGGCAGTGGCCCGTCGTCAGGTGGCGGCGGCAAGCCGCCGCCGAGCGCGGTCGAATACAAGCAGCCGGAGAAGCCCGAAACACCGGAAGTGCCGGGCCAGGAGAAGAACCCGGTCACGGACAAGCCGCTCGACATCGACCCGGCCACCGGGGAGCCGTACCCGATCGATCCGCGCACGGGTGAGGCGATCAAGAACGACACCGCCGGCACCGAACCCGAGAAGGTGATCGTCGAGCAGGGTGACCGCAAGATCTCCATGGCCGAGCCCGGCGCCGACGGGAAGATGGGCATCTCCGTCCAGGACGCCACCGGCCAGGCCAAGGATTACGACCTCGACTTCGGCGACGGCAAGGCCACACCCGGAACCGGCGACGCGGCCGGCGGACCCGTCCACCGCGACACCGCCGAGCGGCTGGATCAGCAGGCGGCCTCGCGTCCCACGGCAAGCCACGGGCAGACCTATCAGCCTGGCCCCGACGGCAAGATCCACATCGAGGACGGCGGCCTCAAGATCACCGCGGAACGGCCGAGCGGCCCCGGCGGGCCGACGCTCGTGACCGTCGACGACGGGTCGGGGCATCCGTCGAAGTACACCCTCGGCGAGGACGAACAGCCTGCGGGCGGCCGTCACGCGAGCCCGGAGTCCACGCCGCAGGCGGTAGGCAGGCACGCCGCCGAGAGCGCCGCGGCCCAGCCGGTCGACAACGTCGCGCGTCAGCACGCCGAGCAGGCCGCCGGCCCGCACGACGCCACCTCCGGTGGCACCGGCGGCGGAGCACCCGCTTCGGTGCCCGGCCACCCGGCGGAACCGGTGGCGGCCGAACCGGTGGCGGCGGCCGCCGACGGGCCCTCCGAAGCGACGACGGCCCAGTCGTTGAGCAACCCGTTCGACGGTGGAGACCACGGTGGGGACAACGGCCTCGGTGACACGTCGGATCCCGCCGGGACCGGCGGTGGCGCGACCGCTCCCTCAGCGCCGTCCGGACTCGGTTCCGCTCCCGGAGGGGGCGCCCAGGACCCGGCCGCGGCCGGGGCGGGGATGATGGGCGGTATGGGCATGATGGGCGGCGGTGCGGCCGGCGGGCAGGGGTCCGGTGAAGACCAGCAGCGCACGTCCAGCGGATACCGGGTCGACGGCGGTCTGTTCGACACCGCGACGACGACGGGCAGCCGGATCAGCGGCTCGCTCGACGACGACGGCGTCATCGGCTTCCGTTAGCGGTCACGGGAGGGGATCAGTGAATCCTGAGGAGGATCTCGCCAGACTCCGGCATCAGCTGGCCGGGCTGGAGCGCGAGAACGGCGACCGGATGTACCTGGTCGACAACCGGGCGACCAAGGCGATCGAGGAGACCCAGGCCGCGGGCGACAAGCTCAAGCAGGAGACGAGCGCGGCCCTGACCGCGCGGATCGAGCAGAAGCGGCGGGCCGAGGCCGCGGGTGGCTGGGCGACCGAGTCGACGCTGAGCGACAAGGTCGAGGACGACGGCGACTTCGGGTTCGAGGAGGACGAGACCGAGAACGAGCGCCGCGCCGGGTATCGGACGGCCGAGGAGCCGCCGGTCGCGTATCGGCCGCCGGCACCGTCCCAACCGCCGCCACCCCCGCCGCCGGCCCCTGTTCCGGAGGAACGCCCGGCCGGGCGGCATCGGCGGGCGGCCGCGCGGGGCGACGACGACGATTTCGCCAACACCGACTGGCTGGCGACCTGAGCGGTCAGGTCCGCAGCACCACGATCGCCCGCTCGACGCCGTGGAAGACGGCGTGCGCCTTGTATCGCACGTCCTCGGTGACGTGGCCGGGAGTCAGGATCTCGGCAAGCGCGCGAAGCGCCACCTCGCCTTCGGTGACCGCGACCCGCGAGCCGGGGCAGGTGTGCCGCCCGAGGCCGAACGCGAGTTCGGCGCCGGGTCCCAGCGGGATGGCGAGTTTGTCCCCGACGGTGAAGTCCTTGTCCGCCAAGGAGAACGGTGCGGTCACGCGGCGGGCGGCGAACCGGGTCGGGGCGATCTCGTGGATCAGGCCGCGTACGTCGTCGAGGGCGTCCGGGCGGCGTAGGAGTTCGAGACCGGCGAGGGCGAGGAAGTTCATGGAGTTCTCGTACGCCGCGTGGGCGAGCATCACCGGCGTGATCATCAGTTCGTCTTCGGTGATGCGGCCCGCTTCGTGCGCTTCGCGGAGCAGCGCCAGCCCGCCGCCTTCGACGGCCTTCGCCTTGAGGAAGAACATCGCGACCCGGATCGCGGCGGTGTCGGCCCCGCCCGGTCCGCCGGACCAGACGTCCAAGTTCGCGGCGGTCTCCGTGAGGTTCGTCAGCAGCTTCTCGCCCAGTGGCTCGACCGTGCCGAGCACCGCCTCCGTCACCCTGGCCGCCACCGGCCTGGCGAAGTCGGCCACCAGGTCGAAGCGCGCACTCGACTTTAGCCCCCTAATCGTGATCCGGAGGTCGGCGAGCACGGCCTCCGGAAGCGGCTCCACCAGGGCGATGACCTCCTTGACGACCGCCCGCAGCCGGCGGTGGTCCGCGCCGTCCATCAGCAGGAGGTTCGGGGTCTCGGCGGCGGCGCCACCGGGGTTCGAGCTGAGCTCGCGGTCGCGCAGGGCCTTGACGCGGTCCGCCGGATCTTCCAGCACGAAGAAGTCGTCCACGCTCGTATGATGCCCATGCCGCGGCCGGAGGATGTGCCAGTGCCTGCAAAACCGTCACCGGAAGTGCCCGACGAGGTGCTGCGGACCCCGCTCGTGCGACGTCTGCTCGAACGCGCCGAGGTCGAGCGCCCGGCGTACACGCACCTCGACTGCTCGAACCGGCACGAACCCGTCGAGGACACCCTGACCTGGGCCGAGCTCCTCGTCCACGTCCGCGCTGTCGCGGCGAAGCTGCGTGAAGTGATCCAGCCGGGAGACCGCGTCGCGATCACCGCGCGGCAGGATCTTTCCTACGTCGTCGCGTTCTTCGGCGCTCTGTACGCCGGGGCTGTCGCGGTGCCACTGTCCGCTCCGGACGTGCGCGCGCACCGCGAGCGGCTCGTCGGTGTGCTCAACGACTGCGACGCCGGCATCTGGATGACGTCGGAAGCCTTGGTCGAGCGGCTGACCGAGTTCGCCGAGGCCGAGCCGGTGCCGGCTCCCCGCGAGATCGTCGCCGTCGACACCCTGCCGCTGGACCCGGCGGACCGGTCGCTGCCGGCGCCGGTCTCGCCCGAGGACCCCGCCTACCTGCAGTACACCTCCGGCACGACGCGTTCGCCGGCCGGGGTGATCATCACGCATCGGGCGTTGTCGGCCGCGTGCTGGCAGATCTGCGACGCCTATGACGTCGGCGAGCACACCACGTGCGTCGGCTGGATCCCGTTCTTCCACGACATGGGGCTGGCGCAACTGGTCGCGGGGACGATGCACTCCGGCGGCCGGACGGTGTTCATCGCGCCGCTGGAGTTCATCCGTCGCCCGGAACGCTGGCTGCTGCTGATGTCGGCGTATCCGAACACCCTCACGGCGGCCCCGAACTTCGCGTACGACCTGGTCACCGAGGCCGTGCCCGAGCCGAAGCGCGCCGAGTACGACCTGTCTACGGTGTCGATCGCGCTCAGCGGCAGCGAGCCGGTCCGGGCGGCGACCGTCCGGGAGTTCCTCGCCGCGTACGAACCCCATGGCTTCCCGCGCGGCGCCTTCCGGCCGTCCTACGGTCTGGCCGAGGCGACGGTCTACGTCGCCAGCGGCGATTCCGGCGGTCCGGTGGTGACCGAAGTGGACGGCCGCGAAGTCGTCGAGATCGGCTGGCCCCGGGGGCAGCGGGTCCGCGTCGTCCCTCCGCCGGATCGCGTTTTGCCCGCGAAAGTCGACGCGGGCGGTGCGGGGGAGATCTGGGTCAAGGGGCCCAACGTGGCGGCCGGGTACTGGCGGCGTCCGGAGTTGACCGCCGAAGTGTTCGACGCCGAGCTCGACGGCGAAGGCGGCTGGCTCCGCACCGGGGACCTGGGGACGATCCGGAACGGCAGGCTCTCCGTGACCGGGCGCCTGAAGGACCTGATCATCATCGACGGCCGCAACCACAGCCCGCACGACATCGAAGAGACGGTCGCCGCCGCGCATCCCCTTCTCGGGCCCGAGCGGGTCGCCGCTTTCGCTGTCGACGGCGACGAGGGGGAGGGCGTCGTCGTGGTCGCCGAGCGCGCCCGGAAGGCCCCTGACTTCGACGAAGCCGAGATCTCGCGGGCCGCCACCCGCGCCGTCGCCGAGCGGCACGACGTGCGCCTCCGCGCCTTTCTCCTGGTGAAACCCGGCGGGCTGCCGCGGACCTCCAGCGGAAAGGTCGCGCGTTTCGCGGCCAGAACGCGGTATTGGACGGCGGATGGGACAGAATTCCCCCATGGCAGCTGACGGGAGCGAGTACGTCGACGAGATCAAGGCCCTCGTCTGCGAGACCTTCGACGTCGATCCGGAGTCCATCGACGAGAACACGCCCTTCGCCGAGATGGGCGTGGACTCGCGGCGCCGCGTCCGGCTCCTGGCGACGGTCGAGGTCGAGTTCGGCATCGACATCGACCTCGACGAGCTGGACCGCCTGGTCGACATCCGAGGCGCGGCGACCGTCCTCGCCGAGGCGATCGAAGCGGGCGCGAAACCGCGAAAACGCGGTCTACCAGGCTTCTTGCGCCGAAATCGTTTGAGTTAGCAAAGGTGTGAATGTCCCTGCGGCCCGGGTGACCGGTAGGTACATTCTGTGTGCATATGCGACGGCACCTGATGCCGCCGGCGTGCGTCGTAGGTAGGACAACGAGGCGGATACTGCGGGACGAAGGGGGCACCGGTCATGCCGGACGGGGGCTACAAAGCCGATTCAGAGGCGATGCTCACGGCGTCGACGTCGTTGGATCGCGCGGCTGAGAACACGACGTCCGAGGCAGGGAAGGTGGGGCCCACCCAGGTGCAGCCCGCCGACTTCGGCCGGGTGCACAAGGACTACCAAAAGGGCTACGCCAAGGGGATCCTCGCCATTTCCGACGCGATGAAGGGCTACGCGGGCCAGCTCACCCAGCTCGCCGGCGGGGTCAGCACCGCGTCGACCCGCTACACCTCATCCGACCAGGCGAACGCCGCCGCCGCCAACAAGGCAGGTACCCAGTAATGGCACGGCCCACGCCGCAGCAGATCGCCGAGCTGCAGAAGGATCCATACGTCACCCAGGGGACCAAGGACGCGCTCTGGTTCGGCGGGGAAGAGGCCTACAAGAAGGCCATCGCCGAACGTGACGCGAACGCGGCCGCGGACAAGAAGCAGAAGGCCGAAGCCGACAAGGCCGACAAGGACCTCGACTCGATGGCCCGCCCCGCCGCGGGTGGCGCCACGACCAAATCCGACCAGGTGCTCGACCTGGGGAAGCCGGCGCTGGACTTCTTTTCGGACTGGGCCGAGCAGGTCTGGAACAAGATGCCGGACCGGCCGTACGAGATCAGTTACAAGACCGACGTCTGGGACCGGTTCCACGAGAACCGCGAGATCAACTTCCAGGCGATGTTCGACGAGGTCGAAGATCTCGGCGACGCCAAGAAAGCCGTCGAGCAGACCAGGACGGACGCGACTTCAGCGCTGACCACCCTCTTCCACGACTGGAAGGGACAGGGCGCGACGGCCGCGAAGGTCAAATACGAGCAGCGGATCCAGCCCGACGCGAAAGAACTCGTCGCGCAGATGGACGGCGTCATCAAACTGGTGCCTTCGACCATCGACAAGATCTACAGCGCGCTCAAACTGAAGGTCGACGAAACCCTGAAGCTGCGTGCCGACACGGTCGCCACGGCACCGCTTTTCACGGCGAAGCAGGTCGTCGAGATCGCGAACGGCAAGGTCGATTCCAAAGAAAAGCTCTTGGACGTCGCGTATTGGCTCGACTCCGCGTGCCCGGGCAACAACCTCGCTTCGCGGCTGCGTTCCGACGACTGCGACTTGAACGACGAGAACAAGGAATACGCAATCGGGGCCGCGAAGCAGTGGCTCAAGGGGTCGTTCGCCAAGGAATTCGGTGAGCGGTTCGAGAACCTCAAAAAGCTCTGCAAGAACGCGACCGACACGATCAACACGCAGTACCACGAGCTTTCGCGGTTCATGGAGGACTACACGAACCCGTTCCCCGCGGCCGGGTCCGAGAAGCCGCCCGCCGATGACGGCAAGGGCAAGGGCGACAACGGCGGGAACGGCGGCGGGAACAACGGCGGCGGCGGTAGCGGTAGTGGCGGCGGAAGCGGGAGTGGGAGCGGTGGTGGAAGCGGCAGTGGCGGCGGTGCCAGCACGCCCCCGGCCGCTTCGGTCCCCGAGGCGCCGAAGCCGGAGGACAAGCCCGCCGACGGGACGAACCCGGTCACCGGGAAGCCGCTCGAGATGGATCCCGAGACCGGCAAGCCGTACCCGATCGACCCGGCGACGGGCGAGGCGATCAAGGACGGCGCCGACGGTCAGGACACCATGACCGTCGAAAAGGGCGACAACAAGATCGAGATGTCCGAGCCGGACAAAGACGGCAAGATGGACATCAAGGTCGACGACGGCAAGGGCAACGAGAAGGACTACAAGCTCGACTTCGACGACCCGAAGGGCGAAGACGGCAAGCCCGGCGAAGAGGGTAAGGACGGCAAGGGCAAGGACGGCGACTTCGGTCCGCAGGGCGCGGCGAAGGAGGGCGAGCCCGGCAAGGACGGCGTCTACCGGCCCGGTCCGGACGGCAAGATCCACATCCAGGACGGCAACCTCAAGATCACCGCCGAGCAGCCGGACGGTCCGAACGGCCCGACCGTGGTGACCGTCGACGACGGCAAGGGCGAGCCGACCACCTACACCCTCGACGAAAAGGGTGAGAAGAAGGAACTCAAGCCCGGCGACGTCGTCCAGACCGACGACATCAAGAACGGTCTCGACGACCGGAATCCCGGCAACCCGCAGCCCGGCAAGCCCGAAGACGTCCGCACGATGCCCGCCCCGGCCGATGGGCTGGCCCCTGGCGGCGGTGGAGGTGGCGGCTTCAGCGCTCCGGGTGGCGTCGAGGTCGGCGTCGGCGCCGAAGGGGCTGCCGGTGCGTCCGCGGACGTGTCCGGTGGCGCCGCGTCGGGTGCGGGCGGCGATGGCACCGTCCCGACGGCCAGTGGCGGCGGAGGCGGTGGCAGCTTCGAGGGCGCGCTCGGTGGCGTCGGCGAGGGTGGTTCGGCGGGGTCGCTGAACGAAGCCGGTTCGCTGGAAGCGGGCGCGCAGTCCGGGGGCGGCGCCCAGCCGGCCGCGGCCGACAGCGGCCTCGGGGCGGCTCCGGGCGGGATGGACCACGCACCCGCGGGCGCCGGCGCCGGTAGCTCGTCCGGCGGGATGGGCGGCATGATGGGTGGAATGGGCGCCATGGGCGGCGCGGCCGGTGGTGGCGGGGGTGACACGCAGCGCGGGTCGAGCCAGTACCGCGTCGAGGGTGGCATTTTCGAGACCAGTGGCGCGGGCGGCCGGATCAGCGGGTCGCTCGACGACGAGGGCGGCGACCGCTCGATCAGCTACGAGCGATGATCGGTAGCCGGGGAACGAGGGAGGACCGATGAGCGCTGTTGACCGGCTGGCGGCCGCCATGTCCAGGCAGGACGCCGCCATCACGGAGCAGTTGGAGCAGCGCGGGCTGCGGGAACGGCATCTCGCCGATGCCAAGGCCCAGGCGGCGGAGACCATGCAAAAGGACGCCGCCATCCACGACAAGTACGCCGCCCACATGCAGGAACTGGGGAAGCGGGGCAAGGAGGCGGGCGGCTGGCTGACCGGCAAGACGACCGCCGACCGCAACCACACGATCGGCTTCGACCTTGAGGACGACGACAAGCCGGACGCCCGGTTCGCCGAGTTCGGCGGTCGTCAGGGGGCCGACGCTTCGCGGCCGGCGCTTCCGCCTCCGCCGCCCCTCCCGGTCGCGCCGGGAGTGCCCGGGATCCCGGCGACGGTGGACGTCCCGCCGGCCGCGGCGCCGACGCCTCCTCCGGCTGCCGCGGTGCCGGAAGCGTCCAGCACGCCGGCGCGTCGTCGGGGTCGTCACGCCCGGGACGACAAGGGATTCGACGACGACGACTTCTCGAACAACTCGTGGATGGTCGACTGACCGCTTCACCGCACTTCAGGGCCCGGCTCACCAGAGCCGGGCCCTTCCCTTTTGCCCTCTCGCCGCCCTGCCCCCCGCGTCGACTTTCGCGGGCTAATCGTGATCCGGGGGCGTGTCGCGTTTAGAGGACTAAACGCGATCGGTGAGGCCACGTCCTGACTTCAGGGGTGTCGACTTTCGCCCCCTAATCGCGATCTGGAGGGAGCGTCGCGTTTAGCGGGCTAAACGCGCTCAGGCGGCGGGTTCGTCGGGGGCCGCGATCGGGGCGCGCTTGACGTCGGCGTCCAGCAGGGCCCGGTACTTCGTCGTTCCCGTCAAATGAGTGAGGAAGAACGCGGTGAACAGCGCCCGCGTCAGCTGCTGGGTCCCGCGGTGCGGCTTCCCGTGCAGCAGCAGCTGGCTCCAGTGCCTGCCCTCGGTGACGCCGAGGTGCGACGACTTCCCGAGCGTCCGCAGCTGCACCGGCCCGCCCCACGCGTCCGCGATGGCTTCGGCGTGCCCGATCGGCGGCGCGACCAGGTCTTCGCCCGCCGCGAGATGCAGGCCGGGCGCGGTCACCGAGCGGGCCGACACCGTCGCGGGCGGCAGCGTCTGCGCGGGAGTGATGGTCGCGACGGCGCGAATCCGCGGCCGGTCCTCGTTCTCCGCGGCCTGCGCGGCGGCCAGCACCGCCGAACCGCCGCCCGTCGAGTGCCCCGCCAGGCCGAGCTTCGCCGGGTCGACGCTGATGCCGTCCGGTCCGAGGCGGACCGTCGTGATCAGGTCGAGCGTGGTGAGCAGGTCGCCGGCCAGCAGCCGGTGCGAAGGCAGCGGCCCGCGTTGAGTGGCCGGAGCCGCCGCGACGATGCCCCAGCTCGCGAGGTGCCGGAGCAGGTGCCGGTAGCTCCCGGTGGGCTGCAGCCAGCCGTGCCCGAACGCGATCGCGGGCAGACCGAGCCCCGAGCGGGGGGTGAACACGACACCGGGCAGTCCGACCAGGGCGAGGTTGCCGCGAAGCACCTCGTGCGGACCTGGGTGGGACAGCTCCGCGAGCAGCTGCTTGGGCTTGCTGGCCATGCTCGTGACCTTACTGCCCGCTCCCCCGTCCGGCCCGCGCACCGCCCCGCGCATCGCGATTAGCCCGCGAAAGTCGCACGCGGCCGCCCGGAAGACGGGGGCCGGATTTTCGTCGTTAGGCTGGTGGCCGTGTGTGGAATCGTGGGATACGTCGGACACCGCCCGGCCCTGGACGTCGTCATCGGCGGGCTTCGCCGGATGGAGTACCGCGGCTATGACTCGGCAGGCGTCGCCGTTCTCGACGGCGCGGGCGCGCTGAACGTCGAGCGCAAGGCGGGCCGCCTGGCCAACCTGGAGACCCAGCTCGACACCGTCGGCAGGGACGCCTTCGCGGGCACCGCCGGGATGGGCCACACCCGCTGGGCCACCCACGGCGCCCCGGTCGACCGCAACTCGCACCCGCACCGCGACGCCTCCCAGCGCGTCGCCGTCGTGCACAACGGCATCATCGAGAACTTCGCCGCTCTGCGCGCCGAGCTCGAGGCCGACAACGTCGAAATGGCGAGCGACACCGACTCCGAGACCGCCGCGCACCTGATCTCCCGCGCCTACGCCGACGGCGACACGAAGGGCGACTTCCCCGCCAGCGTCGCCGCGGTCTGCCGTCGCCTCGAAGGCGCGTTCACCCTGGTCGTGACCATCGCCGACCAGCCGGACACCATCGTCGCCGCCCGCCGTTCCTCGCCGCTGGTCGTCGGTGTCGGCGAGGGCGAGCACTTCGTCGCGTCCGACGTCGCCGCGTTCATCGAGCACACCCGCGAGGCGGTCGAGCTCGGCCAGGACCAGCTCGTCGTGATCACCCGCGAGGGGTACGAGGTCACCGACTTCCACGGCGACGCCGCCCAGGCCAAGCCGTTCACCGTCGACTGGGACCTCTCGGCCGCGGAAAAGGGCGGCCACGAGTACTTCATGCTCAAGGAGATCGACGAGCAGCCGGAGGCACTGGCGAACACGCTGCGCGGCCACTTCGACGGCGGCCGGATCATCCTCGACGAGCAGCGCATCTCCGACCAGGACCTGCGCGACGTCGACAAGGTCTTCGTCGTCGCCTGTGGTTCCGCGTACCACTCGGGCCTCGTCGCCAAGTACGCGATCGAGCACTGGTGCCGCCTCCCGGTCGAGGTCGAGCTGGCCAGCGAGTTCCGCTACCGCGACCCGGTGCTGGACCGCGCGACCCTGGTCGTCGCCGTCTCCCAGTCGGGCGAGACCGCGGACACCCTCGAAGCCGTCCGTCACGCGCGCGAGCAGAAGGCCCGCGTCCTGGCCGTCTGCAACACCAACGGCGCGCAGATCCCGCGTGAGTCCGACGCCGTCCTCTACACGCACGCCGGTCCGGAGATCGGGGTCGCGTCGACCAAGGCGTTCCTCGCCCAGATCGCGGCGAACTACCTGGTCGGCCTGGCGCTCGCGCAGGCGCGCGGCACCAAGTACCCGGACGAGGTCGCCCGCGAGTTCGCCGAGCTCGAGGCCATGCCCGCCGCGGTGCAGAAGGTCCTGTCCACTGTGGACCAGGTCCGCGACCTCGGCCGCCGGATCGCCGATTCGAAGGCCGTGCTGTTCCTCGGCCGTCACGTCGGGTTCCCGGTCGCCCTCGAAGGCGCGCTGAAACTCAAGGAACTGGCGTACATGCACGCCGAGGGCTTCGCCGCCGGCGAGCTCAAGCACGGCCCGATCGCGCTGATCGAAGAGGGCCTGCCCGTCGTCGTGGTGATGCCGTCGCCGAAGGGCCGCGCGGTGCTGCACTCGAAGCTGGTGTCGAACATCAGCGAGATCCAGGCGCGCGGCGCCCGCACGATCGTGATCGCGGAGGAGGGCGACGAGACCGTCCGCCCGTTCGCCGACGAGCTGATCGAGATCCCGGCCGTCCCGACCCTGCTCCAGCCGCTGGTCTCCACCGTTCCGCTGCAGGTGCTGGCCGCCGAGATCGCCCGCACGCGCGGGTACGACGTCGACAAGCCGCGTAACCTGGCGAAGTCGGTCACCGTCGAGTAGAAGACCGGAGGCGTCGTGCAGGGAATCTGGACCACGGAACGGATTCGCGCGGCGGAGGACCAGCTGCTCGCCGTCACGCCCGACGGCGAGCTCATGCGGCGCGCGGCTTTCGGACTGGCGGTTCACGCCGCCGAAATGCTGGCCGAGCACACGGGTTCGGTGTCCGGACGGCGGGTCACGCTGCTCGTCGGATCGGGCAACAACGGCGGTGACGCCTTGTGGGCGGGCGCGTTCCTGCGCCGTCGCAATGTCGCCGTCTCCGCGATCCTGCTGAAGCCCGAACGCGCTCACGGCCCGGGTTTGGCTGCCTTGAAGCGATCCGGCGGCAAAGTGGTGTCCGTTGAGGACGGTCCACAGTGGATCCGTCGCGCGGATCTGGTCATCGACGGGATCGTCGGTATTTCGGCGCGAGGGCCCTTGCGGCCGGACGCCGCGGCGCTGCTGGAGCACGTGAGTTCGCCGGTGCTGGCCGTCGATCTGCCGAGCGGGGTGGATCCGGACACCGGCGCCGTCGACGGTCCGGCGGTCGTCGCCGACCGGACGGTCACTTTCGGCGCGCTCAAACCGGTGCACGCCCTCGCGCCCGCGTCCTGTGGCGAGATCGCCTTGGTGGACATCGGGCTGAGCCTCGACGATCCCGATCTGCAGCGGCTCGATACGGCCGACGTCGCCGCCGCGTGGCCGGTGCCCGGTCCGGACGACGACAAGTACAGCCAGGGCGTGGTCGGGGTGGCCGCCGGATCCGCGACGTATCCGGGGGCGGCGGTGCTCGCGGCCGGTGCCGCGGTGCGGGCGACGTCCGGGCTGGTTCGGTACGCCGGTCACGCTGCCGACGTGGTGCGCGGGCATTGGCCCGAGGTGATCGCGACGGGTTCGGTGACGGACGCGGGCCGGGTGCAGGCGTGGGTCGTCGGGCCGGGGATCGGGACCGGGCACGAGGGGCGGGACGTGCTGCGGTTCGTGCTTGGGCGCGGCGTGCCGGTGTGCGCGGACGCCGACGCGACGACGATCATCGCGCGTTCGCCCGACGTGCTCGACGCGCGGGATCCGGACACGCCGCTCGTGCTGACCCCGCACGCGGGGGAGTTCGAGCGGCTGATGGGTGCGCCGCCTGGGGCGGACCGGGTCGCGGCGGCGCGGTCGGCCGCGCGGAAGTACGACGCCGTCGTGCTCTTGAAGGGGCACTGCACGGTGGTCGCGGCGCCGGACGGGCGCGCGCTGGTGAACACGCCGCGGGGCTCGTGGCTGGCGACGGCGGGTTCGGGGGACGTGCTGTCCGGTCTGGTCGGCGCGCTGCTCGCCGCCGGGCTCGATCCGTGGCTGGCGGCCGGGGCGGCCGCGCACGTCCACTCGCTCGCCGGGTCGCTGGCCGCCGACGGCGTCCCCACCTCGGCGTCCGGCATCCTCGGCGCCATCCCGGACGCCCTCCGGTCCCTGCCCTCTTGACCAGGGCCCCGTTTCGATGTTCGCCCCCTAATCGCGCTCTGCGGGCGGGTGTCCGACGGTGAAGGCCTCCGGTGACAAGGAGCATCCGGCGAACGCGGGCCGGTTGTGCACCAAGGGCGCGAC
>NZ_JBFBGL010000080.1:8431-30236 GCF_040684635.1 Amycolatopsis sp. NPDC089917 | reverse complement strand
GAGAAAGGCGAGGTCGGCTCGGTGAACGCCCTCAAGCGGACTTTGTCCGGGCGGTTCGCTGGAGTCATAAGGCCAGTATCGCGCCCGGAACATCACCTCGGGCTCAGACACGACGCCACACTTGTCTTACTTCTCGATAGCCCGAATCGCCACTCACGCCCACCCCGCACCGAAACCTCACCGCCGCGCGGCCGGTTGGACGACACGCTCGTAGCCGGGGCCTGCCGCGAGTCGTCCGTCTGGACACGCGTGTCGTCCCTCCAGTCACGTGTGTCGTCCGTCCAGTCACACGAAACCACGACCACCCGCACCGAAGGCATCCTCAGCGTTTGAGCGTAAAAGCGAAGTCCTCGGACACCTTCCCCCGCAACCGCACCGCCGAGACCACCTTCCCCTCCTCGATCAATCTCTCGACCTTGGCCCGCGAAAGGCCACACCCTTCCGCGATCAGCCGCACCGGCCGGACCGGGATCCGCGCCGCGAAGTGAACCGAGACTTCGAGCGGGTCCCCGGGAACCGACTCGCCGGTGTCGAGCCGCCAGGCGCCTTCCCAATCGAGGGCGACGTGGTTACGGCGGAGTACGGACGGATCGGCGAGCAACTCGGCCGCCAGACCGAGGTCGTTCTCGTGCAGCCGGTTCAGCAGTGCCGGTCGCACGGAACGCACGTTCACCCGCTCCAGGATCGTGAGCTTCGCGGTGTCCCCGCACGCGACACAGCGCACGAGGAGCCAGACGTCGATGAGCTTGTGGTTGGCGTTGACCCGGAATTTGCCGTTCGCCCGGAATCGGTCCGACCCGCAAGCGTGGCAACGGCGCAGGATCAAGGGCAGGCAGGTGGGTACGACCACCCAGTTTTCGAGCACAGGAATACACCCGTTCCAGTGAGAAGTCCGCAGCAAAAAGAGGCGCGGCGCGAAGACGCGACGCGCGACGAAATCAGCGCTCGGGAGGTCTCACAGGGTGTACAACGGCAGGCCCTCGGCTCGACGACGTGGTCCGGCAGCACGGTAATGGCGCCGGAGGGACCGCTCCACCGATTTTCGGGCAAAACGAAGGCCCCCTGACCGAAGCCAGGAGGCCTTCAGGCCAAAGCTAGGCGCGCGCGTCCTCCTTGAGCATGTCCGCGCACTTCTCGCCGATCGCCATCGTCGTGATGCACGGGTTCACCGCGACCAGGAACGGCATCGCCGAACCGTCGGCGACCCGCAGACCTTCGACGCCGCGCACCCGCAGTCGCGCGTCCAGCACGGCCGAGGGATCCCCGTCGCCGCCCATCTTGGCGGTGCACGAGGGGTGATAGACCGTGTTGTGCGTCTTGCGCAGGTAGTCCGCGATCTCGTCGTCGGTCTTGACGTCCCTGCCGGGAGCCAGTTCCGTGCCCGCCCATTCGTCCAGGGCGGGCTGTTCGGCGATCTTGCGGGCCAGTTTGATGCCGTAGGTCATCACGCGCATGTCATGCGGATCGCTGAAGTACCGCGGGTCGACCTTCGGCTTGTCCCGGTAGTCACGGCTGCGCAGCCGCACGGTGCCGGTCGACCGCGACCGGGTGACGTTCGGCGTGAGGCAGAAGCCGTTCTCCGTCGTCGGGTAGCCGTGCCGCAGGGTGTTCATGTCGAAGGGCACGGAGCCGTAGTGGAACATCAGGTCGGGCCGGTCGAGACCGTCCTCCGTGGTGGTGAAGATGCCGATCTCCCACCATTGCGTGGATTCGGTGGTCATCGGTTGCAGCGCGTCCCACTGGATGACGCCTTCGGGGTGATCCTGCAGGTTCTCGCCGACACCGGGGGAGTCCACCAGGACGTCGACACCGACCTCGCGCAGATGCGCCGCGGGGCCGATTCCCGACAGCATCAGCAGTTTCGGCGTGTCGATCGCGCCAGACGACAGGATGACCTCGCGCCTCGCCCGCAACGGAACCCCGTGGATCAGGTCGTCGGCCAGATACTCCGCGCCGATGCAGCGTTTGCCGTCGAACAGCAGCCGCTTGACCCGGGCGCCGGTGATGATCTCCAGATTCGGCCGCCGGCCGATGATCGGGTGCAGATAGGACACCGACGCCGACGAGCGCGTGCCGTCCTCGCGCGCGTTGATCTGGAACCAGTTCGCGCCGTGCGTCACGGTCTTGCCGGAGTTGAACTCCGTCCGCGGGATGCCCGCCTGCTCGCAGGCCTGCAGCAGCGCGACGCCGGTCGGGTCGTTCGGCGGCACCGACCGGATGGTCACCGGGCCCGAGCGGCCGTGATGGTCGCCGGGACCGTCGTTGGTCTCAAGACGTTTGTAGAGCGGGAAGACGTCCTGCGCCGACCAGCCCGGCAGGCCGAGCGACGACCATTCGTCGAGGTCCTCGGCGGGCGCCCAGAACGCGATGCACGAGTTGTGCGACGAGCAGCCGCCGAGCACCCGCGCGCGGGCGTGGCGCAGGAACGAGTTGCCGGATTCCTGCGGTTCGACCAGGTAGTCCCAGTCGTAGCCGGATTCCAGCAGGCCCATCCACTTCGTCAGCTCCAGCACCGCCGGATCGTCCACATCGGACGGCCCGGCCTCCAGGAGGGCCACGGTGACGTCCGGGTCTTCCGAGAGTCTCGCCGCGACCACCGAACCCGCCGTCCCGCCGCCGACGACGATGTAGTCGAACTCTCCGGTCACTGTGCTGCCTCCTCGGGATGTGCTTCCGCGGCGTGATCGGCCAGGACGCCGGTCTTGTGCCGCAGGACGAACCAGTAATACGCGAAACCGACGACCGCCACCGCGCCGACGAACAGCACGGCCCCCCATTCGAGGTACCAGTGATACGGCTCGGTCGCGTTGTAGACCTCGCGCCGCGGCCAGGCCAGGTTCACCACGATCGCGCCGCCCCACAGCACGCCGAGGATGTTGACCGGCAGCCCCAGCTTGCCGAGGGAGAAGTATTTGGCTCCCTCCACCTTCGGCGGCGGCCACTGCCCGCGGAAACGCTTGACCAGCATCGGGATGGTGACCAGCAGGTACGCCAGGTAGATCATGATGATGCCGATGCTGGTGATCACCGTGAAGATCTGCGGCTGGCCGACGTTGACCACCAGGATCAGCACGGCGATCACGCCGGACACGATCGCGGGGACGACCGGCGTCTTCGTCTTCGGGGAGACCCGCGCGAGGTGCTTGCCGGCGGGCAGGTTGTTGTCGCGGCCCATCGCGAACATCATCCGGATCGACGCCGACTGCACGGCCAGGTTGCACACGGTGATCGCGATGACCACGGCGAGCAGGAAGATCGTGCCGACGGTGCTGCCGAGCACGTCGAGCACGATGAACTGCAGGCCGCCGGTGGCGATCTCCGGGTTGTTGATGTCGCCCACGGCCATCAGCGCCAGCAGCAGGATGAGCCCGCCGATGACGAACGACGCGATCAGCGCGCGCAGGATCGCCTTGGGCGCGTTCTTGCGCGGGTCGTGGCTCTCCTCGCCGAGCGAGCTGGCGGTGTCGAACCCGTACATGACGTAGGTCGAAGCGAGGGAAGCGACCAGGAACGCCCCGAAGTAGCCCCACGGCTGGTCGGCGCCGGTGTTGTTGGTCTGCATGACGACGTCGGGGCCCCGCGTGATGTTCACCGCGAGCGCCACGATCAGCAGGACCGCGGCGACCAGTTCGATGAACACCCCGGCGCTGTTGATCCGCGCCATCAGCTTCACGCCCCAGGCGTTCACCAGGGTGGTGAACAGGATCAGGGCGGTGCCGAGGATGACCGCGTTCACCGCGCTGTCGCCGGAGAAGGAGAAGAACGACGAGATCTGGGGGAGCGTGATCTGATACGCCAGCGCCACGGCCGCGATGCTGACGATGGACGCGGTGAGCATCATCCAGCCCGCCAGCCACGCCACATGCGGGCTGCCGAGCCGTTTCGACCAGTTGTAGATCGAGCCCGCCACCGGGTAGTGCGCCGCCAGTTCGGCGAACGACAGCGCGACCATCAGCTGGCCGACGAACACCATCGGCCACGACCACCAGTAGGCGGGCCCGCCGAAGCTGAAGCCGAAGTAGAACAGCTGGAAGGTACCGGTCAGGATCGAGATGTAGCTGATCCCGGCGGCGAAGGTGTGGAAGTTGCCGAGTGTTCTTTCGAGTTCCTGTTTGTAGCCGAAACCGGCCAGGCCGTCATCGGAAGGAGTGCTCATCGGCAGTTTCCCATCTTTAGTTGGATGCTGCGGGCTCCCCGGAGAACCAGCGCTGTGGTGCGGGCCGGAGGTTCTGGTAGATGTGCTTCGCCTCCGTGTACTCGGCGAGTCCGGTCGGGCCGAGCTCGCGCCCGAAGCCGGACTGCTTGTAGCCGCCCCACTCCGCCTGCGGCAGGTACGGGTGGAAGTCGTTGATCCAGATCGTGCCGTGCCGCAGCCGGTTCGCGACCCGCTGCGCGCGGGAGGCGTCCGAGGTGAACACCGCGCCCGCGAGGCCGTAATGCGTGTCGTTGGCGATGCGGACGGCGTCGTCCTCGTCGGTGAAGGTCTCGACGGTGAGCACCGGGCCGAAGGACTCGTCGACGACGGCGCTGCTGCCCTGCTTCACGTTGTCGAGGATGGTCGGCAGGTAGTAGTGCCCCTTCGCGAGTTCGCGATCGTCGGGACGTTTGCCGCCGGTGCGCAGGACGGCGCCCTCTTCCAGCGCCCTCGCGACGTAACGTTCGATCTTTTCGAGATGGGCGGCCGAGATCAACGGACCGGTTTCAGCCTTCGGGTCGAAAGGTCCACCCAGTCGGATCAATTCGGCGCGGCGGACGAGCTCGCCGACGAACTCGTCGTGCCACTCCTCCTGGACGATCAGCCGCGCGCCCGCTGAGCAGACCTGCCCGGAGTGGAGGAAGACCGCGGTCAGCGCGTAGTCGACGGCGGTGTCGAAGTCCGAGTCGGCGAAGACGACGTTCGGGTTCTTGCCGCCCAGCTCCAGCGCGACCTTCTTGATGGTGGCCGCGGCCGAGGCGGCGATGATCTTGCCGGTCGCGAGGCCGCCGGTGAAGGACACGAGGTCGACGGCGGGATGCTCGGACAGCGGCGCCCCGGCCTGCGCCCCGGCGCCGAGCACCAGGTTCGCGACGCCGCCGGGCAGCCCGGCCTCGGTCAGCAGCTTCATCAGCATGATCGAGGTGTGCGGGGTCAGCTCGCTGGGCTTGAGGACGAAGGTGTTGCCCGCCGCGAGCGCGGGGGCGACCTTCCAGATGGTCTGCAGGAGCGGGTAGTTCCACGGCGTGATCAGCCCGCAGACGCCGACCGGCTCGTGGACGATGCGGCTGAACGCGTCCGGGTCGCCGGTGTCGACCACGCGGCCGGCGTCGTTCGCGGCGAGCTTGCCGAAGTAGCGCAGGCACGCGGCGATGTCGGCCATGTCGTATTCGCTCTCGACCAGCCGTTTCCCGGTGTCGAGCGACTCGGCGCGCGCGAAGGCCGCGGCGTCGCGGTCGAGCAGACCGGCGGCCTTCAGCAGCAGGTCACCGCGTTCGGGAGCGGGGGTGGCGGGCCACGGGCCGGTGTCGAAGGCCTTCCTCGCGGCGGCGATGGCCGCCTCGGTGTCCTCACGGGTGCCTTCGGCGACCTCCGCGACCAGAGAGCCGTCAGCGGGGCAGCGGATCTCCCGGCGGCCACCGCCGACCGCGTCGACCCATTCGCCACCGATGAAAAAATCCGCCATCAAGCCACTCCAACCAGGCTTCTGCTCAACCGTCGATCAGCGATTATCGCGGGCACCCGATGTGACCGCTACTTGGCAAAAGAGACCATGTTCACACCGTCGGGTGCCGTGTGGTGATTTTCTGACATGTGACCCGTGACGCGGGGGACGGAAGACTCTCAGCCGCCCTCCGTAGACTGGCCGGAACGGCGGAAGAGGAACCAGGCGAGGTGGGAGAGTGACGTTGCTGGAGTCCGTGCAGGGACCGGCCGACTTGAAGCGGATGAACCCGGAGCAGCTCGGCGAGCTGGCGGCGGAGATCCGGGACTTCCTCGTCGAGAAGGTGCGGCTCGCCGGTGGTCACCTCGGCCCGAACCTGGGTGTGGTCGAGCTGACGATGGCGCTGCACCGGGTCTTCGACTCGCCGAGTGATGCCATCGTGTGGGACGTCGGTCACCAGGCGTACGTGCACAAGATCGTCACCGGTCGCCGCGACGGCTTCGACAAGCTGCGCCAGCTCGGCGGCCTCACCGGCTACCCGGCGCGCGGTGAGAGCGAGCACGACCTCGTCGAGAACAGCCACGCGTCGACCGCGCTGTCCTATGTGGACGGTCTGGCGAAGGCGTTCGAACTCGGCGGTGGCGGCAGGCACGCGATCGCGGTCGTCGGTGACGGCGCGCTGACCGGCGGCATGTGCTGGGAGGCGCTCAACAACATCGCCGCGAACCCGCGCCGCCCGGTCGTCATCGTCATCAACGACAACGGCCGCTCGTACTCGCCGACGATCGGTGGCGTCGCGGACCACCTCGCGTCGTTGCGGCTCAAGCCGGGTTACGAGCGCGTCCTGGACCGCGGCAAGGAAATGCTGCGGCACACGCCCATCGTCGGCAAGCCGATCTACGCGGCGCTGCACGCGGCGAAGGCGGGGCTCAAGGACGCGCTGAGCCCGCAGATGATGTTCTCCGACCTCGGCCTCAAGTACCTCGGCCCGGTCGACGGGCACGACCTCGCGGCGCTGGAGAAGGCGTTCCAGAGCGCCCGCGACTTCGGCGGCGCGGTCATCGTGCACGTGGTCACCGAGAAGGGCCACGGCTACGAGCCCGCGGTCACCAACCAGGCCGACCAGATGCACCAGACCGACCCGATCGACCCGGAGACCGGCCTGCCGCCGGTCAAGGGCCCGAGCTGGACCGGCGTCTTCGCCGACGAGCTGGTCAAGATCGGCGCCGACCGCGAGGACGTCGTCGCGATCACCGCGGCCATGCTGCGGTCGACCGGACTGCACAAGTTCGCCGAGGCGTACCCGGACCGCTGGTACGACGTCGGCATCGCCGAACAGCACGCGGTGACCTCGGCCGCCGGTCTCGCGATGGGCGGCAAGCACCCCGTCGTCGCCGTCTACTCGACGTTCCTGAACCGGGCGTTCGACCAGGTCCTGATGGACGTCGCGCTGCACCGCCAGCCGGTGACGCTGGTGCTGGACCGGGCGGGCATCACCGGACCGGACGGGCCGAGCCACCACGGCATGTGGGACCTGTCGCTGCTGGGCATGGTGCCGGGCATGCGGGTTGCCGCGCCGCGCGACGCGGGCACGCTGCGCGAGGAACTGCGCGAGGCCGTCGCGGTCGAGGACGGGCCGACGGCGCTGCGGTTCTCCAAGGGCGGCGTCATCGACTCCGTGCCCGCCGTGGAACGCGTCGGCGTGGTGGACGTGCTGCGCAAGCCGACCGGTGACGCCGACGTCCTGCTCGTAGCGGTGGGCGCGTTCGCGATGCTCGGGCTCGCCGCCGCGGACCGGCTGGCGGACCAGGGCATCGGCGTGACCGTGGTGGACCCGCGCTGGGTCGTCCCGGCGCCCGCCGAGCTGGTCGCGCTGGCCGAGCAGCACAAGCTCGTCGTGACCGTCGAGGACAGCGGGCGGCACGGCGGTTTCGGGTCCGCGCTGTCCGCGTTGTTCCGTGACGCCGAATGCGACGTCCCGCTGCGGGATCTCGCGGTGCCGCAGGTGTTCCACGACCACGGTTCGCGCGAGGAGGTGCTGGCCCGGGTCGGGCTGACCGCGCAGGACGTGGCGCGGCGGGTGACCGAGTGGTCGGCGAAGCTGTCCAGCGGGACGCCGGCGCCGGAGGACACGCGCCGCTGAGTCGCAGGCAGGTCCGTGAAGGCCTCTTTGAGGGACCCAGAGTCCCTCAAAGAGGCCTTCACGGACTCGGCGATCGCCACGTTCGTCCCATATGCACCAGCAGTCGCAGCGACTGCGCGTGAAGGCCCCCTTCACGCGGCTCAGCCGAGGAAACGCGACCTTCGCTCCTTACTGAGGTACATGAAGGCCCCCTTCCTTGCGATAGGCGCAAGCAAGGGGGCGTTCATGTACTCCGGTGGGGTAAGAGCGCCGGTACCGAGTCGGTACTTTCGCGTGACTGGGTGGACGGCACGTGTGATCAGGCGGACGACACACGTGTCCAGACGGACGACATGCTCGCGGCCGGGGCCCGCCGGTCACGCGAAACCGGCGGATCGTAGGTACCTAAGACGCCATCGGCCCTGACCCGAATCGCCACTCACGACCCACTGGTCACGCCCGCCAGACCGTGCCCCGCCGCTCGTACTCCAGCACCACCTCGGTCCGCTGAGCCGCCTGCGCACCCAAGAAGCGCTCCACGAGCCAGAGCGACACCTCGAGACCCGCAGTGATCCCGCCTCCGGTGATCAGATCGCCGTCGTCGACGACGCGCGCGTCGATCACCTTCGCGCCCTGAGCGGCCAGATCCGCCTTCGCACCGTTGTGCGTCGTCGCGTTGCGGCCCTTCGTCAGGCCCGCCGCGGACAGCACCATCGTCCCGGTGCAGATCCCGACCGGCAGTGCCCGCGACGCGGCGAGACGGCGCAGGAAACCCTTGTCCGCGTTGAGCCGGTGCATGCCGGGGCCGGTCCGGTCGGTGTAGCCGCCGCCGGGCACCACGAGGACGTCGGCCTCGCCCGGCGACCAGGCACGCGGGACTTCGACGGTCGTGCCGTAGGTGCAGCGCACGGGACCCGGCCGTACGGCCACGAGCGAAGAAACCACGGCGCCGCCGGTGAGTTTCCCGGCCAGGCCGAGCACTTCGACGGGCGCGACGAAGTCCTGTTCCTCCACGCCGTCGTACATGAGGATCTGCACCCGCAACGGGGACGCGGCCGTGGCGGCGGGCACGGTGACTCCGGCGGCCAGACCGGCGGACAAGGCTGAAGCACGCAGAAAAGTTCGGCGCTGCAAGACGACCTCCCAGGTGATGTACCCAGTGGTCGTGCGGAAAGTGCCTCAGGTTCCCACGATCCGGCCGACCGCGCGGACGACGAGGTCGCGGCTCGCGATGGGGGAGGTGAAGCCGAGGATCGACAGGTGGACGACGAGGCTCAGCAGTTCCTCGGCGTCGAAGTGGTCCGGCACGGAACCCGTGCGCTGGGCGGCCCGGATCGCGGCCACCTTGTCCGCGTGTGCCCGGACCTCCGCTTCCGGAACGGCGTCGAAGCCGTTCTCCAGCCGCAGCCAGCCCATGAGCCGCATGACTTCGGGATGCTCCAGGTAGCGGTCGAACAGTCTGCCCGCGTAGCCGGGCAGGTCGTCCGGGGTGATCGGGACGGCTTCGATCGCCGCGTCCACCTGTTCCTGCACGACCGTTTCGAACAGGTATTCCTTGCTGCAGAAGTAGGCGTAGATCAGCGCCTTGTTGGCGCCCGCGTTCTTCGCGATGCGATCCACCCGCGCGCCCGCGATGCCGTACGTCGCGAACTCGGTGGTCGCCGCGTCCAGCAGTTTCCGCTTGGTCGCTTCCTTGTCCCTGACCATGCGACCCAGTCTAACTAACTGGTTGGTTGACAGCCAGCCGGGGAGCGTGGCAACCTGAACTGGCAACCAACCAGTTAGTTAGGAGAGGGACATGAAGGTCGCACTGGTCACGGGCGCCTCCGCGGGAATCGGCGAAGCCACCGCCCTCGCGCTGCGGGACGCGGGCTACACGGTCTACGGCGCCGCGCGGCGCGTCGAGCGGATGGCCGGACTCGCCGAACGCGGGGTCAAGGTCCTCAAGATGGACGTCACCGACGACGCGTCGATGGTCGCGGGCGTCGAGCGGATCATCGAGGAATCCGGCCGCATCGACGTCCTGGTCAACAACGCGGGCTACGGCTCGTACGGCGCCTTCGAGGACGTGCCGCTCTCGGAGGGGAAGTACCAGTTCGAGGTCAACCTGTTCGGCCTCGCGCGGCTGGTCCAGCTGACCACGCCGCATATGCGCGCCCAGGGCTCCGGCAAGATCGTGAACATCTCGTCGATCGGCGGCAAGATCTACGAGCCGCTCGGCGGCTGGTACCACTCGACCAAGTTCGCGGTCGAAGGCCTGAGCGACTCACTGCGGCTGGAGCTCAAGCCGTTCGGCATCGACGTCGTGGTGATCGAGCCCGGCGCCATCAAGACCGAATGGGGCGGCATCGCCGTCGAGAACCTGTTGAAGACCTCGGGTGACACCGCCTACGCGCCGCAGGCCAAGGCACTGGCGAAGTTCTTCGGCCAGGCCGAGCGCGGCTCCCACCCGAAGGTGATCGCCGACGTCGTCATGAAGGCGGTCCGGGCCCGGCGCCCGAAGACCCGCTACGCCGCGGGGCTCGGGGCGAAGCCGATCCTGTTCGTGCGCCGGGTTCTCCCGGACCGTGCCTTCGACGCGATGTTCCTCGGGGTACTGCGCCGGTTCGCCTAAACCGCGACGGCCGGTTCCGTGACGGGCTCGGCGTACGAGTAGACCTCTCGCGGTTCGGGGAAGAGCTTCACCAGCACCGGATACGCGATCGCCGCCGTGCACAGCGTCACCACCATGCTGATGTCGACGCCGCCCGCGATGTCCTTGAACGGTCCGGCGATCATCGGGGTGTTGGCGGTCAGCAGGCCCAGCGTCGTCGCCGGGATCCACGCGGCCATCGCGCGCCAGTTCACGCCGCGGGTGAACCAGTAGCGCCCGCCCTTGCGGCCCTGGTTGAACACCTGGAGGTCGTCCGGGTCGTAGAACCCGCGCCGCAGCACGAACCCGATCATCATGATCACCATCCACGGCGAGGTGCACAGCACGATCAGCGTGGCGAAGGCGTTGATGCTGGAGACCATGTCCAGCACGAAATTGCCGACGAAGATGAACACCACGCTGAGCGAGCCGATCAGCAGCGTCGCCTGCACGCGGCTCAGCTTTACGAAGATCGAACTGAAGTCCAGCCCGGTCCCGTAGAGCGACGTCGTGCCCGTCGACAGCCCGCCGATCAGCGCGACCACGATCAGCGGGATCGCGTACCAGAGCGGGGAGATCGCGGTCAGGCCGGTGATGTAGTCGGCCGGATCCGCGACCAGGGTCGCGGTGGCGATGCCGAACCCGAACGGCAGCAGCGTCGCCACCTGCGCCAGGAACGGCGCGGCCAGCAGGGAACGGCGGCTGTGGCGCGCGGGGATGTAGCGCGTCCAGTCGCCGAGGAACGCGCCGAACGAGATCGGGTTCGCCATCGTGGTGAGCGCGGCGAGGATCCAAGTCGGCCAGAAGTCCCCGAGCGCGTAGGTGCCGGTCCCGGCGAACCCGGGGTCGAACGTGCCGCCGTAGGCGATGATCCCGAGCAGCATGATCGCCGTGCCCAGCACCACGGCGACCCGGTTCACCAGCAGCATGAACCGGTAGCCGTAGATGCACACCACCAGCGTCGCGATCGCGATGACGCCGTACGCGACACCGCGCAGCACTTCGCCGCCGTCGAAACCGAAAAGCCGTTGTGCCGCACCGGCGACGGCGTCACCGCTCACCCAGACCGAGATGGCGAAGAAGGTGATCGCCGTCAGCAGGGAGAGGAAGGAGCCGACACAGCGGCCGACGACGCCGAAGTGCGCGCCGGAGGAGACCGCGTTGTTGGTCCGGGTGAGCGGTCCGAACAGCGACATCGGCGAGAGCACCAGCGCGCCGGCGACCACACCCGCGACGGTGGCGGCCACCGCCGCCCAGAAGCTCAGGCCGAAGGCGATCGGGAGGGTCCCGAGGATGATGGTGGCGAAGGTGTTCGCGCCGCCGAACGCCATGCGGAACAGGTCGCGCGGACGCGAAGTCTGTTCCTCGGGCGGGATCGGCGCGATGCCGTGCTGCTCGACTTCGGTGACCTTGTCACCCATGGGGACCTCCGGCTAAAAGCTTCAGGCGAAGCGGGTCATGACGTGCTTGACGCGGGTGTACTCGGCGAAGGAGTAGGACGAGAGGTCCTTCCCGTGGCCCGAGTGCCCGAAGCCGCCATGGGGCATTTCCGAGACCAGCGGCCCGTGGGTGTTGACCCAGACGCAGCCGAAGTCGAGTTCGCCCGAGACACGGGTCGCGCGTCCGAGGTCGTTGGTCCAGATCGACGACGCCAGCCCGTACGGGACGCCGTTGGCCAGGCGCACCGCTTCGTCCTCGTCCACAAAGGACTGGACGGTGATCACCGGGCCGAAGACCTCCTCCTGCACGATCTCGTCGTCCTGCTTCAAGCCGGAGATCACGGTGGGGGAGAAGAAGAATCCGCGGTCGCCAGCCGGGGCGCCGCCGGTCTCGACGCGGGCGTGCGACGGCAGCCGTTCGACGAGCCCTCGGACCCGGCCGAACTGCGCCTCGCTGTTGAGCGGGCCGAAGTCCGCGCCGGGCTTCTGCGCGGCGGCGGCCTTGGTCAGCTCCGTGACGAACTCGTCGTGGATCGCCGCGTCCACCAGCACCCGGCTGCCCGCCGTGCAGTCCTGCCCGGCGTTGTAGAACGCCGCGCCGACGATGCCCTCGGCCGCCTCGGCGAGGTTCACGTCGCCGAAGACCAGCAACGGCGCGTTCCCGCCGAGTTCCAGGTGCGTGCGCTTGAGGTCGGCCGCCGCGACGGTGGCGACGTCGATGCCGGCGCGGGTCGACCCGGTGATCGACACCAGTTCGGTGATCGGGTGCTTCACCAGCGCGCGGCCGGTGTCGCGGTCGCCGCACAGCACGTTGAACGCTCCCCGCGGCAGGAATTCCGCCGCGACCTTCGCCAGCAGCACGGCCGTCGACGGCGTGGTCTCCGCGGGCTTCAGCACGACGGTGTTGCCCGCCGCCAGCGCCGGGGCGATCTTCCAGACGCCCATCATCAGCGGGTAGTTCCACGGCGCGATCTGCGCGCAGACGCCGACCGGCTCGCGGCGGATCGCCGAGCTGTGCCCTGGCAGATACTCGCCCGACGCGGTGCCTTCGAGCTGCCGAGCCGCGCCGGCGAAGAACCGCAGCGCGCTGACGCACTCCGGGATCTCCTCCTCCAGCACGACGGCGCGGATCTTGCCGGTCTCGCGGATTTCGAGCTCGGCGAACTCCTCCGCGCGGGCCTCGACCGCGTCGGCGATCTTCAGCAGCGCGAGCTGACGTTGCGCGGGAGTGCTCCTGCGCCACACCTTGAACGCGCGTTCGGCGGCCTCCAGCGCGGCGTCCACATCGGACCGCTCGGACAGCACGCTGGTGCCGAAGACCTCGCCGGTGGCGGGATCCACCAGATCGAGCGTGCGGGAGCCCGCCGCCGAAACCTCGGCGCCGTCGACGAAATTGAGGACCTGAGTCATTTCTTCTCCAGGTGGGTCGGCTCGAACATCTTCAGCAGGGCGGGCAGGACGACCACCGACGGGCCGGGTGTGCCCAGCGCGTCGGCCAGGTCCTTCCCGATGGTGTCCAAAGAGGACACCGTGGCGGCGACGCCGAAGGACTGCGCCAGCGCGGCGAAGTCGGGTCGCGCGAGCTCGGTGGCGGTGGACTGGCCGAAGGCGCCGGTCAGGTATTCGCGCAGGATGCCGTAGCCGCCGTCGTCGATGACGAGCCACGTCACGTTCAACCCGTGCTGGACCGCCGTGGCCAGCTCCGCGACGCCGTACATCGCGCCGCCGTCGCCGGACACCGCGAGCGCCGGGCCGCCGGTCGCCGCGGCGCCGCCGAGCGCGCCGGGCAGGCCGTAGCCGAGCCCGCCCGCACCCTGCGCGGTGTGGATCGGCGCGCCTTCGGGGTTCCACGCTGACCATGCCCAGTAGGCCGCGATCGTCATGTCCCAGAACGTCTGCGTGCCCTCGGGGACCGCCGCGCGGATGTCGTCGATGAGCTTGCGCTCGGCTTCGAGGGGCTGGCCGTCGAGGCGTTCGCGTACCTTGGCCAGCAGATCCGCCACCGCGGCTTCGGCGGCGCCGTCGGACTGGCGGAACGGCACCTGCTCCAGCAGCGCTTGCAAGGCGAGCCGGACGTCGGCGTGGATGCCCAGCGCCGGGTAGTTCGACTCCAGTTTCCCGAGATCGGCCTCGACCTGGATCAGCCTGCCGCGCGGGGCGAACTCGCGGTAGTTGCTGGACAGCTCGCCGAGCCCGGAACCCAGCACCAGCAGCACGTCCGCGTCCGACAGGAACTCGGTGCTGTGCCAGTCCTCAAGCCAGGACTGCCCGGAAAGCTCGTGGTCCCAGCCGAAGACGCCCTTGCCGCCGAACGTCGACAGCACCGGCGCGCGCAAAGCCTCCGCGAGCGCCTTCAGTTCCGCCCGTGCGCCCGAGCGCAAGGTGCCGCCACCGGCGAGGATCACCGGATTCTTCGCCGCGCCAAGGAGATTCGCGGCCTCGGTGACGAGCTCCGGCAACGGGGCGAGTGGAGCGGGCTGTGCGGTCACCGAGGTGATCCGCGGCAGATCCGTCCGCGCCAGCAGGACGTCCTGCGGGATCTCGACCCAGACCGGGCCGTAGGGCGCTGTCGCCGCCGATTCCCACGCCTCGCGCAACGCCGTCGGGATCTGGCTGACGGTGCGCACCACGTGCACCGACTTCACCACGTCGCGGAAGCTGGCCTGCTGATCGGGCAGTTCGTGCAGGTAGCCGTGCCGTCCGCCGCCGAGCCCGGCGACCGGGATCTGGCTGGAGATCCCGAGCACCGGGACCGACGCAGCCCGGGATTCCTGCAGCGAAGCCAAAGTCAGCAGCGCGCCGGGACCGGTCGACACGATCATCGGCGTCACCGGGACCGGGCCTTCGGGATTCGCCGCGAGCCGGGCACGGGCGTGCCCGTCGGCCGCGAACGCCAGGTTGTTCTCCACCCGCGAGCTGATGACGCGCAGGTCGTCCGTGCGCCGCAACGCTTCGAACAGGCCGAGCGCGTGCTGGCCGGGCAGGCCGAACACGGTGTCCGCGCCGAGCGCGTGGAGGGTTTCGACGACTACGTCGCCGCCTATCCGTTCAGTGCTGGTCATGCGCCCTTCCCCAAACTGAGCAGGCTCACCAGGTCGTAGGCGACGTGGGAAGCCGCGATGGCGGTGATCTCGGCATGATCGTAAGCCGGGGCCAGCTCCACCACATCGGCTCCGATCAGGTTGCAGTCCCGCAGCCCGCGCAGGATCTCCAGCAGCTCGCGGCTGGTCATCCCGCCCGCTTCGGGGGTGCCGGTGCCCGGGGCGTGCGCGGGGTCGAGCACGTCGATGTCGACCGAGATGTAGAGCGGGCGGCCGCCGATGCGCTGGTGCAGCGCGTCGACGGTCTCGGCGACCCCGCGGCGCATGACGTCGCCGGAGGTGACGATGCCGAATCCGAGGCGGCGGTCCTCTTCCAGGTCCCGCTTGCCGTACAGCGGGCCGCGCGTGCCGACGTGGGACAGCGCTTCGGTGTCGAGGAGGCCTTCCTCGGACGCCCGCCGGAACGGGGTGCCGTGCGTGTACGGCTCGCCGAAGTAGGTGTCCCAGGTGTCGAGGTGCGCGTCGAAATGCAGCAGCGCCACCGGTCCGTGCTTCTTCGCCGCCGCCCGCAGCAGCGGCAGCGCGATCGTGTGGTCGCCGCCGACGGTCACCAGCCGCGTCCCGCCCGCGGTCAGCGCCTCGGCCTCGTCCTGCAGGGTCTCGATCGCCTCGCCGATGTTGAACGGGTTGAGCGCGATGTCGCCGGCGTCGACCACCTGCGTTTCGGCGAACGGCGAAACGTCGAGTTCCGGGTGATACGGCCGAAGGAGCCGACTGGCCTCACGGAGCGCGGCGGGGCCGAACCGGGCGCCGGGGCGGTAGGACACCCCGGCGTCGAACGGTACCCCGACGACGGCGACGTCCGCGTGCTCGACCTGATCGAGCCGCGGCAGCCTCGCGAAGGTCGCGAATCCGGCGAACCGGGGCACCCTCGAAGAGTCGACGGGTCCGATCGGGCTTTGCTCAGCCACGGTATCTCCTTGGTGTGAAGGGGTTTCAGGACTGTGAAGCGGCGAGTTTCGCCTCTTCTTCTTCGGCGGCCGCGCTGCCGTTCAGGCGGCGGGTCCACACGGTGAGGATCTCGTCCGAGGTACGCGGGGTGAGGAAACTGACCACCAGGTACACCGCCAGGCTCGACCCGAGGCCCCAGTAGATCGGGCTGTTGGCCTCGACGCCGTCGACGACCATGAACGTGATGACCACGACGGTACCGACGACCATCGACGCGAGCGCGCCCTGACGGGTGCCGCGTTTCCACGCGAGCCCGCCGATGATCGCGACCAGCAGGCCGCCGACGAGGATGTCGTAGGCGATGGTCAGCGCGTTGACGACGTCGTCCACGATCATCGCGATACCGATCGCGACCAGGCCGAGGACCAGCGTGGTGACGCGGTTCCTGGCGACCTCGTCGACGGCCTTCTTGAGGCCCAGCTTGGAAAGCAGGTCCGAGGTGCTGACCGTGGAGCAGGCGATGAGCGCACCGCTCGCGGTCGACATCATCGCCGACAACGCCGCCGCGAGCACCAGGCCGCGGATCCCGGCGGGCAGCTGCTCCTCGACGATGGTCGCGAACGCGTCCTGCGCGCTGGCGATGTTCGGGTACAGCGCCTTGGCCGCGGTGCCGATCAGCGCGCCGGCGAGGCCGTAGACCAGGCAGTAGACGCCGGAGATCACGCCGCCGCCGGTGGCGATGCCCGGCGTCCGCGCGGTGAACACGCGCTGCCAGATGTCCTGGCCGATCAGCAGCCCGAAGCTGTAGATGAGGAAGTAGGTGAAGATCGTGTCGCCGCCGATGGCGGTCAGTTCGAAGTAGCTCTCGTCCAGCCGCGCCGCCATCCCGTCGAACCCACCCGCCGAGACGATCGAGACCGGCAGCAGGATCAGCAGGATGCCGATGGTCTTGATGACGAACTGGACGATGTCGGTCAGCGTGATCGACCACATGCCGCCGAGCACCGAGTAGAGCACCACGATCGACCCGCCGATGGCGATGCCCGCCCAGCTCGGGACGTTGAAGAGGACCTTGAAGATGGTGGCGAACGCCAGCGTCGAGGTGACGGTCAACATCAGCGTGTAGCCCCACATGACGACGCCGGAGATCGCGCTGGTGGAGCCGCCGTAGCGCAGGTCGAGCATCTCGCCGACGGTGTAGACGCGCAGCTTCACCAGCCGCCGCGCGAACAGCGTGTGGAGGACCAGGATGCCGACGCCGATCGCGATCACGAGCCAGGCGCCGGAGATGCCGTAGGTGTAGCCGAGCTTCACGCCGCCGACCGTCGAAGCGCCGCCGAGGACGACCGCGGACATCGTGCCCGAGTACATGAACCAGCCGAGGCGACGGCCCGCGACCAGGTAGTCGGATTTGGTCTTGGCGAGCCGCAGCCCGAACCAGCCGACGCCGATCATGCCCGCTATGTAGAGCGCGATCACCGCGTAGTCACCGGCCACGGTGTCCTCCTTGCCTTGGGGCTGTTCGCTTCGTTCGGGTCACCGTAGGTTCGTTCGCAGCTTGAACGACATGGGATGATCCATCCGAAATCCGGTGAGAACGAGGATGGAATGACCCGAACCAGCGATCCGCTCGACTCGGAGGTGAATGTCCCGTTACGGGCCGTGGTCGGCAACCCGGAACTGGCACTCGACCCGGTCGTGGAGACCCTGCGGCCGGGCGCGCTCGACGCCCCGGTGCGCTGGGCGCACGTCAGCGAGCTGCGGGACCCGGCGCCGTACCTGCTCGGGGCGGAACTGCTGCTCACCGCCGGGGTGAACCTGCCGGAGGAGCCGCCCGAGATCGACCGTTATGTCCGGCGGCTGGCCGACAGCGGGATTTCCGCGCTCGGGTTCGGGCTCACCCCCGGCGCCTACGAGACGTTGCCGCCGTCGCTGCGGACGGCGTGTGTCCGGCACGGCCTCCCGCTGCTGATCGTCCAGCCGCGGACGCCGTTCCTGGCGATCAGCCGGGCGGTGTCGGTCGCGCTCGCCGAGGCCGGGCAGCGCGAACAGCGGCGGATCGCGGGCGCGCGCGAGGCGCTGACCAGGGCCGCCGGTGACGGACTCGGCGAACTGGCGAGCGCGCTGGCCGGACGGCTGCGAGCGTGGGTGGCGCTGGTCGGCGTCGGCGACGTCCTCGCCGCCGACCACGGCACTCCGTCACCGCTGCCCGAGGAGGTCCGGGAACTGGTCGCCACGCTGCGGGCGGGCCGGGGGATCCGCAGCGCGACGACGGAACTGGCCGACGGCACGCACGTCGTCGCGCAACCGGTGTACCCGCAGGCGACGGCGTCGCATCTGCTCGTGGTCGGCCGCGTCGTGCGGTTCGACGGCGCGGACCGCGCGATCCTGTCGGTCGGGGCGGCGCTGCTCGGCCTGGCGGGCCGCGCGGGTTCGGACGCGGCCGGACTGGGCGCCACCGCCACGGCGTTGCTGCTGGGGGAGACCGGCGCGGCCGGCGAGGACGAACGCCGCCTGGTCGCCGGGATCGCCTACCGGCGCGGCCCGAGCGAGGCCGCCGCGCGCTACGACTGGCTGCGCGCCCGGCTCGACACCCCGCTGGTGCGGCTGCTGCCCGGACCGAGGTTCACCGCGATCGTCCGGGAGGCGCCGGACATCGGCGATCTCGACCGGCTGCGCGCCGACGGCTGGCTCGCGGTCGTGGGCTCGCCCGTGCCGCCCGGCCGGCTCCCCGACGCGATGGGCGAAGTCGAGTTGCTGCTCGCGCGGGCAGGCGCGCTGGGACGGCCGGTGGTGGCGGAAGGCTCTTCGGGGCTGGACGCGCTGATCGCCCCGGACGCGGCCGCCGGGTTCGCCGCCCAGGCGCTGGCGCCGCTGCGCGAACTCGACACGAAAGGGGACCGGGAGCTGGTCGAGACGCTGCGGACCTGGCTCGCGCACCACGGCGGCTGGGACCGGACGGCCGCCGAACTGGGCGTGCACCGCAACAGCGTCCGGCACCGGATCGGGCAGATCGAACGGGCGCTGGGGGTGGATCTGGCGGATCCGGAGACCCGGATGCGACTGTGGTTCGCCCTGCGCTGGTCCGGCGGTACGGATGGTTCTCTCGCTTTCGCGACGCTTCCGAACCTGCCACCCGACAGGACACCCGCCAGGCCTGAATAGCCGTTCCTGCCATTCACGAGTCCCATAAGGTCACTCTCAGGTAAATGTGGCAACGTAGGGTCGTGCGAATTCTGGTAGTCGAAGACGAAGAACCCCTCGCCGACGCGATCGCACGCGGCCTGCGGCGCGAGGGGATGGCGGTGGACATCGCGCTCACCGGTGACGACGGGCACGAGAAGGCCGCCGTCACCCGGTACGACGTCGTGCTGCTCGACCGCGACCTCCCCGGCATGTCCGGTGACGACCTGTGCCGCGAGATCGTCGCGTCCGGCGAGCTGACCCGGGTGCTGATGCTCACCGCGAGCAGTTCCGTTTCGGACCGGGTCGACGGGCTTTCCCTCGGCGCCGACGACTATCTAGCCAAGCCGTTCGCCTTCCCCGAACTCGTCGCGCGGGTGCGCGCGCTGGGCCGCCGGGCGACCCCGGCCGCGCCGCCGCTGCTGACTTCGGGCGACGTCGAACTGGACCCGGCCCGGCGGACCGTCCGCCGGGCGAGCGGTCCGGTCGAGCTGACCCGCAAGGAGTTCGGCGTGCTGGAGGTGCTGCTGTCGGCCGCCGGTTCGGTGGTCAGCAGCGAGGAACTGCTCGAACGCGTGTGGGACGAGAACGCCGACCCGTTCACCACCACCGTCCGGGTCACCGTGATGACGCTGCGGAAGAAGCTCGGTGAGCCGGGCATCATCGAGACCGTCGTCGGCTCCGGCTACCGGGTTCCGGAGCAGGGGAACGCGCGGGGGTGAACCTGTCCGGTGCCCGCAGCCTGCGCGCGCGGGTCACGTTGCTCGCGACCGGGCTGGTGGCGCTGGTCAGCGTCCTGTTGCTCTGGCTGACCTGGAACCTGGTCGGGGACGCCGTTTCCGCCGTTCCGCAGCTGCCGCCGGGCACCACGGTGCGGGTCGACGGCGTCGACGTCGACGCGTCCGCCGTCACCGAGCATCTGCGGGTGTACGCCCGGAACCGGGTGCTGCTGTTCGGCGCGGTCGCGTTCTGTTTCGTCGTGCTGGCGGCGGGGATCCTCGCGTGGACGTTCACCGCGCGGGTCCTGCAGCCGCTGCGCGAGATCACCGGGACGGCGCGGCGCCTGTCGATCGAATCGATGGGGGAGCGGATCGGCGAGGTCCGCACCAAGGACGAACTCGCCGAGCTGGCCGAGACCTTCGACGACATGCTCGACAGGCTGCAGGCCGCGTTCGACGCGCAGCGGCACTTCGTCGCGAACGCCAGTCACGAACTGCGGACACCGCTCGCGGTCATCCGCACCGAACTCGACGTCACCCTGGCCGACGAGCACGCCGACGAAGCCGAGTTGCGCCGGATGGCGGGTGTCGTCCGTGACGCGACCGAGCGAGCCGAGCGGCTGGTCGGTTCGCTGCTGCTGCTCGCGCGCACCGACGGCGCGGGACTGGTCGCCCGGGAACCCGTCGATCTCGCGGTGATCGTCGCGAGCGCGTGGCGCGCGGCCCGGCCGGACGCGGAGAAACGCGGCCTCCGCGTCGAGTTCGCGACCCCGGGGGCGCCGACGTTCGGCGATCCCGCGCTGCTGGAACGGATCGCGGGCAACCTGCTGGAGAACGCCGTGCGGCACAACGTCGACGGCGGCTGGCTGGACGTCGTCACGCAGGCCGGTCCACAGTGGTCGGTGCTGCGGGTGCGGTCGTCCGGCGGGCTGCTCGACCCGGCGGCCGTCCCCGAACTGTTCGAACCGTTCCGCCGCGCCGGCGTCGCCAGGACCGCCCGCACCGGAGCCGGGCTGGGACTCTCGATCGTGCGCGCCGCCGTCCAGGCCCACGGCGGCACGGTGTCGGCGGAACCCGTTGTGGGCGGCGGTCTTTCGGTGACCGTCCACCTCCCCGCTCTGCCCTGATCGGCGGCCGGGGTTACCGTTCAGGCATGGTTCCCAGTATTCGGCTGAACAACGGAACGTCCCTGCCCCAGCTCGGGTTCGGGGTGTACAAGATCGGCGACGACGAGGTCGTCCGCGCGGTCCGCACCGCCATCGAGGCGGGTTACCGGGCCATCGACACGGCGACCCTCTACGCCAACGAACGCGGCGTCGGCGAGGCCGTCCGCACCAGCGGGCTGCCGCGTGAGGACCTGTTCGTCACCACGAAACTGTGGAACACCGAGCACGGCTACGACTCGGCGTTGCGCGCCTTCGACACCAGCATGGGCGAACTCGGCCTCGAGTACGTCGACCTGTACCTGATCCACTGGCCGCTGCCGTCGCAGGACAAGTACGTGGAAACGTGGCGGGCGCTGGAAAAGATCGCCTCCGACGGCCGCGCGAAGGCCATCGGCGTCTCGAACTTCCAGATCCCGCACCTGGAGCGGCTGATCGAGGAGACCGGGACCGTCCCCGCGGTGAACCAGATCGAGTGCCACCCGTGGCTGCAGCAGCCGCTGCTGCGGGAGTTCCACGACAAGCACGAGATCCTCACCGAAGCGTGGAGCCCGCTGGCGCGCGGCGGGGAGCTGCTCGCCGACGAGAAGATCACCACGATCGCGGAGAAACACGGCAAGACGCCGGCGCAGGTCGTGCTGCGGTGGCACATCGAGATGAACCACCTGGTGATCCCGAAGTCCGTGACGCCGGAACGGATCAAGGCGAACGTGGACGTCTTCGACTTCGCCCTCGACGCGCACGACACCGCCGCGATCGCGACCCTGGAGCAGGGGAAGCGGCTGGGACCGGACCCGGACACGCTGGGGTCGTAGCGCTTCCGGAAGTGTCAGGAAAGGGTCGTTCAGGACGTTTTTCGTCCGGGTCCACGCCGACCATGTACCGCACCTCGACGTGGTCGCTGCGCCTCAGCTTC
>NZ_JBFBGL010000080.1:0-8421 GCF_040684635.1 Amycolatopsis sp. NPDC089917 | reverse complement strand
GCGGGGTAGGGGGGGGGCCCCGCCCCCGCCCCGGGGGGGTTTTTCGCGATCCGGTATTTGACCTCTATGGTTCTTTCAGGACGTTTTTCGTCCTGAACGACCCTTTCCTGACATCCGCGAGACGGCTAACGCACGTCCACGAAGATCGGGTTCCCGTACAGCCACAGGTCTTCGAACGGGTTCGACTGCCCGATCACGTCCGCGCTCGGCTCGATCCCGCCGGGCACGTGCTTCCGGCCGTCCGTCCCGCGCGTCCGCACGAAGAACGGCTCGCGCACGTTGCGGAAGGTGTGCCGGAAGGCGACCCGCCGCCCCGGCGCCCAGCGCGGTTCGAAGGAGCGGACCACCCGCGTGCCCGGGGCGGTCCGCGCGTCACGGTCGGCGGCCGGGCCGGTCACCGGTCCGGACACGAGGTCGAGCCGCGCGAGCCGGGGGATCGTGCCGCCGCCGTTGGGCCGGGCCGCCAGTTTCGCCGAGGCGACGATCGTGACGTCGTCCCCGCGCCGGATCCGGAGCCTGCCGCCCATCGTGGCCGAGCTCCAGCCGCTGTACGCGCCGAACTCCAGTTCCTGCGCGAGTCCGCCGTGCACCACCCAGACGCGCCCCGCGCGCAGGCCTTCCAGCACGGCTTCGTGGCTCCGGCGGGTCACGCCGACGACGGTCCGGCTGAACTCGGCGGGCGCGAAGTCCGCGTACGGGGGCAGGTTCTGCGGGACGCCGGTGTCGATCGGGTCCGGGTAGGCGCCGTGCTCGTCGTAGTAGCCGTCGGGGACACCGGGCCGGACGAGGGTGTCGCCGCGGTTGTAGTGCGAGTCGGAGTTGCTGGTGATCCACCACGGCTTTCCTTCGGCCAGCAGCGAATCCCAGAGTCCGCCGACGGTCGCGGTGCTCCAGTCGAAACCGCCGTAGGTGCGGTAGGCCGACTCCGGGAAGCCCGGCCACGAGTTCGAACCGGGGGAGTTGCCGTACCCGCCGCGCGCGCCACCGCCGCTCCCGAGCGGCTTCGGGAAACCGTCGGCCTGCGCGCCCGGTGCGCCTTCCATGCCGATGACGATGCCCGGCGCGGCGTCGCGCAGCGCGCGGATCTCGTGCGGGGCGACCCTTCCGTTGCGCAGCGGGTGGTTGATCACCACGACCGGCGCGTGGATCCGGCGCGCCCGCTCTTCGGCGGCCAGCCAGCGGATCGCCTTGACCGCCAGCGCCTCGTTGTCCGGCGTGCCCGGTTCGGTCCCGGTCAGCCGCCAGTCGAAGGCGCGCTCGAACTCACGCAGTTTCGCGGCCTGGCGCTCGCCGGCCTGGAAGAACAGGGTCGCGTGCTCGGCTCCCGGCACGTTCCACTCCATGCCTTGCCACAGCAGGAGATCGCGGTGTTCGCGCTGCGCCGCCCTGATCGCGGCGTTCGTCCGCTCCACCGACGACTTCTCGTGCGCCGCGTGACCGTGATCGGTGATCACCGCCCAGTCCGCCCCGTGCCGCCGGGCGCCGTCGGCGATTCCGTCCACTGTGTACATCGCGTCGTACGAGTACTGCGTGTGGATGTGGTGATCGCCCACGAGCCACTGGTAGCGGTCCCGGCCGAAGAGCCAGGAGAGGTCGATGCCGAGATCGAGGTCGAGGTTCAGATCGAGGGCTTCCGCCGGAGCGGCGGCGGCGATCGGCGCGCCCGCGGCCGCGGCGGAGACGAGGCCCGCGCGCTTGAGGAATCCGCGGCGGTCCACGCCCGGTTTTTCGCTGTTCACCGGCGGCACGCTAAAGAGCGTTGCTGAACGAAAAGTGTCCGGACGGCCAACGAACACGCGCTGTGTGATGATCGTCCCTGTGGAGGAAGAGACAGGCAAACCCAGGGCTTCCAACCGGTTGCTCTGGGTACTCGGCGTCGTCGGCGTACTGGTCGTCGCGGCCGCCGTGACCACGGCCGTCGTCGTCCTGAACCGGTTCGCCGAGCCGCCCGCCCCGGCGGCGTTGCCGCGCGACGCGGTGCCCGCACCGTTGGGGAAGCGGGAACTCTGCGGGATCCAGCTGGTCGTCTACATCGAGACCGACGACGGGATGACCCGCGCCGCTCAGGCGCTCCGGGACGACCAGAAGGCCCGCCGGGTACTGACCGAAACCAAGGCGGAGTCCTACGAGCGCTTCAAGAAGATCTTCGCGAATCAGCCGGAGCTGGTGAAGCTGACGACGCCGGACGCGCTCCCCGCGGCGGTGCATCTCGTGCCCGTCGCCGGAACCGATCCTGAGGCGTGGGCGAACGAGCTGCGCCGGCGATTCCCCGAGGCGAAGAAGGTCGACGTCCTCGACCCCGCGGGGCTCGCGGCCAAGATGAAGACCACGCTCCCGCCCTGCCCGCCCGAGGGCGAGCGCTGAAAGCCAGGCTCCCCCGAGGATGGCAGGGGAGCCTGGCCTCTCCGCTAGAAGTCCCGGTTCTTCTTCATCGGGTCGCCTCCCAGTTCTCTTCAGTTGTTCCCCAGTACCTGGAAATCCAGGTGTAGGCCGAGTGTTCCGGAAATCGCAGCCCCGCGCCACAAAGTCCACGAAATACGCAAGAAGCCACCGTGGGCGACCGAAGTGTCGCGCACGGTGGCTTTTCGCCGAGGCTCAGGAGAGCGGCACGCTCGCCACACCCGGGGCCAGGAACGGCTTGCCGTTGACCTTCTCGGACACGCCCGCGCGGTCCAGGTACGGCGTGATGCCGCCCAGCCAGAACGGCCAGCCGGCGCCGAGGATCAGGCACAGGTCGATGTCCTGCGCCTCGGCGACCACGCCCTCGTCGAGCATGATCCGGATCTCCTCGGCGATCGCGGCCAGCGCGCGGTCACGCACCTGCTCGGACGTCGACGGCGAGTCGCCGCGCTGCCAGAGCTCGGCCACCTCGGGGTCGACGGTGGCGTTGCCCTTGTCATCCCACTGCCAGACGCCCTTCTTGCCCGCCTTGACGAAACGGTCGAGGTTCTCGCTGACGGTGAACCGGTCCGGGAACGCCCCGTGCAGGGTTTCCCCGACGTGCAAGGCGATCGCCGGGCCGACCAGCTGCATCAGCGTCAGCGGGGTCATCGGCAGGCCCAGCGGTTCCAGCGCCTTGTCCGCGACCTCGAACGGCGTGCCCTCGTCGACGGTCACCAGCACCTCGCCGAGGAAGCGCAGCAGCAGCCGGTTGACCACGAACGCGGACGCGTCCTTGACCAGCACGCTCGACTTCTTGAGCTGCTTGCCGAGCGCGAAAGCGGTAGCCAGCGCCGCGTCGTCGGTCTTCTCCGCGCGGACGATCTCCAGCAGCGGCATCACCGCGACCGGGTTGAAGAAGTGGAACCCGACCACTCGCTCCGGGTGCTTGAGTTCCGACGCCATCGCGGTGATCGACAGCGACGAGGTGTTCGTCGCCAGGATCGTCTCGGGGGAGACGTACTGCTCCAGGTCGGCGAAGACCTTCTGCTTGACGCCCAGCTCCTCGAACACCGCCTCGATCACGAAGTCGGCGTCGGCGAACGCGGCCTTGTCGAGCGAGCCGGTGACGAGCGCCTTCAGCCGGTTCGCGCCGTCCGGCGAAACCCGCTTCTTGGCCAGCAGCTTGTCGATCTCACCGTGCACATAGGACACACCCTTGTCGACCCGTTCCTGGTCGACGTCGGTGAGCACCACGGGCACCTTGAGACGGCGCACGAACAGCAGCGCCATCTGGCTGGCCATCAGGCCCGCGCCGACGATGCCGACCTTGTTCACCTTGCGCGCCAACGACTTGTCCGGCGCTCCGGCCGGGCGCTTGGCGCGCTTGTTGACCAGGTTGAACGAGTACAGCCCGGCGCGCAGCGTGTCGTCCATGAGCAGTTCGGCGAGGCCGTCGGTCTCGGCCGCGTAGCCGCGGTCGAGGTCGTTCTCACGGGCCAGCTCCAGCAGCTCGACGGCCTTGGTCGCGCCGGGGGACGCGCCCTTCGTCCGTCCGTCCACAATGGCCTTGGCGCGGCCGATCGCCGCGTCCCAGCCCGCGCCACGGTCGATCTCGCGGCGGGCGGGGGTGATCTCGCCGTTGACGACCTTCGCCAGCCACAGCAGGGACTGTTCGAGGTAGTCGGCCGAACCGAAGACCTCGTCGACGATGCCGAGCTCCGCCGCCTGCGCGACCTTCAGCATCTTGTTCTGCGCCAGCGCGTTCTCGATGATCACGGTGACCGCGGCGTCCGGCCCGATCAGGTTCGGCAGCAGCTGCGTGCCGCCCCAGCCGGGGAACAGGCCGAGGAAGACCTCGGGGAACGCGATCGCGGGGGTGTTCTCCGAAAGCGTGCGGTAGTCGCAGGAGAGTGCGAGTTCGAGCCCGCCGCCCATGACCGCGCCGTTGATGAACCCGAACGTCGGGATCTCGGTCTCGGTGAGGCGCCGGAAGACGTCGTGCCCGGTCTGCGCGATTTCCCGCGCCAGCGCCGGATCCGCGACCGCTTCGACCCCGGAAAGGTCGGCGCCGACGGCGAAGATGAACGGCTTGCCGGTGACCGCGATCGCGGCGGGTTCGGCGGCGAAAGCGGCGTCGATCGCGGCGTTGAGGCTCACCAGGCCCTGCGGGCCGAAGGTGTTCGGCCGGGTGTGGTCGTGGCCGTTGTCCAGGGTGATCAGCGCGACGGGCTTGTCGAGCCCGGGCACCTTCACCAGACGCGTGACCGCGTTCGTGACGACCTCGTCGGGGAAGGCGGCTTTCGCCTGCTCAGCGGTGAAAGTCATGGCTACTTGGCCCCCTCGAAAGCCGGGTTCTCCCAGATGACCGTGCCGCCCATGCCGATCCCGATGCACATGGTTGTCAGGCCGTAGCGCACGTCGGGGCGCTCGGCGAACTGACGCGAAAGCTGCGTCATCAGCCGGACGCCGGAGGACGCGAGCGGGTGACCGCAGGCGATCGCGCCACCCCACTGGTTGACGCGGGGATCGTCGTCGGCGATGCCGAAGTGGTCGAGGAACGCGAGCACCTGGACGGCGAACGCCTCGTTGATCTCGAACAGGCCGATGTCGTCGATCGACAGGCCGGTGCGCTTGAACAGCTTCTCGGTGGCGGGCACCGGGCCGATGCCCATGACCTCCGGCTCGACCCCGGCGAAGGAGTAGCCCACCAGGCGCATGCCGATCGGCAGGCCGAGTTCGCGGGCGGTGTCCTCGTCGGCGAGCAGCGCCGCGGTGGCGCCGTCGTTGAGACCGGCCGCGTTGCCCGCGGTGATCCGGCCGTGCGGGCGGAACGGCGTCTTCAACCCGGCCAGCTGCTCGACGGTGGTGCCCGGACGCGGCGGCTCGTCCTCGGTCGCGAGGCCCCATCCGAGTTCCTTGGACCGGGTGGCGACCGGGACCAGTTCGGGTCCGATCTTGCCGGTCTTCACGGCCTCGGCGTACTTCTCCTGGCTGCGCGCGGCGAAGGCGTCGGTGCGCTGCTTGGTGATCGCCGGGAACCGGTCGTGCAGGTTCTCCGCGGTCTGGCCCATGACGAGCGCCGTCGGGTCGACCAGCTTGTCCGCGATGATGCGCGGGTTCGGGTCGACGCCCTCGCCCATCGGGTGGCGGCCCATGTGCTCGACGCCGCCGGCGATGGCGATGTCGTAGGCACCGAAACCGATCCCGCTCGCGGTCGTGGTGACCGCGGTCATCGCGCCCGCGCACATGCGGTCCAGCGCGAATCCGGGCACCGACTTCGGCAGGCCCGCCAGCAGCGCTGCGGTGCGGCCGATGGTCAGGCCCTGGTCGCCGATCTGGGTGGTGGCGGCGATCGCCACCTCGTCGACGCGCTCCGGCGGCAGCTCGGGGTGCCGGCGCAGCAGTTCACGGATGGCGTTGACGACGAGGTCGTCGGCACGGGTGCCGGCGTACATGCCCTTGTCACCTGCCTTGCCGAAGGGCGTTCGCACCCCTTCGACGAAGGCGACATTGCGTACCGACCGCGCGTTCGGCGCGAGCGGTGTTGCTCCTGCGGCCACGAATGCTCCTGAAGTAGAGGTAGTCCTGACCGCACCCTAGCCCCGGTTACCCGTCGGTAACCAGGATGGTGGCCCGGTCGAGTGGGGGAAGGCACACTCCCGTGTCCGGCCGGGGCGCCGCCGTCGGCCGCTTGGCCGATCCGGCGGGCGTGGAGAAGTTGCTATGTTCGAAGTGATCAGGGGGAGGGATCACGATGACTGTCACCCGTCGTGCGCTGCTGGGGATGGCGGTCCTCGCGCCGCTGGCCGCCTGTACTCGCGCGATTTCGCCACCGCCGTCGTCCATTCCCGCGCCGCCTCCACCGCCGCCTTCGCCCACCCGGCAGTTCCACGACCGGTTGCTGGAGCTGGAGAGGAGGTTCGACGCCAGGCTCGGTGTGTACGCGCTCGACACCGGGGGTGGCGGCACGGTCGAGCACCGCGCGGACGAGCGGTTCGCGTTCTGCTCGGCGTTCAAAGGGGTCGCGGCGGCCGCCGTCCTGCAGCGCAATCCGTTGTCCCACTTGGAAACGCGGGTCAGCTACTCCCGGGACGACCTGATGAAACACGCCCCGGTCACCGGGCTGCACGTGGCCACCGGGATGACGATCCGCCAGCTCTGCGACGCCGCCATCCGGTACAGCGACGGTACGGCGGGCAACCTGCTGCTGCGTGATCTGGGCGGACCCGCCGAACTGACGGCGTTCACGCGCGGCCTCGGCGACACCGTCACGCGGATGGACCGGATCGAACCGCTGATCACCGAGGCCACCCCGGGCGATCCGCGCGACACCACGACGCCGCGGGCGTTCGGCACCGACTACCAGCGGATCCTGCTGGGCGACACGCTGGAGGACGGCAAACGCGACTTCCTTCGCGATCTGCTCCAGCGCACCGCCACCGGCGCCGAGCGGATCCGCGCGGGCCTGCCGCCCGGGTGGACCATCGCGGACAAGACCGGGACGGGGGACTACGGAACGCTGAACGACATCGCCGTCGTGTGGCCGCCGGGCAAGCCGCCGATCGTCATGGCCGTCATGTCCAGCAAGGCGGCCAAAGACGCTCCGTACGACCAGGCGTTGCTCGCGGAGGCCGCGAAGTACGTGGTCGAAAAGCTGGGCTAGTTGCCGAGTGCGGCCTCGAGTGTCCCTAAGGGGCGAATTCTGAGACGCGAGTGCCCGCTTTCGGCGATTAGCGCGATTTCGCCAGAGGTCGTCAGTGCGCTACTCGGGGTGAGGGGTGTGTGGGAATAGAGACGGTGAACGTCTCTATTCCCACACCCCTTCGCGATCGGGCCATTCACGGGGACTGTGTGGGTTTCCGGTCATCCAACGCCCCGAAATCGACACGGCCGGTACCGAGGTCCGGGTCCGGTTTCGCGAAAGCCACTTTCCCCGCGAGATGTGTCCTTTATGGACGTTTGGACCAGTAAGGTGCCGAAGCCGCGAGACGCGTGATGGAACCCGGAACTCGCGTGCTTGGACGAGTTCCGCCTTCCATCACGCGAGTTCCGGGTCCGAGCACGCGAGTCGCGCTTCAGTTGCCGGTCGCGCTGGGGAGCCGGGGCGGGCAGCCGCCGGTGGCCCAGGCCGGGTCGTACTCGAAGTGCCACTTCTCGTTGTCGTAGCGGCGGCACCAGCCGAGCGCGCCGCCGTTCTTGTCCACCCAGATGGCCGAGTTCAGCGGCTGGATGTCGACGGCGATTCCCTTGACGTGCATGGACGTCTCGGGCTGCAGCGCCCACTTCTTGGCCTCCTCCACGGAGCCGAACCGCTGGACGGCCTTGTCGAACTCCTGCTGCTGCTGGGCCCGGCTGCGCTTGCCGTCGTTCACGCAGAGCGTGATGTTCTGCGCTTTGGCCTTGGCGAGCAGGGTTTTCCACGCCTCGATCACGTCCGGGCGCATGCCGGACGTCGCCTCGTCGACGTACCGTTTGTCGACGGCGCACGTCGGACCGGTGTCGGGGCCGGGGACTTCTTCGAGGATCGCGAGCGGCTGCCCGTTCACCTGCTTGACGGCCAAGCCCGTCGCGCCCAGCGCCACCATCGCGATCGCGACGAGGCCCAGCGCCACGAACACGCTGATCGCGGTCCTGCGAGTGGAGGTGGATGTGGTGGACACCACTCCGAAGCTACCGCGCGCCCGGCGGGCCGCCAGGGTTTGTGACCTTGTTCCCAGAATGCCGCGATTGGCCAACCAAACCGGAAACGCCCAGGTCGGCGCCTTTGACCGTCGGTCCGTGAAGGCCTCCTTGAGGGACTCTGGGTCCCTCAAGGAGGCCTTCACGGACCATGGGAGCGCCACGTTCGCCTCAGGCGCACCAGCAGTCACAAACGGTGGCGCGTGAAAGCCTCCTTCGCTGCGTCTAGCGCAAGGAAGGGGGCCTTCATGTACAGCAGGCGGGCGGGCGCCGGTACCGGGTTGGTCAGGCCGGATCGAGGACTGGACTGTGCACAGCCCCACCCAGCATGGCCGGGTGGTCGTCGACGGCGCGAGTCTC
>NZ_JBFBGL010000079.1:11977-31914 GCF_040684635.1 Amycolatopsis sp. NPDC089917 | reverse complement strand
TGGGCGTCTCTCGGGGGGTTGTTATTGGTGTGGTTTGGGGTGTTGGTTGGTCATCCCGGGGTATCTGGGGGTTTACGGGGTTTATCCGCCGTCACACGACTTCGCATACCCCTGGGCTCAGGCACAGCGTCACCTTTGCCCTACTCCTCGATAACCGCGGCCTCACCACTCACGAGAGGCGGTAGGCGCGCCGCGCGGTGCCGTCGAAGAATTCCAGCCGTTCGGCGTCGCTCAGCGAGCCCGTCAGCGAGAAGGCCGTGTCCACGACGACCTCGTACGCGGCCGCGAGTTCGCAGACCGGCCAGTCGGAGCCGAACATCAGGCGCGAAGCCCCGAAGGACTCCAGCACGTGCTCCGCCCACCGTGCCAGCTGCCCGACCTTCCAGTGCGCCCAGTCCGCCTCGGTCACCAGCCCCGAAAGCTTGCAGTACACGTTGTCCAGCCCGCCCAGGGCCGCGACGCCGTCCGCCCACGGCTGCCACTGGCCCGAGGAGATCGGCGGCTTCGCGGCGTGGTCCAGCACGAAAACCTGATCCGGCAACGCTTTCGCGGCGGCGAGGGCGGCGGGAAGCTGAGGCGGCTTCACCAGCAGGTCGTAGGCCAGCCCGGCCTCGCCGAGGGCGGCGAGGCCACGCAGGACGTCGGGCCGCGTCAGCCACGACGGGTCGGCCTCGTCTTCCACCTGATGCCGGATCCCCACCAGCGGACCGGAAAACGCGGCCACCCGCTCGGCGACGTCCGGGGCGGTGAGGTCGGTCCAGCCGACGACGCCCGCGATCAGCGGTTCGTCCCGGGCGGCGAAGAGGAACTCGCGCGTCTCCTCCTCCGAGGAGACCGTCTGCACCAGCACGGTCCCCTTCACCCCGGCCGCCTTGGTCACCGCGCGGAGATCGTCCACTGTGTACGGACGCCGGATCGGGTCCAGCGCCTCGCCCGTCATCCACGGGTAGTCCCGCCGCGAGGGATCCCAGAGATGGTGGTGCGCGTCGATCACGGCCGGTCCTCCTGTCGCAGCACGGTGTCCTCCCGCAACAGTCCCGCACGGATCAGGTCCGTCCACAACTCGCGCGGCACCGGGCGCCGGAACCGTTCGGCGTTGAGCCGCACCTGACCGGGATCGTGCGCGCCGACGACGACGGACACCACCGCCGGATGCTCGGGGGGCAGCCTCAACGCGGCCTGCGGGAGTTCGACACCGTGCCGCTCGCAGACCTCGGCGATCCGCCGCGCCCGCTCGACCAGTTCGGCGGGCGCCTCGGCGTAGTCGTACATCGTGCCCGGCGACGCGGTGGCGAGGATCCCGGCGTTGAACGCGCCCCCGGCCACCACGTCCACGCCGCGTTCCGCGCACAGCGGGAGAAGATCGTCGAGCGCGGGCTGGTTCAGCAAGGTGTACCGGCCCGCCAGCAGGATCACGTCGAGGTCGAACCGGCGGACGAACTCCGTGAGCATCGGCGCCTGGTTCATCCCGGCCCCGATGGCGTCGACGACGCCCTGCTCCCGCAGTTCGAGCAGCGCGGGGAACGCGCCGTTGACGGTGTCCTCGAAATGTTCGTCCGGGTCGTGCACGTAGACGACGTCCACCCGGTCGAGCCCGAGGCGCTCCAGACTGTCCTCAAGCGACCGGAGGATCCCGTCGCGGCTGAAGTCCCAGCGTCTCTTGAACGCCGCGGGCACGACGAAACCCTGCGAGTCGGTGCGCGAAGCGCCAGCGGGGTCGGGTTCCAGCACGCGGCCGACCTTGGTCGACACCACGAAGTCCGCGCGAGGATACGCCGAAAGCGCCGCGCCCAGCCGTCGTTCCGACAGCCCGAGACCGTAGTGCGGGGCGGTGTCGAAGTACCGGATTCCTTCGTCCCACGCCTGCCGGACGGTCGCTTCGGCCGTCTCGCCGGTGATGGCGTGGTACAGGTTGCCCAGCTGCGCGCAGCCGAGCCCCAGTGGGGACAGGGACATCTTCACGGGAGCTCCCAGACCAGGCCGAGCCCCGAATCGCCGCCCGAGTAGTCGTCTTCGACGTCGAGCAGTTCCGACATCCGTGCCTGCCACGGGATGTTGGCCGGATGGTCGCGCAGCACCTCTCGCATCTTCGCGTAGTCCTCCACCTCGACGACGTGGAACAGGTCGAGCCCGTCACGCCAGATCCGCCACGAACGCACGCCCGCGCCACGCAGGGCTTCGTCCAGCTCAGGCGGGATGACGGCGTGGACCGACTCGTATTCGGCCTCCTTGCCCGGCTTCAACCGGGTGTGGAGTGCCACTCTTTGTGATGCGACACCGTGGGTCACCGCGACTCCTCAACTCGAAACATGGCACTCTGTCAACTGACACTCAAACATCCGAGGTCTTCGGGGAGGGCGGTGGAACATGCCGGTCACCGATGTCGCGATCGACAAGATCAAGGACATGATCATCTCCGGCGAGCTTGCTCCCGGCGACAGGCTGCCGAAAGAGGCCGAACTGGCCCAGCGGCTCGGCTTGTCCCGCAGCTCGCTGCGCGAAGCGGTGAAGGCGCTGTGCCTGATCCGCGTGCTCGACGTCCGCCAGGGCGACGGGACGTACGTCACCAGCCTCGAACCGAATCTCCTCCTCGACGCGATGACGTTCGTGGTGGACTTCCACCGCGACGACACCGTGCTGGACTTCCTCGCCGTCCGCCGGATCCTCGAACCGGCGGCGACGGCGATGGCCGCGATGCGCATGAGCGACGAGGACATCGCGGAACTAGGCCGCCTGCTCGACGAGCTGGCCGACTCGCCGACGGTGGAGGCACTGGTCGCCAACGACCTGCAGTTCCATCGCAAGATCGCCGACGGCTCCGGGAATCCGGTGCTGTGCTCGCTGCTGGACAGCCTGTCCGGCCCCACCGCGCGCGCCCGCATCTGGCGCGGGCTCACCCAGGAGGGCGCGGTCGCGAAGACCCGCGAGCAGCACACGGCCATCTACGAAGCCATCGCCGCCCGCGAACCCGAACTCGCGCGTTCGTGGGCCACCGTGCACGTCGCCGGTGTGGAGCAGTGGCTCCGCAACGCCCTCGGCACGGCGGACGATCCCACTTCGGCCGCCGAAGTTTCCTGACACCGCACTTTCCTCCATGGATGCTCCGTGAAGGCCTCCTTCCTTACTCTCAAGGTAGGGAAGGAGGCCTTCACGGACTTTCGGGCTAAGTCTGGGCTTTCCCGCTCGCGTAGCGGGAAATGATCAACGCAACCAGGATGATCACGCCGTAGATCGCCTTCAGCCATTCCGGCGGCACCTGCGCGACCTGGAGCAGGTTGGTGACCGTCTGCAGGAGCAGCACACCGGTGAGCGCCCCGACCAGCGTGCCCTTCCCGCCGTCCAGGGAGACACCGCCGATCACCGCGGCCGCGAACACCTGCAGGATGAGCCCGTCGCCCTGATCCGCGCCGAGCGCGCCGACGTAACCCGTGTACGCGAGCCCGCCGAGCGCCGCCAGCACACCGGCGACGACGAAGACACCCCACGAAATCCGGTCGACGCGGATACCGGCGGCCCGCGCGGCTTCCCGGTTGCCCCCGATGGCGTACAGCGACCGGCCGATCCGGTGATACCGCAGCCCCAGCCCGAACACGGTGAACAGCGCCGCGGCCAGCCACACCGACATCGGCAGCCCGATGAACGTCGTCGTCGCCAGCGCGGTGAACACGTCCAGCTGGTCGAAGAGCGTCTTTCCTTGCGTGGACCCGATCTGCGTGCCGCGCAGCACGGTCAGCATCGCCAGCGTGACGATGAAGGCGTTCAGCTTCAGTTTGACGATCAGGAACCCGTTCACGAAACCGATCGCGGCGCCGGCCACCAGCACGGCGAGGATGCCCGCGAAGCCCGGGATCTCGGTGCCGAAGCCCGAGGAGGCCACCGGGATGACCAGCATCGCGCCGAGCGCGGGCGCCATGCCCATGGTGGATTCCAGCGACAGGTCGAACTTCCCGGTCAGCAGCACGAGCGATTCGCCCAGCACCACCATCGACAGCGCCGCCGAGGCGGACAGGATCCCGACGATGCTGCCGAAGGTCAGGAACGTGTCGCTGATCAGTCCTCCGATGATCAACACCACGACGAGCGCCGGGACCAGGGCGAGTTCGCGCAGCCAGCGGAACTTCTTGCGGCGCGGCGGGGCCGCGAACGACGAAGTCTTCGGATCGGTCATCAACTCGGTCACCGTTCCACTCCTTCGATGTCGGCCACGAGGTCCCCGTCGGTCCAGCCCGCCCGGTGCTCGGCGGCCACGGCGCCGGCGCGCAGCACCAGCACCCGGTCGCTCAGCCGGAGATCGTCCAGCTCGTCGCTGACGATCAGCACCGCCTTGCCTTCCGCCCGTACCCGGTCGACGACCGCGAGCAGCGCTTCCTTCGACTTCACGTCCACGCCCGCGGTCGGGTTGATCAGCACGACCAGGCGCGGATCCCCGGCCAGCGCGCGGGCAAGGACGACCTTCTGCTGGTTGCCTCCGGAAAGGTCGGACACCGGCTGGTCGGCGTCGGCAGCGACGATGTCGTAGTCCCGCAAGGCCTTCGACGCTTTCGAATACCGCGTGCCCGGTGACGCGACGCCGCCCTTGCCCATACGATCCAAAATGGACAGTGTGGCGTTGTCCGCGATGGAGTGCTCCAGGACCAGGCCTTCGTGGTGCCGGTCCCTCGGCACGCAGCCGATCCCGGCGCGGATCGCGGCCGGGATGTCGCCCGGTTTCAACGGCCTCCCGTCGACCCGGATCGTCCCGGAAAACGGCGATCGCAGGCCGTACACGGTTTCGGCGACCTGATGCTTGCCGCTGGCGTTGCTGCCCGCGAGCCCGATCACCTCGCCGCGGTGGATCCGGAACGTCACGTCCTCGAAGCCGTCACCGGAAAGCCCGTCGACGGTCAGCACCTCGTCGGCGTCCGGTGCCAGCGCCTCGCGCGTCGAGGCGTCGCGGACGGAAAGCCCGCCCCGCTCACCGGTCATCGCGTCGACGAGCTCGGCGCGGCCGACCTCCGAGACCGGCGCGGTCAGGATGTGCTTGGCGTCGCGCAGCACGGTGACCGCCTGGCACACCTCGTACACCTCGTGGAGGTGATGCGAGATGAACAGGAACGTCACCCCGTTCGCCTGCATCTGGCGCATCCGCTCGAAAAGCCGTTCGATCGCCTGGCTGTCCAGCTGCGCCGTCGGCTCGTCGAGCACGATGAACCGCGCGCCGTACGAGAGCGCCCTGGCGATCTCGACGAACTGCCGGTCCTCGACCGACAGTTCCCCCGCCGGGGTGTCGACGTCGACCCCCACGTCCCAGGAGTCGAGCAGTTCCCTGGCCTGACGGCGCAACCGCTGCCAGCCGATCGCGAAACCCTTGCCGGATTGGCGATTGAGGAACAGGTTCTCCGCGACGGTCAGCTGCGGGACGACCATCGCGTGCTGGTAGACACAGGCGACGGCACGCTTCCAGTCGTCCTGTCTGGACAAAGGCGGCGCGGGGACGCCGCCGAACTCGACCGAACCGGTGTCCGTTTTGGACAGTCCGGTGAGGATCGAGACCAGCGTCGACTTCCCGGCCCCGTTACGACCGACGAGCGCGTGCGACTCGCCGGATTCGACGGTGATGCTGACGTCGGACAGCGCCACGGTCGGGCCGTAGCGTTTGCCGACGCCCAACGCGCTGACCACCGGCACGGCGGCGGACCCGGCGGGCAGCGCGCTCACAGGTTGTTCCCCCAGAGGGCCTTGTCGTCGACGTTGTCCTTGGTGACGACGGGCGCGGGGAGCTGGTCTTCCAGGATCCCCGGCCGGACCTCGACGATCGTGCTGCCGTGGTCGGTCGGACCGGCCTTGAAGGCCTCCCCCGCCATCGCCTTCTTGATCCAGTACATGCCGTACTTGGCGTAGTCGTCGGCGGGCTGGGACACGGTCGCGTCGAGCTCGCCCGCGCGGATCGCGGCCAGTTCCTGGGGGATCCCGTCGTTGCTGACCAGCACGACGTGCTTCGGGTCGCCGACCGGGAAGGAGAGGTTCTTGCGTTTGAGCGCCTGCTGCGTCGGCGCCAGATAGACGCCGCCCGCCTGCATGTACACGGCCTTGATGTCCGGGTTGGCGGTCAGCAGACTGTCCAAACCGGACGAAGCCTTGTCCGCCTTCCACTCGGCGGCGACCTCCAGCACCTGGACGCCCGGGAACTTCGTCTTCATGCACTCCCGGAACGCCTCGGAGCGGTCACGGCCGTTGACCGAGGCGAGGTCGCCCATGACCTGGACGACCTTGCCCGACGTGACCTTCGCGCCGATCGCTTCGCAGGCCTTGGTGCCGTACGCCTTGTTGTCCGCGCGCACCACCATCGAGACCTTGCCGCTCTCGGGCGCGACGTCGACCGCCACCACCGGGACGCCCTTGTTCTCCGCCGCTTTGAGCCCGGCCACGACGGCCGCGGAGTCCAACGGCGTCACGACGAGACCCTTGATCCCTTGATTGAGCAGGGTGTTGACGTCGGTGATCTGCTTCGCCGAGTCGCTGTCGGCGTTGACCGTCGGCAGCGCCTCGACGCCCTGTTCCTTCGCCTTCAGCGGTACGTAGTTGTTGTAGGCCTGCCAGAACGGCGAGGTCAGCAGCGGGATCGTCGCACCGACCTTGCCGCCACCGCCGGCACCCGGTTTCGGCGCGTTGTCCTTCGTGGATCCACAGGCCGACAAGGCCAGCCCGAGCGCGGTGGCCGCGGCGGCCACCCTGATCACCCTCGTACGCACCGCATCCTCCTTGATGACAGCCGGAACCGGGTAGGGAGCTACTGCTGGACCGGACCGCGCGGGCGCAGCCCGTACATACCGCCGTCGACGGCGAGCGCCGTGCCGGTGGTCGAAGCCGACAGCGGGCTGGCGAGATACACGATCGCGTTCGCCACCTCGTCCGCGGTCACCAGCCGCCCCATCGGCTGACGGGCGGCCAGCGCCGCCCGTTCGGCTTCCGGGTCGCCCGCGGAGTCGAGCAGCCTGCCGACCCACGGGGTGTCCGCGGTCCCCGGGCAGACGCAGTTGACCCGGATCCGGTCGGCGAGGTGGTCGGTCGCCATCGCCAGGGTCAGCGAGAGCACCGCGCCCTTGCTGGCCGAGTACAGGGCGCGGTTGGGCAGGCCCGCCCACGCGGCGATCGAACAGGTGTTGACGATCGCGGCCGACGGCGAGTTCTTCAGATGCGGCAACGCCGCCCGCGCGAGCCGCACCATGCCGACGACGTTGATGTCGAGCACGCGGTGCCACTCGTCGTCGCTGTTGGAGGTGACGTCACCCTGTGCGCCGATGCCCGCGTTGTTGACCAGGACGTCGAGCCTGCCGAAGCGTTCGGCGACCGCGTCGATCGCCGCGCGGACCTCGTCGTCGGAGCCGACGTCGCAACGGAATCCGGTGAGACCTCCGGGAAGGTCGTCCGGCTTCAGGTCGAGGATCGCGACCGTCGCGCCGCGCGAGGCCAGCAGGTCCGCGGTGGCCCGGCCGATCCCGGAGGCGCCGCCGGTGACGGCGGCGACGAGGCCTTCGAACTCACTCACTGTCGATCTCCGTCCATTCCGGACCGTCGGGGAAGGTGAACCGGCGCAGGGTCGCGTCGTGCATGCGCGCCGAGAAGCCCGGCGCGGAGGGCGCCAGGTAGCGGCCGTCGGTCACGACCGCCGGGTCGGTGAAGTGCTCGTGGAGGTGGTCGACCCATTCGATGGACCGGTCGACGTCGGACCCGGACACGGCCGCGAAGTCGAACATCGACAGGTGCCGCACGAGTTCGCACAGCCCGACCCCGCCGGCGTGCGGGCACACCGGGACGTCGAATTTGGCCGCCAGCAACAGGATCGCGAGGTTCTCGTTGAACCCGCCGACCCTGGCGGCGTCCAGTTGCAGCACCGAGATCGCGCCGGCCTGCAGCAGCTGCTTGAACACCACGCGGTTCTGGACGTGCTCACCGGTGGCCACGCGGATCGGGGCGACCGCCTTGGCGATCGCGGCGTGCCCGAGCACGTCGTCCGGCGAGGTGGGCTCCTCGATCCAGTACGGGTCGTACGGCGCCAGCTCGGTCATCCAGGCGATCGCGGTGGAGACGTCCCAGCGCTGGTTCGCGTCGACGGCGACCCGGATGTCCTCGCCGACGGTCTCGCGGGCGAGCTTCACCCGGCGGACGTCGTCTTCGAGATCACCGCCGACCTTCAGCTTGATCATCTCGAAGCCGTCCGCGACCGCCTGGTCGGCGAGCCGGACGAGCTTCTCGTCCGAGTACCCGAGCCAGCCGGGGGAAGTGCTGTACGCGCGGTATCCGTCGCGTTCGATCTTGGCGATCCGCTCGGCGCGGCCGGGCTCGGCGGCGCGGAGGATGTCGAGCGCCTCCTGCTCGGTCAGCGCGTCGGACAGGTAGCGGAAGTCGACGAGGGAGACCAGTTCCTCCGGCGACATCTCGGCGGCGAAGCGCCAGACCGGGAGGCCGGCGATCCGTGCGGCGAGGTCCCAGGCGGCGTTGACGACCGCGCCGATCGCCATGTGCGCGACGCCCTTTTCCGGGCCGAGCCACCGCAGCTGGGAGTCACCGACCAGAGCCCGCGACAGAGCGCCGAGCGCGGCCGCGTCGGTCGGCACGTCCAGCCCGACGACGTGCGGTTCCAGCGCGCGGATCGCCGCGGCCTGGACGTCGTTGCCGCGTCCGATGGTGAAGGCGAGTCCGTAGCCGTCCGGGCCGCCGTCGGTGTGGAGCACGACGTACGCGGCCGAGTAGTCCGGGTCCGGGTTCATGGCGTCCGAGCCGTCCAGCTCCCGCGAGGTGGGGAAGCGGACGTCGAGCACCTCCATGCCCACGATCTTCGCCATCACGCCTGCCCGACGTTCTGGCGCTGACGGCCGAGGCCGTCGATCTCGAGCTCGATGACGTCACCTTCCCGCAGGTACGGCTTGGGATCGGGCTGACCGAGCGCGACGCCCTGCGGGGTACCGGTGTTGATGAGATCGCCAGGGCGAAGCACCATGAACCGACTCAGATAATGCACGATCTCGGCGACCGTGAAAATCATGTCCTTGGTCGACGAGTCCTGCTTCTTCTCGCCGTTGACCCACAACCGCAGCCCCAGGTCCTGCGGATCGGGCACCTCGTCGGCGGTGACCAGCCACGGGCCGAGCGGGTTGAAGTTCTCGCACGACTTGCCCTTGTCCCAGGTGCCGCCGCGTTCGAGCTGGAACTCGCGCTCGGACACGTCGTTCGAGACCGTGTACCCGGCGACGTACTCAAGGGCTTCTTCGACGCTTTCGAGGTAGCGCGCGGTCTTGCCGATGACGACGCCGAGCTCGACCTCCCAGTCGGTCTTGGTCGAACCGCGCGGCACGAGCACGTCGTCTTCCGGGCCGACGACGACGTCGGGCGCCTTCATGAAGACGACCGGCTCGGTCGGGACCTCGGCGCCGGACTCCTCGGCGTGCCGCCGGTAGTTGAGGCCGACGCAGACGACCTTGCCGGGCCGTGCGATCGGCGCGCCGACCCTGGCCCGCGCGAATTCGGGGCCGGCTTCGGGCAGCTCACCGGCGGCCAGCGCGGCCGCGACCCTGGCGACACCGTCGCCCGCGAAGAAGCTGCCGTCGATGTCGGCGGTCAGCCCCGAGAGGTCGCGCACCGTGCCGTCCCCGGCACGTACGAACGGACGCTCACTTCCCGGCTCCCCGAGACGCAACAGCTGCACGGATTTTCCCTTCCGGCCGAACCGTCAAGATTCAACGGCTCCAACATCAACGAACAGACATCCGATGTATACCCGACGACCTCTCCCGAGATCTAGAGGTCACTGCGATTTGTGTCGAATATTGATCGGATCAGTCTTGGTAAACCTGGGTGGCAAGACTCACAGCGGGAATAGTTACCTACTCTAAGCAAGTTGTTCCTCGCGGAACCATGACTGGGGAAGGAACGAGCATGACCATCGCGCCCGAGCGAGTGGAAGAAACCGTCGCGCACCGGCCGAGGACGACCGGACGCGCCCGCTTCGTCCTGATCCTCGGCGGCCTGTCCGCCTTCGGGCCCCTGTCCATCGACATGTACCTGCCCGCGCTGCCGCAGATGGCGGGCGAACTGCGCGCGGCGGACGCCACCGTCCAGCTCACGCTGAGCGCGTTCATCATCGGGCTCGCCATCGGCCAGCTCATCCTCGGACCGCTGTCCGACGCGATCGGCCGCCGCAAACCGCTCGTGGCCGGGCTCGCGCTCTACATGGTCGGCTCGATCCTGTGCGCCGTCGCCCCGACCGCCGAACTCCTCATCGCCGCCCGCGGCGTCCAGGCCTTCGGCGCCGCGGCCGGCATCGTGATCGCCAGGGCGACCGTGCGCGACTTCTATTCCGGCACCGCGATGACGAAGTTCTTCTCGCTGCTCATGCTGGTCAACGGGCTCGCCCCGATCCTGGCGCCGATCATCGGCGGCCAGATCCTGAACTGGACCTCGTGGCGCGGCGTGTTCGTCTGCCTGACCGTGTTCGGCGCGATCCTGCTCGCCGTCGTCTTCTTCCTGCTGCCGGAACCGCTGCCCGAGGAACGCCGCACCCCGGCCCGGCTCGGCTCGGTGCTCCGGAAGTACGGGAGCCTGCTCCGCGACCGCGGCTTCCTCGGCTACGCGCTGGCCTCCGGGCTCATGTTCGGCAGCCTGTTCGCCTACATCTCCGGCTCGTCCTTCGCGCTCCAGGGTGTCTACGGGCTCAGCCCGCAGGCGTACAGCCTGGTGTTCGGGCTCAATGGCATCGGCATCGTGCTGGTCGGTCAGCTGAACGGACGCATCGTCGGACGTTTCCCGGAGCGGACGCTGCTGACCGTCGGCCTCGTCATCGCGGCGGTGGCCGGGTTCGGTGTGCTCGCCGCGACCGTGCTGGACCTCGGCCTGATCGGGCTGCTGATCCCGCTGTTCATCCTGGTGTCGAGCATCGGCATGGTGGCGCCGAACGCGAGTTCGCTGGCCCTGGCCGAACAGGCGCGGTCCGCCGGTTCGGCGTCGGCGCTGCTGGGCGTGCTGCAGTTCGTCGTCGGCGGGCTGGCGACGCCGCTGGTCGGACTGGGCGGCCCGGGCACCGCGGTCCCGATGGGGATCGTGATGGCGGGCTTCGGCGTTCTCGCTCTGCTGGCCTTCGGGACGATGACGCGGCCTTCGCGGGCTTCGGTGCCTCTCGTGGCCGTCGCCCAGGAGGTCTGACCCCCTTCCCCGGATGTCATGAAAGGGTCGTTCAGGACGAAAAACGTCTTGAACGACCCTTTCATGACATCCGGGGCACCACACCGTCAGACAAGCGAAGTGAGATCGGCGGTCCTCAGCTGCTCCGCCGTCACCGAAGCGCGTCCCTCGACCAGGGCCTTCAACGCGTCCCCGTCGTCCCACTGGTTGACGTTCATCGCGGCCGTCACCTGCCCGTCCCGCAACCAGAACGCCGTGAAGTCGCGAGAAGCGAGATCGCCGCGCACGACGAGCTCGTCGACGTCGAGATCGGCGAGCCCTCGGTACTCGCACCCCAGGTCGTACTGGTCCGAGAAGAAGTACGGGCTCTTCAGGTACGGCTCGTTCTCCCCCAGCAGGTTCCCCGCGACGTGCTCGCCCTGCCACTTCGCGCATCCCCAGTGCTCGACGCGCACGCGTTTCCCGTAGCGGGGATGGAACTGCGCGGCGATGTCGCCGATCGCGTAGACGTCGGGCGCGGCCGTCCGCAGACCGGCGTCGGCGCAGACACCGCCGTCGTCCGACAGTTCCAGCCCGGCGGCGTGCGCGAGGTCGACTCGCGGGGCGGCACCGACGGCGACCAGCACGACGTCGGCGGGAAGCTCGTCACCACTCTGGAGACGGACGCCGGTCACCCCGTCCGGACCGCCGGTGAACCCGGCGACACCTTCGCCGAGCCGCCAGTTCACCCCGTGCCCCGTATGAAGGTCTTTGAAGACACCGGACACCTGCTCTCCCAGGACCGCGAGCAGCGGCGAGCTCACCTGGTCGACCACGGTCACCTCGGCGCCGTGTTCCCGGGCGGCCGCGGCGGCCTCGGTGCCGATCCAGCCCGCGCCGACGATCACCACCCGTCCGGCGTCCTTGAACGCCGAGCGCAGCGCGAGCGCGTCGTCGAGGGTGCGCAGAGTTCGCAGTCCGGGCAAGTCACCGCCGGGCACCGGCAACGATCGAGGCTCGGACCCGGTCGCGAGCACGAGACGGTCGAAGAGGTGCTCGCCACCCGCGTCGTCGTGCACGAGCCGCGAGCCGAGTTCGATCTTGGTCGCGGTCGCGCCGCTCCGGAAAGCGATGTCCTTCTCTTCGTAGAAACCCGCGTCGTGCACCCAATCGGGTTCATCGGTGTTGCCCATCAGCAGCCCTTTGGACAAGGGCGGTAATTCGTACGGGCGATGCGTATCGGTCCCGAGCAGCAGGATTTCCCCCGCGTAGCCACGTTCTCGCAGCGTCCCGGCGGCCGTCGCTCCCGCGAGGCCGGCACCGACGATCACGATCTTCCTGGGTTCGGACACAAAGACCTCCCGGGCAGGCTTTCCCTCGGACGCTACTCCCGTACCCCCACGTCCGGCCTAGCCAAACCCGAAGTCGATCACGATCCGCAGGTTCGGTTAACCCATCAGTAGGAATGTGGCGTAACCGGCGTCACGGCCCCGAAACCGCCTCGTCCCAGCCACGGACGAGAAAGGGAGATCATGGGCTACGGGAGGATGAGGACGTTGGCACCGCGGGACGAATGGTCGGTCGGCTGCCGGGATCTCGCGGGCAGGCGCCGGGACGTGACGGTGTTCGTGAGCAGCGACAAGATCGTGCTCGTGGCTCCGCCCGGCGAGGCCGCCGTACTCGGGCCGCTGGACGTGGGGCGCCTGCGCGCCGCGCTCCGCGACGCCGTGGTCGCGGTGGCCGAACATCCGGATCACAGTGAATGACAACTACCGTTCCTACTTCTGAGTAGGTAGAGTCGGCTCCGTTCGGAAGGAGCCGGCCATGACCACCTACTTCGTGACGGGCGCGACGGGTTTTCTGGGAAAACGCCTGGTCGCGCGCCTACTACGGCGTCCAGAGACCGTAGCCGTCCACGTACTCGTGAGGGAGACCTCACGCGGGAAGCTCCCGAGCCACGAGAAGCTCGTTCCCGTCACCGGCGACCTGACCGAACCCTCGCTGGGCATCGATCCCGCCCGCCTGGGCGCCCTCGATCACGTCGTGCACCTCGGCGCGATCTACGACCTCACCGCGGACGAGGCCGCCAACCGCGCGGCCAACGTCGACGGCACCCGCACCGTGCTGGAGTTCGCCGCGGCCGCGAACGCCGGGCTCTTCCACCACGTCTCTTCCATCGCGGTCGCCGGACAGTACGCCGGACGTTTCACCGAAGCCGACTTCGACCTCGGCCAGAGCTTCGCGTCCCCGTATCACGCGACGAAGTTCGAGGCGGAGAAACTCGTGCGGCGCCAAGGGAAAACACCGTTCCGCGTGTACCGGCCGTCCGCCGTGGCCGGCGATTCGCGCACCGGTGAAATGGACAAGATCGACGGTCCGTACTACTTCCTTCCCGCGATCTCGCGGCTCGCCGCGCTGCCCCGGCGTCTCCCGCTGGCCGCGCCGGATCTCGGCGCCACGAACATCGTGCCGGTCGACTACGTCGTCGAAGCGATGGAACACCTCATGCACGCCGACGCGCCCAGCGGCAGCACATATCACCTCGCGTCGCCGCGGCCCCAGCCGCTGCACGAGGTCTACAACGCCTTCGCCCGGGCCGCGGGCGGGCCGAAGATCGCCGCCGTCCTCCCCGCACGGCCGTCCGGGGCGCTGAAACGCGCCGGGACCCGCTTGGCGAAGTCCGCGGCGGCCGGATTCGACCGGGTCCCCGGCGGCCGTTCGGCCCGCGCGGCGGTGCTCGCGGAACTCGGCGTCCCGCTGGAGGTCCTCCCCCATCTGAGCATGGAGGTCGACTTCGACACGAGCGCGACGACGGCCGCCCTCGAAGGCAGCGGCGTCACCTTGCCGCCGTTGGAGGAGTACGCCGGGCCGCTCTACCGGTACTGGCTCGCGCAACTGGACCCCGATCGCGGCCGCCGTCGTCCGGGACCGGAGCCGCTCGACGGCCGCAAGGTGCTGATCACCGGCGCCTCGTCGGGCATCGGGCGCGCGTCCGCGCTCGCCGTCGCCGCGAAGGGCGGCGAAGTGATCCTCGTGGCCAGGCGCGCCGACGAACTCGAAGAAGTCCGCGAGCAGATCGTCGCGGCGGGCGGGAAGGCGTCGGCGTATCCGTGCGACCTCACCGACGGCGGGGCCGTCGACGCTCTGGTCAAGGACGTGCTCGCCGCGCACGGCGCCGTCGACATGCTGGTCAACAACGCGGGCCGCTCGATCCGGCGCTCGCTTTCGCTGTCCACCGAACGGTTCCACGACTACGAGCGCACGATGGCCATCAACTACTTCGGCCCCGTGCGGCTGACGCTGGGCCTGCTGCCGTCGATGACCGCGCGCGGGTTCGGCCACGTCGTCAACGTGACCACCCAAGGACTGCAGACCGACACGCCCCGGTTTTCCGCTTACCTGGCTTCGAAGGCGGCGCTGGAGGAGTTCGGGCTGACCGCCGGGCGGGAAACGCTTTCCGACGGCGTCACCTTCACCTCGGTCCGGATGCCGCTGGTGCGGACCGACATGATCGCGCCGACCGGGTCCTATCGCGGCATGCCGTCGAGCTCGCCCGAACGGGCCGCCGCGCTCGTGGTGAAGGCACTGGAGAAACGCCCCGAGATCCTGAACCTGCCCGAAGGCACGGCCGCCGAACTGGTGACGCTCGTCGCACCCAAGACGGCGCGTTTCTTCGCCCACCTCGTCTACCGCGCGATGCCGGAATCCGCTCCGGAATCCCGTGGCCTGCCCCGGAAGGCTCCGCTCGCGTCGGTCGCGGGCGCGGTCACCAGGCTGGTCTGGCGCCGTCGTCCCTGACCTCGTCGCCGCCGGGCTCGATCGGGGGACGCCCCTGGCCGCTACCATCGGTTTCCGATACGCCGGGGGGTCGGCGGGCACGGGCCGAGGCAGTGACGAGCGGGAAGGGGCAGTGTGGACGTCGCCAGTCCCCCGGTTTCGATCGGACCGGACGTGGCAGTGGTACGTCCGTCCCGGACAGTGCTGCGGCTTTTGCTGCACGCGGCCTGGGTGCTCGCGCTCGCTGTCGTCACCGAACTCCGGGTGGGGCGCTTCGGTTTCCACCCGTCGGACCAGGGGTTCATCCTCGCCCAGGCGTGGCGGGTGCTGCACGGCGAAGTCCCGCACTCCGACATCATCTCGGCGCGGCCGCTGGGTTCGGCGTATCTGCACGTCGTCGACTTCGTGGTGCCGGGGCCGCTGTTCTTCGTGTCCAGCGTGCTCAGCATGCTGGAGATCATCCTGGCGACCATCGCGTTCGCCGTGCTGGTCACCCGGCGCCGCGTCCGTGACTGGGGGCCGGGTCTCACCGGGCTGACGGCGGCCGCGGCGCTGTTGAACCTCAACGCGTTCCCGTTGATGGCGTGGCACACGATCGACGGGATCTTCCTGACCGCCTGCGGCGCGTGGGCGCTGGATTCGGGGCTGCGCAACGGCAAGGCGTGGCCGCGGCGGCTCGGTCTGGTGCTGCTGGGCGCCTCGGTGTTCGTCAAACAGAGTTTCGCGCCGGTCCCGCTGATCGCGTTGTGCTGGCTGTTGCTGCACCCGTCGCTGCGCGAGGGCGCGTTCCGCACCGGACGCTGGTGGGCGCGGCTGGCCTGGGATCTGCCGGCGCTGGGCGCTTTCCTGCTGTTCTACCTCGGAATCGTCACGCTCGACGGCGGTCTCGGCGCGATGGCCGAGCAGCTCACCGGCGGCCTGCCCGCTTACGGCCAACGACTTCTCGGGCTGTGGCTGGACAATCCCGGCACACTGCTGCGACCGCCGGTGCGGGGCCTGACCTTCTTCGCGATCGCCGGTTTGCTCCTGGCCCTGCTCGGCTTCTTCCGCGAACGCGTCGGATTCGCCGGCGCGGTCTTCGCGCGGCTGCTGCTCCTGGCGGGTGTGGCGGTGGTGGTCGGCACCGTCGTCGATGGACACTTCACCGGCGCGTCGCGCTGGGCTGACGTCCTCTGGTGGATCCTCGGTGTCGCGCTCCTGGTGAACTGGGCGGCGACGCGGCGGTTCCCGAAGATGGGCACGCTGGTCTTCGCGACCGGGTTCATGACCAGCCTGTCGTGGGGCAACGACACCCCGACGCTGTTCACCGGAACGCTGGCGCTGACGGCGATCCTGGAGTTGTCGGACGCGCTGCCGCCGTTGCCCGAGCCGCCCCGCCGCATCCGGCTGGCGGGCGCCACGGCGATGGGCCTGGTCGCGGTGCTGGCCTCGGGCTGGGCCGTGATCGCGCACCACGACGAGGCCGCGTACCTCGACATGGCGCGCGAAAAGCTGACCGGCGACCTCGGCACGGTGACGCCGTCGATGCGCGGAATCCGGACGAATCCGGGGACTTACACCTACATCTCCCAGATCCACGACTGCGTCACGCGCTTCCCCGCCGGGCGCACGGCGATCCTGCCCGACAACCCGTTCGCCTATCCCGCTTTCGGCCTGCGCAACCCGTTCCCGCTGGAATGGCCGCTGCCGCTGGAGATCGTCGCCGACGCCCCGCAGCGGATGCTCGCGACCGCCGACGAACTCAACCGCGACGGTGACTACCTGGTGCTCTTCCAGACCGTGAGCATGCCGACCCTGGCCAAGGGCGGGCCGGTGCCCGCCGAGGTCACCGGGGACACGCCGATCTTCGATTACCTCGGGCTGGAGAACGCGCTGCGGTCACGGCTCACCGGGCAGACCGTCACCTGCGGCAGCTTCATCGGCAAGTGGATGCCCCACCCCTGACGGGGGTCAGTCGACGCCGGCGTCTTCGGGGCGCCCGGAAGCGAGACCGGCCAGGACGTCCAAAGCCGCGCCGAGCGTCTCCAAGGGCGGTGACGAGACGGCGAGCCGCACCGCGTTCGGGGCGTGACCGGGGACGATGGCGAACGCGGCCGCCGGGGTGACCGCGATCCCGCGTCGCGCGGCCGCCGCTACGAAGGTCTCGGCACGCCAGTGCTCCGGGAGTTCCCACCAGCAGTGGTACGCCTGAGGATCGGCGCGCAGCGTGAACCCGGCCAGCCGCTCCGCCGTCACCCGCTGGCGTTCGGCCGCGTCGAGCCGTTTCGCCCGTTCGACGGTTTCCAGCGTGCCGCCGGTGATCCACCGGGTGGTGGCCTCGACGGCGAACCGGGGCGCCACCCAGCCGCCCGAGCGCACCGCCGCGGCCAGCCGTTCCGTCCATTCCGCCGGGACGGCGAGGAAGCCGGTGGTCAGTCCCGGGGCGAGCCGTTTGGACATGCTGTCGGCGAACACCGTGCGTTCCGGCGCGTACGCCGCGAACGGACGGACCTCGGGCCGGAGGAAGGTGTAGATCCCGTCCTCGATCACCGGGATGTCCATACGGCGCACGGTTTCCGCGAGCTCGACGCGTCGCCCTTCGTCCATTGTGGACCCGAGCGGATTGTGCAGGGTCGGCTGGACGTACAACGCGCGGACGGACGCGGCTTCGAGCGCCTCGGGAATGAGCCCCAGGTCGTCGGTCTCGACGGGCACCAGCTGGACGCCGAGCCGCCCGGCGAGCGCTTTGACCACGGGGTAGGTGACGGCTTCGACCGCGAGCCGCTCCCCCATCGGCACGAAAGCGGCGATGGCGGCCGCGATGGCCTCACGACCGCTGCCGGCGAAGAGGATTTCCGGCGTCCAGCCGTCCTTCGCGAGCAGTCCGGCGACGGCGTCACGCGCCTGCTTCGAACCCGTGACATTCCCCGGTCGCAGCGCCGCCGTGAGGACGTCGTCACGCAGGAGCGGTTCCAGCGCCTTCCCGACCAGCGCCGATTGCTCCGGGAGGACGGCGAAATTGAGTTCGAGGTCGACGGTCGCGCCGCCCGGCTCGGCGAGCGCGGTCTCCAGCGGCGGCTTCCCCGCGCGGACGAACGTGCCCCTTCCGACCTCGCCGACCACGACACCTCGCCGGACGAGTTCGCCGTAGACCCTGGCGGCGGTCGAGTTGGCGATCCCGCGATCGCGGGCGAAGCGCCGCTGCGGGGGCAGCCTGTCGCCGGGGCGGAGCCTGCCCGCCTCGACGTCGGCGGAGATCTCGTCCGCGACTATCCGGTAGTCCTCCATGCCGCCCCTTCGATCGCCACTGATGATGCCATCGACGGGCGATGTGAGCCGACTGCGACCTACGGAACACCACAACGGCGAGCTCCTAGGTTAGCCTAACCTGCGTGGAGACCCTCACCGAGCAGCGAACGCCGTCACGACTGCACGCGGACGCCCTGACGCTGGCCTACGACGGCCGGACCGTGGCCGAAGACCTCGGGGTGGTCATCCCCGACCGGTCGTTCACCGTCATCGTCGGCCCGAACGCCTGCGGCAAGACGACCCTGCTGCGCGCGCTCGCGCGGATGCTCAAACCCCGCCAGGGCTCGGTGTTCCTCGACGGCCAGGTGATCAGCTCCTTCCCCGCGAAGGAGGTCGCCCGGCGGCTCGGCCTGCTGCCGCAGAGTTCGATCGCGCCCGACGGCATCACCGTCGCCGACCTCGTCGCGCGCGGCCGGTACCCGCACCAGCGCCTGCTGCGCCAGTGGTCCCGCGAGGACGCCACCGTGGTCACCGAGTCCATGCGCGCCACCGGGGTCGACGACCTCGCCGAGCGGCTGGTCGACGAACTGTCCGGCGGGCAGCGGCAGCGCGTGTGGATGGCGATGGCGCTCGCGCAGGAGACCGACCTGCTGCTGCTCGACGAGCCGACGACCTATCTGGACATCGCACATCAGATGGACATCCTGGACCTGTGCGCGGAACTGCACCAGGAGCAGGGCCGGACGCTGGTCGCGGTGCTGCACGACCTCAACCACGCCGCGCGCTACGCGACGCACATGATCGCGATGCGGGGCGGAGAGGTGCTCGCGACAGGCACGCCCGAAGAGGTCGTGACCGCCGAGAACGTCGAGAAGATCTTCGAGCTGCCGTGCCGGGTCATGCCGTGCCCCGAAACCGGGACCCCGCTGGTCATCCCGAAGGCCGGACGCCGCGCCGCCTGAGGTCCGCCCGATCGGACGCCCCATCGGACGCCCGTTCTTCCGGCAGGCGACCTAGGTTTGGCGCAGGGAGGTGCCCATGTCTCAGGAAACGTGGACCCAAGTAGACGACTACATCTTCGGCGCGCTCGTCCCGTCCGATCCCGCTCTCGAAGCGGCCCTGGCGGCCTCGGACGAGGCGGGCATGCCCGCCATCGCGGTCGCGCCGAACCAGGGCAAACTGCTTCACCTGCTGGCCAGGATGATCGGCGCCCGCTCGATCCTGGAGATCGGCACACTCGGCGGCTACAGCACGATCTGGCTCGCCCGCGCCCTTCCGCCGGGAGGACGTCTCGTGACGCTCGAGTACTACCCGAAGTTCGCCGATGTCGCGCGGAAGAACCTCGACGCGGCGGGCGTCGGCGATCTCGTCGACATCCGGCTCGGCGAGGCGCTGGACCTGCTGCCCGGCGTCGAAGGACCGATCGACCTGACGTTCATCGACGCGGACAGGGTCAACAACCCGGCCTACTTCCAGGAGGCGCTGCGGCTGAGCAGGCCGGGCGGGGTGATCGTGATCGACAACGTCGTGCGCTCGGGCGCGGTGGCCGACGCGGCGAACACCTCGGACGAGATCCTGGGACTCCGGCGGATGCACGAGCTGATCGCCGCCGAGCCGCGGGTCGACGCGACCGCGCTGCAGACCGTCGGCATGAAGGGACACGACGGGCTGACCGTCGCACTCGTGACCTCCTGAGCCATCGGTCGGGGTGGTCGTGAGTGGCGTTTCGCGAGGATCTCGTGCGGCTCGGCGTCGCCTACCGCGAAAGCGCGCTGGCCGATCCGCACCTCTACGCG
>NZ_JBFBGL010000079.1:0-11967 GCF_040684635.1 Amycolatopsis sp. NPDC089917 | reverse complement strand
GTGAGAAGTGTGGCGCGCCCGAATTCGTCGCGCGGGCTAACCCGAAACGCCACTCACGACCAGCCGGACCCGCTCCTCATCAGCGCGGGCGTTCGGCGGGTGCGGGCCCGCGCGCCGGAAGTCCTTGGTGGAAGCCGTTCATGAAGCGCTGCCACACGTCGGCCGGGATCGTCTTGCCGGTCAGCTTCTGTCCCGCGGCGTCCCGCATCCGGCGCGGCTCGTCCGACCCGACCCAGACCGCCGTCGAAAGCCGCGGCGTGTACCCGACCGCCCAGGCCCCGGCGTTGTCGTCGGTTTCGTTGTACTGGAAGGCGCCGGTCTTCAGGGCGGCCGGGCGGTCCTTCAGCCCGGTGGCCAGCACCTGGCTGACGGTGCCCGCGATCCGGCGGCTCAGCGCCTCGTCGTCCTTGAACGCGGGAGTCTTGTCCGAAGGGCGTTCCCAGACGACTTCGCCGTTCTCGTCCCGGATCTTCGACACCAGATGCGGGGTGGCGCGCATGCCGTCGGCGGCGAAGGTCGCGTAGGCGCCGGCCATGTCGCTGGGCCGCAAGGGATACCGGCCGACCGCGATGCCGGGTCCGATCAGGAAGCCGTCCTTCTCGCGCAAGGTCGCCGCGCCATCGACGGTGTCGGGGATCCCGGCCGCGCGGGCGCCGTCCCGGACGGCTTCCGCGCCGAGCTTCTTGGCCAGGTCGACGAAGGGGCCTTGGGCGTCGCGTCCCATCGCCTCGCGCAGCGTGCACTTCCCCGTCTCGCCGCACTGGTCCTGGAAAGTGAAGGTCTCGCCGAGGAAATCGACCCGGCCGGGTGGCTTCAGCGGTTCGTTCACGTTGACGCCGCGTTCGAGACCGGCGGCGAGGGTGAACGGGGTGAAGACCGAACCGGTGCCGTGCGGGGTGCCGGCGTAGTCGTGCACGCTCCAGCCGCCGCCGTTGTAGGCGCGGATGGCGCCGGTCCCGGGTTCGACGGCGACCAGCGAGGCGCGGAAGTGCTCCGGCTGCCCCTGCAACCGCTCCTTGACGACCTTCTCGGCGTCGGCCTGGGCACGCGGATCGATGGTCGTCTCGACCTTCATCGCGCCGCCGCGGAGACGGTCCAGCGGATAGCCGACCTGCTCCAGCTCGGCCAGGACCTGCTGCTTGAGGTGGTACTGCTCGTAGGTGACGCGACCCGCGCGGGTCTCCGACGGCGGCTGGATCGCGTCCCCCGGATAGGTCATGGTGACCGCCTCGGCCTGGCTGACGTAGCCCCGTGTGACCAGCTTGTTCATCACGTAGGACCAGCGCTTCCTGGCGTGGTCGTGCGAGGACGCGAACGGGTCGTGCACCGACGGCGACTGGATCATGCCGGCGAGGAAGGCGGCCTCGCTCCAGGTCATCGAGTCGTCGAGCGGCCTGCCGAAGTAGGCGTTCATCGCCGACGCCGGGCCGTAGGTGCCGCGGCCGAACGAGATGATGTTGACGTAGCTGGAGAAGATCTCCTTCTTGGTCTGCTGCTGGGTGATCTTCGTGGCGAGCACCAGTTCGGAGAACTTGCGGAGGAGGGTGGCGTCGTCGTTCCCGGTGGACTTCTTGATGTACTGCTGGGTGATCCCCGAGCCGCCACCGACGCCGGTCACCAGTGCGCGGGCGGCTCCGGTGGGATCGAAGCCCTCGTTGTCCCAGAAGGTCGGGTCCTCGGTCGCGATGATCGCGTCGCGCAGCTTCGAGGGGACGGCGTCGTAGGCCACGAACTGCCGGTCCCCACCGGGCGGGATCACCTTGAGCAGCTCGGAACCGTCCGCGTTCTGCAGGATGACGGTCTTGTCGAGGTCGGCGAGCACCTCCTGCGGGCTGCGGACGTCGAGCAGGACGTACGCGAGCCCGAACGCGACCACCGGGAGGCCGATCAGGAGACCGAGCGACCAGGCGGCGACCCGGCGCCACCTGCGTTTCTTCGGTTTCGGCTCGGGGATCGCCGTGGGCTCAGACTCGGGTGCGGTCGCGTCATCCGGGTTCTCCACACCGGCTTAGACGCCCGGACGAGTGAAAAGGTTGTGGGAAAATCACCTAATCGTGTCCTCGCCCGCCCCGGTCAGGCCAGGAAAGCGCGAAGCAGCGAAGCGGTGCCTTCGACGTGCTCGGTCATCGCCCGCCGGGCCGCCTCGGGGTCGCCCGCGAGGATCGCGTCGACGATGGCCTCGTGCTGCGCGTTGGAGTGCTCCAGGTTCGGTTCGAGCAGCGGGATCATGTCGAGCAGCTGGTTGACCCGCATCCGCGCGTCGGCCATCGCCGTGGTCAGCGAGCCGGACGCGGTGACCTCGGCGATCGCCAGGTGCAGCCGCGAATCCTTGCGACGGTAGTCGCCGACGTCGGCCGCCGCTGCCTCGGCGAGCGTGCTGGTCAGGTGCTGCCGGTCCGCCGGGCTGAGGGACCGTGACGCCGCCATCTCGGCGGCACCGGTCTCCAGGACGTGCCGCAGGCCGAGCGCGTCTTCCAAAGTGGCATTGTCGACGTTCCGGCCGTCGGCGGCGGGCGGGTCGGGCAGGACGTCGTTGACGAAGGTGCCGCCGTACCGCCCTCGCCGTGACTCGACGTAACCCGCGTCGGCCAGCGCGCGGATCGCCTCGCGCAGCGTCACCCGGCTGACCCCGAGCCGCTCGGCCAGCTCGCGTTCGGAGGGCAGGCGCTCCCCCGCGCCCACCACGCCCAGCCGGATCGCCTGGAGCAGCCTTTCGACGGTCTCCTCGAAGGCGTTGCCCGCGCGCACCGGGCGGAACAGCGCGTCACCCGCGTTCGCGACCGTGCTCGACTCCACCCTTCCAGTTTAGGCCGCCTGCGATCGGGGTCAGCACTCGATGACGTTGACGGCCAGGCCGCCGCGCGCCGTCTCCTTGTACTTCACGCTCATGTCGGCGCCGGTCTCGCGCATCGTCTTGATCGCCTTGTCGAGCGTCACGACGTGCGAACCGTCGCCGCGCATCGCCATCCGCGCGGCGTGGATCGCTTTCGACGCGCCGACGGCGTTGCGTTCGATGCACGGGATCTGCACCAGCCCGCCGACCGGGTCGCAGGTCAGCCCCAGGTGGTGTTCGACGCCGATCTCGGCGGCGTTCTCCACCTGCGCCGGCGAGCCGCCGAGGACCTCGGTGAGCCCGGCGGCGGCCATCGCGCTGGCCGAGCCGACCTCACCCTGGCAGCCGACCTCGGCGCCCGAGATCGAGCCCGTCTGCTTCAGGATCGAGCCGATCGCGCCCGCGGTGAGCATGAACGTCACGATGCCGTCGTCCGACGAGCCCCGGATGAACCGCTGGTAGTAGTGCAGCACCGCCGGGATGATCCCCGCCGCGCCGTTGGTCGGCGCGGTGACGACCCGGCCGCCCGCGGCGTTCTCCTCGTTGACCGCCAGCGCGTACAGGCTCACCCAGTCCATCGCGTACAGCGGATCGCCGACGCCGTCCTCGGCGAGCAGCTTCTCGTGCAACGCCTTCGCGCGACGAGGCACCTTCAGGCCGCCCGGCAGGACGCCTTCGTGCTCGCAGCCGTTGCGCACACACTCCGCCATGACCTGCCAGATCTCCAGCAGCCCTTCGCGGATCTCCTCGCGCGTGCGCCACGCGAGTTCGTTGCGCAGCATGACTTCGCTGATCGAAAGCCCGGTGTCCTCGCAGTGCTTCAGCAGGTCCGCGCCGGTGCGGAACGGGAACTCCAGTTTCGTCGAGTCCTCGACGACGACAGTGTCGGTCTCGTAGGACTCGTCGCGCACGAAGCCACCGCCGACGGAGTAGTAGGTGCGCTCGCGCAGCACCTTCCCGTCGGCGTCGAACGCGCGGAAGATCATCCCGTTCGGATGCGCCGGCAACGACTTCCGCCGGTGCATCGTCAGGTCGGTGTCCTCGGTGAACACGATCTCGTGCTCACCGCGCACCTTCAGGCGGCACGATTCCCGGATCTCGGCGATCTTGCCGGGCACCGTGTCGGTGTCGATCTCCTCCGGACGCTCCCCCGACAGCCCGAGCAGCACGGCCTTGTCGCTGCCGTGCCCGAACCCGGTCGCGCCCAGCGAGCCGAAAAGCTCGCTCTGGACACGCGTCGTGGCGGCGAGGTCGCCGTCGACGGCCAGACCGTCCACAAAGGTCAGTGCGGCGCGCATCGGGCCCACCGTGTGGGAGCTGGAGGGGCCGATGCCGATCGAAAACAGGTCGAAGACGCTGATCGCCATTGATCTGCCCTCCTTCCTATCTGGCCAGCAGGGAGCTGGCTTCTTGGGCCGCGGGGCCTTCGGCGGCGAGATGGGCGAGGTTCTCCGACAGCGGTTCGCCGCGATGAGCCTTCGTCTGCGCGAAAAGGCGACCGGCCCGATACGACGAGCGTACGAGCGGCCCGGCCATCACACCAGCGAAACCCATCGCTTCGGCGGCCTTCGAATGCTCGACGAACTCCTCCGGCTTGACCCAGCGGTCCACCGGATGATGCCGAGGCGAAGGCCGCAGGTACTGGGTGATCGTCAGGATTTCGCAGCCCGCGTCGACCAGGTCCTTCATCGCCGGAGCCACCTCCTCCGGCGTCTCACCCATGCCGAGGATCAGGTTCGACTTCGTCACCAGGCCGGCTTCGCGGGCCTTGGTGATGACTTCCAGTGACCGCGCGTACCGGAACCCGGGACGGATCCGCTTGAAGATCCGCGGCACCGTCTCCACGTTGTGCGCGAGCACCTCGGGGCGGGAGCCGAACACCTCGGCCAGCTGGTCGGGATCCGCGTTGAAGTCCGGGATCAGCAACTCGACACCGGTACCCGGGTTCAACGCGTGAATCTGACGCACGGTCTCCGCGTACAACCACGCGCCACCGTCCTCCAGATCGTCACGCGCTACACCGGTCACCGTCGAGTAGCGCAGCCCCATGGCCTGCACCGACTCCGCCACCTTGCGCGGCTCGGTCGTGTCCAGCGCCTCCGGCTTGCCTGTGTCGATCTGACAGAAGTCACACCGACGCGTGCACTGATCACCACCGATCAGGAACGTGGCCTCACGGTCTTCCCAGCACTCGTAGATGTTGGGACAACCGGCCTCCTCACACACGGTGTGGAGGCCTTCGCGCTTGACCAGGCCCTTCAGCTCGGTGAATTCGGGGCCCATCCGCGCGCGGGTCTTGATCCACGGCGGCTTCTTCTCGATCGGGGTCTGCGCGTTGCGGACTTCCAGCCGGAGAAGTTTGCGCCCCTCGGGGAGCGCGCTCATCGGTCGAGGTCCGCGTACAGCGGGTGCTTCTTGGCCAGCAGTTCGACCCGGGCGGACAGCGACTGGCGCAGGGCCTCGTCGAAGTCCGGGCGCAGCGCCTCGGCGATGATGTCGGCGACCTCGGCGAAGTCCTCGGCGCCGAAGCCGCGGGTCGCCAGCGCCGGGGTGCCGATCCGCAGGCCCGAGGTGACCATCGGCGGGCGCGGGTCGAACGGGACGGCGTTGCGGTTGACCGTGATGCCGACCGAGTGCAGCCGGTCCTCGGCCTGCTGACCGTCCAAAGTGGAGTTGACCAGATCGACGAGCACCAGGTGCACGTCGGTGCCGCCGGTCAGCACGCGGACGCCCGCTTCGGCGCAGTCCGTGCGCGAGAGGCGGTCGGCCAGGATCTTCGCGCCTTCGAGGACGCGCTGCTGACGCTCGCGGAACTCCTCGCTCGCGGCGATCTTGAGCGCGACGGCCTTGGCGGCGATGACGTGCTCCAGCGGACCGCCCTGCTGGCCGGGGAACACCGCCGAGTTGATCTTCTTGGCGAGTTCCTGACGCGACAGGATGATGCCGCCGCGCGGGCCGCCGAGGGTCTTGTGCGTGGTCGTGGTGACGATGTCCGCGTACGGCACCGGGCTGGGGTGCAGCCCGGCGGCGACGAGACCGGCGAAGTGCGCCATGTCGACCATGACCTTCGCGCCGACCTCGTCGGCGATGCGGCGGAACTCGGCGAAGTCGAGCTGACGCGGGTACGCCGACCAGCCGGCGATGATCAGCTTCGGCTTGTGCTCCTTGGCGAGGCGCTCGATCTCCTCGATGTCGACGATCCCGGTCTCTTTGTCGACGTGGTAGGCGACGACGTTGTAGAGCTTGCCCGAGAAGTTGATCTTCATCCCGTGGGTCAGGTGACCGCCGTGGGCGAGGTCGAGACCGAGGATGGTGTCGCCGGGGTTGAGCACCGCGACCATGGCGGCGGCGTTGGCCTGCGCGCCCGAGTGCGGCTGGACGTTGGCGTGCTCGGCGCCGAAGAGGGCCTTCGCGCGGTCGATCGCCAGCTGCTCGATGACGTCGACGTGCTCGCAACCGCCGTAGTAGCGGCGGCCGGGGTAGCCCTCGGCGTACTTGTTGGTCAGCACCGAACCCTGCGCTTCGAGCACGCCCACCGGGGCGAAGTTCTCCGAGGCGATCATCTCCAGGGTCGACTGCTGCCGGTCGAGTTCGGCCGCGACGGCGGTGGCGACCTCGGGGTCCACGTCGGACAGGGCGGCGTTGAACATAGGTCAGTTCTCCTGGGTCAGGACGGCGTACGCCTGGGCGTCGAGCAGGGCGGGCACGTCGCCGGACAGACGCACCTTCAGGAGCCATCCTTCGGCGTACGGGTCCGAGTTGATGAGCTCGGGGGTGTCCGTTGTGGCCTCGTTCACCTCGACGACCTCGCCGTCCACGGGTGCGTACAGCTCGCTGACCGACTTGGTCGACTCGACCTCGCCGAACACCTCGCCCGCGGTGACGGTGTCGCCGACCGAGGGGAGCTGCACGAACACGATGTCACCGAGCGACTCGGCGGCGAAGGCGGTGATGCCCACGGTGGCGACGCCGTCGACGACGTTCAGCCACTCGTGTTCCTTAGTGTACTTCAGGTCCTGGGGGATGCTCATGGTCGTTCAAGGGCCTTTCAGGCGCGGGAGTAGAAGGGCAGGGCGACGACCTCGACGGGCTCGATACGGCCCCGGATGTCGACGGAAAGCTCGGTGCCGGGCTCGGAGTGCTCCCGATCCACATAGGCCATGGCGATCGGGTAGCCCAGGGTCGGCGACAGGGCGCCGCTGGTGACCTCGCCGATCTCGGTCTCGCCGGACAGGACGGTGTAGCCGTGGCGCGGGGCGCGGCGGCCGGAGCCCTTGAGCCCGACGCGGACCCGGGGAACGTCCTTCTTGGACAGTTCTTCCAGGGCGGCCTTGCCGACGAAGTCGTTCGGCTTCTCGAACTTGACCACGCGGCCGAGACCGGCCTCGAACGGGCTCAGCTGGAGGCTGAGTTCGTTGCCGTACAACGGCATGCCGGCTTCGAGGCGCAGCGTGTCCCGGCAGGCGAGACCGGCCGGGAGCAGACCGTGCGGCTCGCCGGCCTCGGTGAGGATGCGCCAGACGGCGGGAGCCTCACCGGCCGGGACGTACAGCTCGAAGCCGTCCTCGCCGGTGTAGCCGGTGCGGGCGAGCAGGACGTCGTGACCCTTCACGACGGCCGGGACGCTCGCGTAGTACTTGAGCGCGCCCAGGTCGGCGTCGGTGACGGCGCCCAGGATCTCGACGGCCTTCGGGCCCTGGACGGCGATCAACGCGACGTCCTCGGACTTGTTGTCGACGACGGCGTCGAAGCCCGAGACCCGCTCGGCCAGCGCCTCCGCGACCACGGCGGCGTTGCCCGCGTTGGCCACGACCAGGAACTTCTCGTCGGCGAGGCGGTAGACGACCAGGTCGTCCAGCACGCCGCCGTTCTCGTCGCAGATCATCGTGTAGCGCGCCCGGCCCGGCTTGACCCCGGACAGGTTGCCGACGAACGCGAAGTCGAGGACGTCGGCGGCCTGTGGGCCGGTCACCTCGATCTCGGCCATGTGGGACAGGTCGAACAGGCCCGCGGTCTCGCGGACCGCCTTGTGTTCCGCCAGCTCACTGCTGTAGCGGATCGGCATCGACCAGCCCGCGAAGTCGGTGAACAGCGCACCCAGTCCTTTGTGGACTCCGTGCAGGGACGTCTCTTTCGACATCAAGTGCCTCAGTTCTCGTAGGCGTTGAGCGGCGGGCAGGAGCAGACGAGGTTACGGTCCCCGCGCGCTCCGTCGATGCGGCGCACCGGGGGCCAGTACTTGGACTTGCGGTTCACCCCGGCGGGGTACACGGCCAGTTCGCGGTCGTACGGCAGGTCCCAGTCACCGACCAGGGTCTCGGCGGTGTGCGGGGCGTTGCGCAGCGGGCTGTTGTCCGCGGCCCACTTGCCCTGCGCGACGGCGTCGATCTCGGCGCGGATGGCGATCATCGCCGCGATGAAGCGATCGATCTCGCCCAGGTCCTCGGATTCGGTCGGCTCGACCATCAGCGTGCCCGCGACCGGGAACGACATGGTCGGGGCGTGGAAACCGTAGTCGATCAGGCGCTTCGCGACGTCGTCGACGCTGACGCCGGTCTCCTTGGTGAGCCCCCGCAGGTCGAGGATGCACTCGTGGGCGACGAGGCCGTCCTGACCGGTGTACAGCACCGGGTAGTGCTGGTTGAGGCGCTTGGCGACGTAGTTCGCCGCGAGGACCGCGACCTGGGTCGCGGCGGTGAGGCCGCCGGCGCCCATCATGCGGACGTACGCCCAGGAGATCGGCAGGATCGACGCCGAGCCGTACGGGGCGGCGCTGATCGGGCCGACGCCGGTTTCGGGTCCGGCCTGCTCCAGCAGCGGGTGGTTCGGCAGGTACGGCGCGAGGTGCGCGCGGACCGCGACCGGGCCGACCCCGGGGCCGCCGCCACCGTGCGGGATGCAGAAGGTCTTGTGCAGGTTCAGGTGCGAGACGTCGCCGCCGAACTCGCCCGGCTTGGCCAGCCCCAGCAGCGCGTTGAGGTTCGCGCCGTCGACGTAGACCTGGCCGCCCGCGTCGTGGACGATCTTGGCCAGCTCGTCGATACCGTGCTCGTAGACGCCGTGGGTGGACGGGTACGTCACCATGATCGCGGACAGCGTGTCGCGGTTGGCGTCGACCTTGGCGCGCAGGTCTTCGAGGTCGACGTTGCCTTCGGCGGTGCACTTGACCACGACGACGCGCATCCCGGCCATGATCGCGGAGGCGGCGTTCGTGCCGTGCGCGGACGACGGGATCAGGCAGACCTCACGTTCGGCCTGACCGTTGGCGCGGTGGTACGCGCGGATCGCGAGCAGACCGGCGAGCTCGCCCTGGCTGCCCGCGTTCGGCTGCAGCGACACCTTGTCGTAGCCGGTGACCTCGGCCAGCCAGCCGGACAGCTGCTCGACCAGGGTGTGGTAGCCCTCGGCCTGGTCGGCGGGGGCGAACGGGTGGATGCCCGCGAACTCGCGCCAGCTGATCGGCTCCATCTCGGTGGTGGCGTTGAGCTTCATCGTGCAAGAGCCGAGCGGGATCATGCCGCGGTCGAGCGCGTAGTCCAGGTCCGAAAGGCTTCGCAGGTAGCGCAGCATCGCGGTCTCGGAGCGATGCGAGTGGAAGACCTCGTGGGTGAGGTAGTCGCTCTCGCGGTTCAGGCCGCTGGGCAGCGCGCGGGCGTCGGCGGCCGGGGTGTCGACACCGAAGGCGTTGAGCACCTTGGCGATGATCGCGGGCGTGGTGACCTCGTCGACGGCGATGCGGACGTGGTCGGCGTCGACCGGGCCGAGGTTGATCCCGTTCTCGCGCGCGACCGCGACGACCGCTTCGGCCTGGCCGGGCATGCGGGCGAGGACGGTGTCGAAGAAGCCTTCGTGGACGACGTCGACTCCGCCCGCGCGCAGCGCCCCGGCCAGTCCGGCGGCGAGCTCGTGGACGCGGGTCGCGATGCGCTTGAGGCCGTCCGGGCCGTGGTAGACCGCGTACATCGCGGCGAGCACGGCGGGCAGGACCTGCGCGGTGCAGATGTTCGACGTCGCCTTCTCGCGGCGGATGTGCTGCTCGCGGGTCTGCAGGGCGAGGCGGTACGCGGGGTTGCCGTCGGCGTCGACGGAGACACCGACGAGACGGCCCGGCAGCGAACGCTCGAGCCCGGCGCGGACGGCCATGAACCCGGCGTGCGGTCCGCCGTAACCGAGCGGGACGCCGAAGCGCTGGGTCGACCCGGCGGCGATGTCGGCGCCGAACTCACCCGGCGCGGTGACCAGTGTGAGGGCGAGCAGGTCGGCGGCGACCGTGTACAGCGCGCCGGCGGCCTTCGCGGTCTCGGAGATGGCGGAGTAGAAGCCCGCGCCGCGCAGCACGCCGGAAGCGCCCGGGTACTGGACGACGACGCCGAAGAACTCCTCCGGCAGGCCGGTGAGCAGGTCGCGGACCTCGACCTCGACGCCCATGGCCTCGGCGCGGGTGCGCACGACGGCGATGGTCTGCGGCAGGCACTCGGCGTCGAGGACGACCTTGTTCGACTTCGCCTTCGACACGCGGCGCATCAGCATGACGGCCTCGGCGACGGCGGTGGACTCGTCGAGCAGGGAGGCGTTCGCGGTGGCGAGACCGGCCAGCTCGGAGACCATGGTCTGGAAGTTGAGGAGGGCTTCGAGACGGCCCTGCGAGATCTCCGGCTGATACGGCGTGTACGCCGTGTACCAGGCCGGGTTCTCCAGCACGTTGCGGCGGATGACCGCCGGGGTGACGGTGTCGTGGAAGCCGAGGCCGATCATCTGCGTCATCGGCTTGTTGAGCGCGGCGAGCGCGCGAAGCTCGGCGATGGCGTCCTCTTCGGACGCGGCGGGCGGGAGTTCGAGGTCGCGCGTGACGCGGATCGCGGACGGCACCGCGGCCTGCACCAGGGCATCGAGACTGCCGTAGCCGACCTCGGCGAGCATCTTGGCCTGCTCGGACTCCGAGGGGCCGATGTGCCGGTCGTCGAAGGACGTACTGGTCAAGGGAGCTCCTTGGGTCAGGCGCCGGATAGACCGGTGCGCTGGGAACTCCCCCTCTGTCATGGCACCTGAGAGTTTCACCGCCCGTGGACAGGACGGCTTTCACCTTGGGTGAGGCGCACTTGCGCGCCTGCTTTCCAGAGTGGCCTCGCGGAAGCGGTAGTGGGTACCTGAGAGATTCCGGGGAGTTTGCTCCTTCGGTGCCCCACCACGTTCGTGGGGGCTCTCCCGCTCCAGCTCGACGGCCCGATCTGCAGTTGTGCGCACACCGTACCTGGCGTGTTCAGCGCCCGTCTACTTCTGGCGGAGCACGTCACTTGTCCCGTTCGCCCGGACACTCGACGTGCCCGGCGGGACGGCACTCGCGTGATCAGAGCCGGAACTCGTGAGTTCCGGCTCTGATCACGCGAGTTACGGGCCTGGTCACGCGAGTTACGCGTTCTCCATCATCATCTCGGCGGTGATGGTGCCGCAGAGCTCGGCGCAGCGCGTCATCATGTCGGCGGCTTCGGCGAGTTCGGGGTCGCCGGTCTTGGCGCACTCCTGGGCGCACAGGCGCATCATCTGGGAGGCGAGCCCGCACATCTTCGCGCACATGCGCATCATTTCGAGGTCGGCGATCATGGCCGAGCAGCGCATCATCATGTCGGCGCACATGCGGGACATGTCCGCGCAGGTCACCATCATCATGCCGAGCTTGGCGCCGCCGGCCTCCATGCAGCGCGTCATCATCTCCTCGCACCTGACGTGACACTCGTTGCACAGGTCGATGCAGTCGCGCATGGCGGTGCTCATCTGCCGGGTCATTCTCCGTGCCTCCCGCGCTTTCTCGGATCGCGGAACCTGGCGGTTCCGCGTCCCAGAACTACAGCGCAGGTCAGCGGCCCGCCATCCCAGCCACCGGGACGAGTGAAGGCGACGGAAGTACATGAAGCCCCCTTCTTCGAGGTGGCTCAGGTAGGTGCCTGATCGCGGCGAGCTGGAGAGCCGGGCACGGGCTGAAAGGAGCCTTCACCGCGTGAGACGAGAGGAAAGCGTCTTTCGGCCCTTGGGCCCGAGTGCGGCGGCCGACGCAAGTCCGTGAAGGCCTCCTTGAGGGACTCTGGGTCCCTCAAGGAGGCCCAAAACCACATTCCCCCCCAACTCTCAAAAGTGTA
>NZ_JBFBGL010000078.1:0-33661 GCF_040684635.1 Amycolatopsis sp. NPDC089917 | reverse complement strand
ACACCTCGGCGAGCTGTGACATCACCCGCCACCACACACAGGGGTGCCGCGGGTTTCCGTTGCGGCGGAAACGGCTATGTCCCGAACATCAGCCGTGACCGCGGCTGGTCGTTCCCGAAGGAGGTTGTGGTGGCCGCTGTCGCGCATTACGTGGAGGTCGATGCCCCGGCTCAGGCTTGTTATGACTGGTGGCGGTCGCTGACCCGGTTGCCGCAGGTGTTCTCCGATGTCAAGACCGTCGAGGCCGTGGACGGTGACGCGACCCGGACCCGATGGAAGGTCGATGGTCCGCTGGGTTCGACGGTGGAGTGGGAGGCACGGATCGTCGAGGACGCCGCACCGCACAAGATCGCCTGGGCCACTGTCGATGACGCCGATCCGGATGTGAAGAACGCCGGCGTCGTCCGGTTCGATGACAAGGGCGACGGCCGCACCGGCGTCGAGATCTCTTTCGAGTACGAGCCCCCGGCGGGAAAGCTGGGGGAAGCGGTCGCCTCGCTGCTGGCCGACCCGCAGAACAAGGTCGAACGAGCCGCGGCGGAATTCAAGACCGTCATCGAAGCCCGCTAGTTCCTTTCCCAGTAACGGAGACCAATCCGTCGACGACTTCAGCAAACCTGGCCCCGGCAGCTCCCTCCCCTCGCCGCCGGGGCCAGCTCGTCGCGAGTCTCAGCAGCCGCAACCGCTTGGTGGGCTTGAGATGTGGGGCAAGCGAACCGCGGCCTCTTGCGTCGTTGGGAAAGGGCCACCGTTCGTGTCCAGAAGGAGAAGCGATCCCGGCGATCTGGTCACCGGCGCGGGCCAGTATCCGGTCCCCGGCCCGCAGCTCCGCCGGAGCGATCACGGCTTCGCGCCCGGCGCGCAGCACGGTCACCGTGTAAGGCACGAGCGCGAGTAGCGCACGCAGGCCGCGGCGGGTGCGGCTGAGGGAGTAGTCCTCCAGTACCTCGCTGATGGAGAACAGGAACGCCAGCATCGCCGCTTCGCCGAACTGGCCCAGCACCAGCGCGCCCGCGATCGTCATCAGCGTGTCGACACCGATCCGTTTACGCCGCAAGGCTTTCAGTGTTCCGGGGACGAACGTCCACCCGCCGATCGCGGCGGCCGTCAGGTGCAGCACGGTCTCGGTGACCTCTGAGCCCAGCCACCCCGCGAGGAACCCCGCACCGAGCAGCACCCCGGCGACGGCGGCGAACTGGATCTCCCGGCCCTCTCACAACCCGTTGCGGGCGCTCGGTCTCGTCGTGACCGTCCTCGCCGGGGCCGCAGCAGATGTCGCTCATGCCGGTTCCCCTTCCACGATCGTGCCGACGGCGGCGTCGAGCAGCCGGTGCCCGGTCGTGTTGAGCCGGCACATCACCAGCTTCCCGTCCCGGCGCGAATCCACCAGCCCGGCTGAGCGCAGCTGCCGCAGGTGATGCGACACCAGCCCCTGCGACGACGACCCGACGATCCACGCCAGATCACAGACACACAGCTCGTCGCCGATGTGCAGGGCGTGCGCGATCCGCAAACGCGTCGGGTCCCCGAGCGCGCGCAACTTCTCGGCCCGCCGCGTCAGCTCGTCCGCCGGTGGCAGCGCCGTGCGCAGGCCCTCGACGTGGTCGAAATCGATGCACAGCAGCTCGCAGCGGTCCTCACCCACGCCGTCAATCTCACGAACGTCGATATGTTCAGGAGGCTTCGGCGTCGGAGCGGCCACTGATAATCGGTCCGGCATCGTGGCCAAACCCTATCTTTCCTGCACGTCACGCGATGAGTAGTATTCCGGCCTGGAAAGAACGGTGCTCCGGCACAGCAGTTTCGCTCCGTGGATCAGGGACATCCGGTGGTATCGCCGTCATCGTTCCCACGTAGTGATAGACGTGAACCTCAACTTTGGCCTTTAGGACCAGCGCTAGCCCGCACGAGGCAACCTGTCCGCGACGGCCAGTACTCAAAGTGATCGATATCGGGAGCCAGTACGACGCTCACGCGTTCTCTGTGGTGCAGTCATGTGTCTCCCGTCGTCGTGGTGGTGACGCAGTGAGATCTGCCTGAGTGTGCTGGGCCGTCCGTTCACGCGGTAATGCTCGGCGTCCCTTGCGTGGATGGCGGGTGCGGTCGATTCTTGTCCCCGGTTCACGAGAACCAATGCACCTCGTTCCCGTAGATGCCGGTGATCGAGGATTTGGGTGCTGTCATATCCAACGAGGGGATTTGTCGAATGTCACTGAGACGTGTTCTCGTCGTCGTCGTTTCCGGCCTGCTGGCCGCGGTTTTCGCGGTCAGCGCAACCGGCGCGGCACAAGCACAGTCGTTCCTCGATGCGCTACCGAACGCACAGACGACGACGGCCGGTCCGGTATCTGTGGAGGGCGGTCTGACTGTCTCTAACCCGGGTAACCAGAGTGCCAGGGTAGGCGTGGGCGCCAGCGTCCGTATCACGGCCACTGGCGGTACTGCGCCGTATACCTTCACCGCCTCAGGTCTGCCTCCGGGCTTCGTGATCAGCTCCAACAGTTCCCACGCCGTCGTGTCCGGAGTAGCGAGCCAGGCCGGCACGTTCGCGGTCACGGTCAACGTGCGCGATTCGGCGTCACCACAGAACACCGGCTCGACGACGTTCACCTACATCATCACCGGCGGACCCAGCCCCTGTGGTGATCTCATCGACAATGGTGGCTTCGAATACGGCACCTCCCCGTGGGGCTGGACGTCCACCGTGCTCGGCAACATCAGCGGCCAGAAACCTCGTACCGGTTCCCAGTATGCGTGGCTGGACGGCTACGGCGAGGTCCACACGGACACGTTGACGCAGACGATTCGGATCCCGGCCGGGTGCAAGCGCACACTGAACTACTACCTCTACATCGAGAGCGCGGAGACCACCACCACGGCCCAGAACGACACATTGACCGTGACAGCGAACGGCACCACGATCGCCACGTTCTCCAACCTGAACAAGGCTCCGGGATATGCGCTGCGCACAGCCGATCTGTCGGCCTTCGCGGGCCAAACGGTCACCCTGACCTGGACCGGTACCGAGAATGCTTCACTGCCGACAAGCTTCGTGATTGACGACGTATCCACCAGCTGAACAACGCCACCGCAGGAACTGTGCGGGCCGGCGTCGATGTCCACTCCGATCAGGAGGTTGTGCACGAACAGCCCGAGCAGGACAGGCCAGGTGACGGCTACGCTCGTGACGGCCAGGGGTCGTGCCCAGGGCGTTGGTGGATTTCGACGGAAGGCGTCGACCGGTCCCTCGTTCCTCGTCTTCTCGACCACGTCCGGCAGCCGGTTCGCGGCGGCCGGGCTGACCGTTCGGCAGCGCAGACGGGCCCTGGCCAGCAGCCAAGCATCACCGCGTCCTCTTTCTGACGTATGCGGTAACCCGCCCCCAGTGCGTTAGCGTTCGGGCAAGATGTCGCCACTTCGTCACGGGATAGATCAGACTGAGTGCCATGCGGCGACGGGAATTCACAGCGGCGGAAGTAGACGAACTGGACAGGGACGTGGCGGAACTCGCCTGGCGATGGGCGCGACGGCTAACTGGCCTGCCCGCCGAACAGGCACCCTTTGGTCCGGTCGATCCCCGCATCAGTGACAAGAATCGAGCCGACGCGCACCTAGCCCGGCTCTACGTGCTCACCAGGCTCCGGCAATGCGCCGATGCCCGATCGGATGCGGACGTCTTCCACGCCCAGCAAGCTGGCGCTGCACATCAGGACGTCGTCAAGGCCCTCGATCTCAGCTGACCGTAGTGGTCCGCAGCGCAGCCGCTTGTTCCAGACAATGTCCTATTATCCGGAACAAGACGTCTCCGGCCGGAAAGCGACCTGGGCGGAGTGAACCGACGTGTTATCCGGAACAAGGAGTGTGATGGGGACCGTGACCGCGATCCGGACCGCCGAGCCCGCCCAGCAGCTCGGTGATAACCGGCGTTCTCACCGAGCGTCTGGCGGCCGAACTGCAGCAGGTCCGGTTTTCGGTTACTGATCACTGCGACGACAGGATGACGCTACCACCACCCTGCTGTCGTTGGCCGGGGTTTGAATAAGGGTCTCGACTTCGACTACGAACCACGCGTCCGCGAGCTCGCAAACCTCCCCTGGGCCGTCGCGTCGATCGACATGGACGGCGCCGAGCGTCGCACCGAAGTCCGGCGCGACCGCGAGCTTGGCACACACCTCGTGGCGGACGTGGCATCCAGCGCGGGCTGAATTCTCATCCAGCCGGCCGCGAGCTGTCGCCTGCAACGCGGGCCAGTGCCGTCTCCGATTGGGCTCCGCTGCCGACGTAGAGCCCGACACGGCATGGCACGACGCGATACTCGCCGCAGTCAGAGGTTCGCGTTGACCTGCGCGAATGGTCAGAATTTGTCACCACGCGGCACTCGCCGACATGGCGGGGGAGGCGTCTTGTAAACAGAAGGTCAGGGGTTCGAGCCCCCTTGGCGGCTCAAGATCAACATAGCTCTCGAACTGCCGACATGGCGCGTTTTGCGAGTTTTATTCATGTTTCTCGGCGCCATCGGGCTCCGTTTTCGCAGGCGTGCCTGAGTGACTCGGTCGGAGGCCGGCGCGCAGGATGTGCTTCCCAGGGCCCTGGCGAGGCATGGGCGGAGGTCCACGCCGCGAGCGGCTCAGGTTCAGGCAAGATGCCGATGGAGCGAGCACGTGCGAGTTCCCTGATGCGCGAAGAAGCTGATTCGATCAACGCTCGTGACGGCAACGGCCGGCCGATCCGCACGCTGGAGAATCGCCGCGAGTGGCGCGAGGATTCCGACCGGCTCGCGAAGTGGTTCGAAGGACTTCATGTTCGCGAGCTGCGGACAGGGAACGGGGCGCATCCGGCTAGGGAAACTCATGGACATGGCCGAGGCTCTGGATTTCCCGCCCCTCCTCTCGGCCCGAAGACTGGCTGCGCGCACGAACTCGCGGCGATCACTGTCTTGATCGCGCCCTATCGCGCGGGAAAGGGCTCGCCGACCAGGATCGCGAACCCGTCGAGATGCCTGCCGAGGCTGTATTCGAACAGTTCGTCGATGTCGGGAGCCATTTCCTCGTGCACCCTCGCCAGCAACGGAAACCGCCCGCTAGCGAACAGCTCCTCGGTCCGCGCCTGCTGAGCCTGCAACCACCTGGCGAGCGTCACCCCGGTCTCCTGCTCGGCCTCCACTTCGTCCGCTGTGGACAGTGCCGCGTTGATTACCAGCGAGTGCAGTGCCAACGCCTCCTGCATGCACGTGCGCAGCGGGAGGCCGAGGTCGTCGAGGGCGCGCAGGGTCCACTCGGTGTGCACCATCATGTTCGGCGCGAATGATGGCCTCGTGAACGAAATCACCTTGGCCAGCCAGAGGTGCCGCCAGCACAGCGCCCACTGCCGCCGCGCGACCAGTTCGAGTTTGGCCCGCCATCCCGCGGGTCCCGGATCGGGTAGCTCCGCCTCGCCGAAGACCAGGTCGGCCATCTGCGTCACCAGGTTCTCCTTGTTCTCGATGTGGCGATAGAGCGACATGGGGCCCACTTCCAGTTCGGCGGCGACCCGGCGCATGGACACGGCGTCGACGCCTTCGACGTCGGCGATCGCGATGGCGGTCCGCAGTAGACGCTCCCGGCTCAGTGCCTGTTTGGCGCCGCGCACCGGACTCGGGGGCAGCAGGGAGTCCGGGGCCCGGCCGGACCGCGGTGGCCGGGCGGTGGAGGCGCTGACCACCGTGCCCGAGCCGACCTTCGTTTCGACCAGCCCGTTTTCGCGCAGGGTGGCCAGCACCCGGGTCGCGGTCGCGATCGCGATCCGCCAGCGGTCCGCGATCTGCCGGATGGACGGCAGCCGCTCTCCTGGCTGAAGATCACCGGACCGGATCCTGGCTTCGATCTCCCCCGCGATGCGCAGGTAGAGCGGTTCCGGCTGAGCTCCGGACGACATGCGTTTCCTCCCGTTCCTCTCGCCGACACCGTTGAAGTGAACTAGTCCACTTCAACTAGACTAGTGCACTTCTTTGCGTGTTTCCAAGGGAAAATGTTGACCGATCGACCCATTCTGAGACACCGTACGCAGTAGTTCACTACACCGTACGCACCTTGGTTAGGCGATCATGACTCCCAGCACCCGTCCGGCGGCGCGAACCGCCAGCGACTTCGCGCGCCTGTCCCACCGCATCTCCGCTCTCGGCCTGCTCGAACGGCGCCCGGCGTACTACGGGATCAGACTTACCGCGGTCGCCTTGCTGTTCGCGGGCGGCTGGGTGGCGTTCGCCCGCATCGGCGATTCCTGGTGGCAGCTCACCGTCGCCGCGTTGCTCGCCGTCGCGTTCGGACAGATCGCCCTGGTCTCGCACGATCTGGCCCACCGCCAGGTGTTCCGCACCAGGCCGCCGAGCGAAGTGACGGGCAGGCTGGCCGGGAACCTGGCGATCGGCCTGAGCTACGGCTGGTGGATGGACAAGCACACCCGCCACCACGCCAACCCGAACCATGCCGAACTCGATCCCGACGTCGAGCCGGACATCCTGGTCTGGTCGAAGGCGCAAGCCAGGGCCAGCCGCGGACTGCCCCGGTTCATCGGGAAATGGCAAGCCTTCCTGTTCTTCCCGCTGCTCACGCTCGAAGGCTGGAACCTGCACTACTCGGGGATCCGCGCGGTCTTCCGGTCGAAGCTGAAGCACCGGTTCCTCGACGCGGGCCTGCTCGTCGCGCACTTCGCGTGGTACTTCGGGGTGGTCTTCGCGGTGCTGACACCGCTCAAGGCACTGGTCTTCGTCGCGGTGCACCAGGGACTGTGGGGGATCTATCTGGGCTCGATCTTCGCGCCCAACCACAAGGGCATGCCGATGTTCAGCGGCGACCAGCGGCCGGACTTCCTGCGTCGGCAGGTGCTGACTTCACGCAACGTGCGCGGCGGCCGGCTCGTGGACAACGCGCTCGGCGGGCTGAACTACCAGATCGAGCACCACCTCTTCCCCAGCATGCCCTCGCCGAACCTGCGCCGGGCGGCGCCGGTGGTCCGGGAGTACTGCGCCGAAATCGGTGTCCCGTACACCGAAACCGGCTTCCTGGACTCCTACCGGCAAGCGCTCCGGCACCTTCATCAGGCCGGCGCTCCTCTTCGCGCCGTCCGGTGAACCCGCACTTTCACAGCACAGAGGAAAGGGAACGGCGTGCCGGAACTCACCATCGCCGAAGAAGTCGTCCTGATCGCCCTCGACAGCGAGACCGGCGGAGGCAAGATGCGCCTCGGCCTCGACTGGGCGGTGGCCGGGGCGATCATCGTCGAACTGGCCCTCATCCAGCGGATCACCTTGGGCGACAACGACATCGTCACCGTGCTGGAGCCGGTCGCGACCGGGGTCGGGCACCTGGACGCCGTGCTCGCCGACATCGCCGACGGGGTGAAGGTCTCGAAAGCGCTGCGCCGGGCGCGCGGCGGCGCACCCGATCGCACCATCGCCGCGCTCGTCGACCGCGGCGTGCTCCACCGGAGGCGGACCTGGCTGCTCGGCATGGTCCCGGCGCACCGCTATCCACTGAAAGAGACCTCCGTCGCGACCGGTATCCGTGTCAGGCTGACCGCGACCGTCCTCAAAGGACACGACCCGGACGAACGCACCGCCGCGCTGATCGGTGTGCTGCACGCCGCGAAGCTGTGGCAACGAGCGGTACCCACCGGCGAACGCAAGCGGATCCGGGAGCGGATGGGGTCGATCTCGCAGGGCCAGGCCATCAGTCCCGCGGTGCGCAAGGCCATCGTCCGGACGCAGGTCGCCATCGCCGCGATGGCCGCCGCGTCGAGCAGCCACTGAGCCACCACCGAACCGAACTCCGGCTTCGACCGGGCGATCAGACAGGAATACTTGATGCTGAACGAAATCGAGACCGACTACCTCGTCATCGGCGCGGGCGCGACGGCCATGGCCTTTGTGGACACGTTGCTGAGCGAAACGCAGGCGACCGTGACCATCGTCGACCGCTACCACCGGCCGGGCGGGCACTGGACCATCGCCTACCCCTACGTGCGACTGCACCAGCCGTCCTCCATGTACGGCGTGAACTCCCGCCCGCTGGGCGACGACTCGGTCGACCGGACCGGCTGGAACGCCGGGCTCGGCGAACTGGCGGGCGCGGACGAGATCCGCAGCTATTTCGACCAGGTCATGCGGCAGACGTTCCTGCCGTCAGGGCGGGTTTCCTACTTCCCTATGTCCGAATACCACGGCGCCGGACGCTTCAGCCGGACCACCTCCGGCGAGGAATACCAGGTGATCGTGCGACGGAAGATCGTGGACACCACCTATCAGAGCGTGACGGTACCGGCCATGCGGCCGCCGGAGTTCCCCGTCGCCCCGGGCATCCCCGTCGTTGCGCCGAACGAGCTGGCCGCCCTCCGCGAGCCCTGCGACCGGTACGTCGTCGTCGGGGCAGGCAAAACCGGGATCGACGCCTGCCTCTGGCTTCTGGAACAGGGGGTCGCCCCTGCGAACCTGACCTGGATCATGCCCCGCGCGCCGTGGCTCATCGACCGGGCCACGGTGCAGCCACGCCCTCTTCGCCAGGCGGAAGACATCGCGAAGGCCCACCTGGCCAAACACGAAGCCATCATGGGCGCCGGATCCATCCCCGACCTCTTCGACCGGCTCGTCGCGGCCGGCGCCCTCCTGAGGATCTCCCAGGACGAGCGGCCGACGATGTTCCGGTGCGCGACCGTCTCACGGGCGGAACTGGAACAGCTGCGCAAGATCGAAGACGTCGTCCGGCTCGGGCGGGTGAAGCGCATCGACGACACGAGCATCGAGCTCGACGGCGGCACGATACCGACCGGCCCGCGCGTGGTGCACGTGGACTGCACCGCGGACGCCGTGAAAAAACTCCCCGTCGTCCCGATCTTCCAGGACGGGCTCATCACCCTGCAGTCGGTTCGGGTGTGCCAGCCGGTGTTCAGCGCCGCCCTCATCGCCCACGTGGAGACGGCCCATCCCGACGACACCGTGAAGAACGAGCTCTGCCCCGTCACACCGAACCCGCAGACCGACGTGGACTGGCTCCGCTTCGCGCTCTCCGGCAACGCGGAACACCTGCGCTGGGCAGGCAACAAGGATATCGGCGCCTGGTTGGAACGCTCGCGGCTGCATCCGGACATGGCCCCGCCGATGCCGGAGGACCCGGCGGAACGGGCCGCCGTCGAGCAGGTGGCCGCGAACATGGCCCGCGCACAGAACGCGAAGCTCGAAGAACTCCTGAACGCACGCTGATTTTCGCCGCGACAGAAAGGAAGAACGGACCGATGACACAAGTCGAGAAACGGCGTCGGAATCGTGCGCCGTGGACGCTCGCGCTGCTGACCACGCTGTGCGCGGAACTGACGTTCACCGCGGTCGCGCTGCCAGAGACCTGGCTGCTCCTGCCCTTGCTCGTGGTGATGTACGGGGCGGGCGTCCTCCTGATCCGCGAGGCCGTCGTGCGTGTCGGCGGCGGCTGGCCGAGCCTCGTCCTGCTGGGGGTGGCCTACCAGCTCGCGGAGGACGGGCTGGGCCTGCAGGCCCTGACCAGTCCTCGGATGTATGGGGCCGCCGACTGGGGCTTGCGAGCCCTCGGCGTGAACTGGACGTACTGGGAGTCGCAAATCGGCGTGCACGTCGTGCTCAGCGTGCTCGTACCCATCGGCCTGGCGAACCTCCTGTTCCCAGCTCAACGCGCACGGCCCTATCTGGGCAAGCGTGGCTTGGTCGGCGTCGGCGCGCTGGCGATCGTGGGCGTTTTCGGGCTCCGCTTCCTTCTTTCGCCGATCCTGGACGCCGGATACCGGACGCCCTGGGGCTGGACGGTGACCTTCCTCGTTCTCATCGGCGTGCTCTGGCTGCTCGCGCTCGCCGTCGTTCCCCGCCGCCGTCCCACGAAACACCGTCAAGCGGCCCGCACCGTCCCGCGCCCGGGAGTGGTCGGGTTCGTGTCGCTGTACCTGACCATGGCGTTCCTGACCACGCTGCTCCCGCTCGGGCTCGGGACCGATCTGCTGTTCGGCGACCTGATGCCGCAACCCCTGCGGCTGGTCTTCGCGGCCATGACCGCCGTTCCGTTCGGCTGGCTGGTCCTGCGCTGGCGGACGGCCGCGGCCTGGAGCGACCGGCATCGCGTCTGGCTCATCGGCGGGATTCTCGTGTCGCACACCGCGTTCATGATGCCCGGATCGGTGACCTCCGTCGTCGTCGGTTCGCTGACCCTCGCGGCCGAGGTCTGGGCGCTGGCGGCTCTCGCCAAACACGTCGGACGACGAGCAGCCGCAGGCACTCCGGCCTGGGCTTAGGCAGAGTCCGCGAAAGCCTCCTTGAGGGGACTCTGAGTGGGATCCACCGGTGTGTCTGGTCCTTCACCGGCTGACCGCCACGGCCGCCTCCCGCGCCGGACGGATTCGGCTCAGCTGCAGGAGGCTGAAGCCGAACAGCAGGACACCGAGCGGGACGTGGACCACCGTCACGTGCGCGATCCCGAGGAAGACCTGCGCCAGCGTGAGTCCGAGGAACACGGCCGCCGGCAGGATCGGCTTGGGCGAGCCGCCGCCCGGCCGCCATACGAGGACCGCGGTGAGCACGTGCAGCATCGACACGACGAACAGCGTGTAGGCCGTGGCGCTGTGCAGCGCGTGGCCGCTCGGCACGCTCAGCAGGAGGCCGGCGGTGATCGGGGTGAGGAAGACGGCCAGGGTCTGCACGGTGATCGCGACGCGCAACGGGGTCGGCATGTGAACTCCTTCGGGACGAACGTGTCACCACGTCGACGAGGGAGCGGCCGGAAAGGTGACAGCGTCGACCGGGCTCGCGCCGCCGGCGGGGTTTCAGGACCGCAGCGTGTGGCTGGGCAGCTCGCCGAAGGCTTCGCGGTAGGCCGCGGTGAACCGGTCCGGCTCGGCGAAACCCCAGCGGGCGGCGATCGCCCTGACGGTCGCGCCCCGCGTCGGGTCGGCGGTCTGCAGGGCACGGCGAGCGCGTTCGAGCCGCACCCGGCGGACGAAAGCCGTGGGTGTGGTGCCGTAGTGGGTGCGGAACGCGTATTGCAGCGCGCGGGGCCCGGTGCCGGCGGCGGTCGCGATCTCCGAGAGCCTCATCGGGCGTTCGGCGTTGGCGTCGATATAGGCCACCGCCCGGCGTAACGCGGCCGACGCGACGCGGCCGGGTCCGCGCGAGGAGAGCCGGGTCATCGTGGCGTTGGGGAACGTGTGCAGTGCCGCGATCGCCAAGGAGCGGGTCATCTCGTCGGCGATCAGGGGCGACGCCATCGGCGACGGATCGTCCATCAGCGCGCCGTTGGCCAGCTGCACGAGGGCCCGCCAGTAACGGTGCATCGGCGCCGACACCGGCCGGACGGCGTCGAGGTGCAGCTGCCCCGGAGGAATGTCGAAGGCGTCTTCGGCGATCTGATCGAGCCGCTGGACCGGCAGCCGCAGCACGCTGAGGTTGATGTCGTGCATGGCGAAGCCGACCGGGACGCCGACCGGGCACGCGGCGACGGCGCCCTTCGTCAGCTCCATCCTTCCTTCGGCGGGCGTGGTGATCGCCACCTGGCCCGCGTTCACCACGAAGAACAGCAAATAGCCGAACGGGTCGGTGGTCTGGGTGTAGTCCAGGGTGCTCCGGATGCGATCGCCCGCGAAGGCCGGAATCTGACTGCTGCGCACCGCGAACCGGGTGTCCTCCCCCGCGCGGGCGAACCGGGAGCGGGTCCCGACGAACGTCCGCCGCATGAACTCGGTGATCTCCTCCTCGACCGCGGACGAGATGGAGGACCGCTCCGGCGCTTCGTCGAGGGCGTCGTTCACCGGCATCGTCGCCTCCCGGTCGAAATCGGCCCGCGGATCGCCGGTCGATCCTACTCGCCCCGAACGTGTTTTCGGCCGCTGAGAACGAAGCTCGTCATCACGGAGCCCGATCGCCGAACCCCTCCGGATGCGAAGCACCACCCCCTGGAAAGCGAAGCCGAACCGGACGTGGGATTGCCACGGCGGATCCGGCGGCGCTTCATACAGCCATGAGCGTCGAGCCGACCAGCCTCGCCGTGACGGCGACCTCCGCACGGGCGTTGCTCGTGGATGCCGGGCGAGCACGCGCTCGGGCAGAACAGTGCGGCGTGGAGGCGTTTCAGCACTACCTCGCCGTCCGGAGCGCGGTCGCGGCGGCGCGGGAGAGATCCTTCACCGCCGTCGAACGATTGAAACAGACACAGCAACTCATCGAACGGACTCGCCGGCGGCTCGTCGAAGGCACGGAACGTTCCGCCGGACGCCAGCGAGGCGACGGGAACTCATTCGGTATCGCTCCAGTCGCCCTCACCGCCGAGGATCACCGCGACATCCACCCGGACACCGTGCGCCGTGCGGTCGCCTTCATCGACGGCAACGCCCACCAGGACCTCACCGTGGCCGACATCGCCGCGGCCATCAACGTCAGCGTCCGCACGGTTCAGGCCGCTTTCCGCCGCCACCTGGAGATCACGCCGACGGGTTATCTGCGGCGGGTCCGTCTCGCGCACGCCCACGCGGATCTGGTGCTGGCCGGACCCGGCAGCACGGTCAGCGACATCGCCGCCCGGTGGGGCTTCTTCCAGCCCGGCCGGTTCGCCGCCTCCTACCGCACCTTGTACGGCTGCGCACCGCGCGAGACCCTCCTGCGCCGTGGCCACGACAGCGCTTGCGTCGTCTGCCGGCTGCCGTCCGTCTTGACAGGCAGCCAGAAGGCTGCCTAACCTGAGAAGCAGCCAGGAGGCTGCATATCAGGGAGGTCGGCGTGGACGAGGTGTTCAAGGCGCTGGCCGACGCCAGCCGCCGCGGACTGCTCGACGACCTGAACGCCCGCAACGGGCAGACCCTGCGTGAGCTGTGCGCGGGGCTGGACATGGCGCGGCAGTCGGTCAGCAAGCATCTGGCCGTGCTGGAGGCGGCCAATCTGGTGACCACGGTGCGGCGTGGCCGCGAGAAGTTGCACTACGTGAACGCGGAGCCGATCAACGCGATCGCCGAGCGCTGGATCGACCGGTACCACCGGGGCCGGGTCGGCGCGCTCGCCGATCTCAAACGCGCATTGGAGCAGGAACCCATGAGTGGCGACGAATTCGTCTACACCAGCTACATCAGGACGACACCGGAACGGCTCTGGAAGGCGTTGACCGACCCGGTCTTCACCAAACAGTACTGGGGCTGCGAGTTCACCTCGGACTGGAAGCCCGGTTCGACGATGGCCTGGGACCAGCTCGGCGTGCGGCTGGAGGACGCCGAGCAGGTCGTGCTGGAATCCGACCCGTACCGGCGGCTGTCCTACACGTGGCACACCTTCACCCCGGAGTTCGGCAAGTCCGTCGGGCTCGACGACGACGTGTCGGCGAAGCTGCAGGCCGAGTCGAGGTCGAAGGTGACGTTCGACCTCGAACCCGTCGGCGACACGGTGAAGCTGACCGTCGTCCACGACGGTTTCGACGAGGGCAGCACCGCGCTGGAGATGGTCAAGGGCGGCTGGCCGTCGATTCTGTCGAGCCTCAAGACGCTGCTGGAGACCGGCGAGCCGCTGCCCGAACCCGCGTAACCGGGTCGACCGCGCCGTCGTGATCGGGCACGATCACCACCGTGCCCCTGGAGATCGCCTGTGACGAGTCCGGGTCCGAGGGCGAGAAACTGATCGGCGGGCAGACCGGCGTTTTCGCGCACGCGGGGGTCCGGCTGAGCGTCGACGAGGCCGCGGGCTGCCTGGCGGAACTGCGGCGCAGGATCCGTTCGCCCGCGGTCGAGTACAAGGCCAACCACCTCCTCCGCGCGAAGCACCGGCGGGTCCTCGAATGGTTCCTCGGGCCGAGCGGTCCGGTCCACGGGCGGGCGCGGGTGTACCTCGTGGACAAGAAACTGCTGCTGGCGAACGAACTCCGCGCGCTCGTCGGCCCGGCGATCCCGCCGGACGACGCGATCCTGGCCGCGTTCAACGACGTGCTGCGGACCCGTAATCGCCGGGATCCGGCGGCGGGGTCCTTCTTCGCGATGGCCGGGGACTCCGGGGAACTGCGGGCGAAGGTCGCCGAGGTGCGCGAAGCCAAGGTCCTCGATCCTCTCGTGCCCGCGATCCTCCGCGCCGTCGAATACTGGAGCGCGGGCGGGGAGCAGGTCTTCCTCGTCCACGACGAACAGCCGTCACTCAAAGGGGAACGGCTCGCCCGGATCGAAGCGAGTCCGGGGCTGGCCGGGCTGAAATTCGTGGATTCGCGGACGGATCCGCGGGTGCAGGCCGCAGATTTCCTGGTCGGGGTCGCCCGGCGGATCGCCGAGGACGAAATGAACGGGAACGGTGACGCGGTATTGACCGCGTTGCTCGCACCGTATATCGATCCGGCGTCCCGCTGGGGCCGATTCACCCTTTGGCACGCCGAATCGCTCGGGTGGCCGTAGCCCCGCGCGGCGGCGGGCTGGAAACGTCGAGACGTATTCGACGCCGGCCAGGGAGGCAATCGCAGATGCAGGCTTTCACCTTGCCCGAGTTCTATGTGCCGCATCCGGCCAGGATGAATCCGCACCTCGAAGCGGCGCGGGCGCACAGTATGGCCTGGGCCAGGGAGATGGGCATGCTCGGTTCGCCCGCGCCGTCCGGTGACGTCGTCTGGACCGAGCAGGCGCTGGCGAAAATGGACTACGCGCTGCTCTGCGCGCACACCCATCCGGACTGTGACGGGCCGTCCCTCGATCTGGTCACGGATTGGTACGTGTGGGTGTTCTTCTTCGACGACGATTTCCTCGCGCAATTCAAATACACCCGGAACACCGAGGGCGCGAAGGCTTATCTCGACCGGCTGGAACGGTTCATGACCGGGCCGGGGGAAACGGCCCCGGAACCGGAGAACCCCGCCGAAGCCGGGCTCAAGGATCTCTGGGCACGGACCATTCCTTCGATGTCGGAATCCTGGCGACGGCGGTTCGTCACCAGCACGCACAATCTGATGGTCGAATCGCTCTGGGAACTGGACAACATCGACCGCGGGCGGATCGCGAACCCCATCGAGTACGTCCAGATGCGCCGTCGCGTCGGCGGGGCGCCGTGGTCGGCGAACCTGATCGAGTACGCCGTCGGCGCCGAAGTGCCGGACAGGATCGCGGCGACCCGGCCGATGGAGGTGCTGCGCGACACCTTCGCCGACGCCGTCCACCTTCGCAACGATCTCTTTTCCTACCAACGTGAAGTGTGCGAAGAGGGCGAGAACTCCAACGCCGTCCTCGTCTTCGAGAAGTTCCTCGACCGGTCGACACAGGACGCCGCCGAGCTCACCAACGACCTGCTGACCTCGCGGTTGCAGCAGTTCGAGAACACCGCGCTCGTCGAGGTTCCCGCGCTGCTGGCCGAATACGACGTCTCGCTGGCCGAGCAGGTCGGGGTCGGCCTGTACGTCAAGGGCCTGCAGGACTGGCAGTCCGGCGGCCACGAATGGCACCGGCGGTCGAGCCGGTACATGAAGGAGAGCACGGACGGCGACCGTTCGCCGAACCGGCTGGGCCTTGGCAGGCGGATCCGGCAGCAGGCGCCCGCGCCGTTCGCGAAGGTGGGGCCGCTGCCGCTGCCGGAATTCCGGATGCCGTACCCCGTCCGCACCAGCCCCCACCTCGCCGCCGCGCGCGAGTACGCGCCGGGATGGGCGCGGGAGAGGGGGATGTTCGAGGAGGGGATCTGGGACGAACGCCGGTTCCGCGGCATCGACCTGGCGCACTGCGCCGCGATGATCGACCCGGACGCGGACCTCGAACGGCTGAAGTTGTCGACCGACTGGCTCACCTGGGGCACTTACGGCGACGACTACTTCCCGCTGACGTTCGGCCTGAAACGGGATCCGGTGGCCGCGAAGCTGTGCAGCGACAGGCTTTCCCTCTTCATGCCGCTGAACGGCGAGCCGGTGCCGAAGACGGCGAATCCGTTCGAACGAGGTCTCGCCGATCTCTGGAATCGCACCACCGGACCGCTCACGCCTTACGCGCGGGCGGGGTTCCGGCGGGCGATCGAGAGCATGACCGCGAGCTGGGTCTGGGAGGTGGCGAACCGGGCGCAGAACCGTATCCCCGACCCGGTCGACTACGTGGAGATGCGACGACGGACGTTCGGCTCGGACCTCACGAAGAGCCTGGCCCTCCTCGAAATCGGCGACGTCGTGCCGCCGGAACTCCACCAGAACCGCGTGCTGTCCGAGCTCGACACCGCGGCGCAGGACTACGCGACCTTCACCAACGACCTGTTCTCGTACCAAAAGGAGATCGAGTACGAGGGCGAGGTGCACAACCTCGTGCATGTCGTCGAGCGGTTCCTCACTGTCGGCCGGGACGAGGCCCGCGACATCGCCGCCCGGCTGATGAACGCACGGATGGACCAGTTCGAGCAGCTCGCCGACGAGGACCTGCCGCGAATGTGCGACGACCTCGGGCTCGACGACGAGGTCCGCGCGGTGGTGACGAGCTACGCCGGGCACCTGAAGGACTGGATGGCGGGAATCCTGGAATGGCACCGGAACTGCGCGCGGTACACGCCTGAGGAACTGGAACGCGCCCGCACTCCCGAGCCGCCCGCGTTCTCCCTGGAGCCGAGTGGGCTCGGGATGTCGGCCTGGCGGATCGGAAGCGGGGCGCGCTAGAGGACAACGGGGCTAGAAGGCCGTCAGGGTGATCTTCGCGGTCCGCGGGTCCCCGTCGTGCACCAGCGACTCGAAGTGCCCGACGTCGTCGAACGCGAATCCGTACGCCTTCCCGTCGACCATCTGCTCGTGCACGATCCGCGAGTAGTGGTCGGTCACGGTCCCCTTGTAGAACGGGCCCGCGTCATAGGTCGGCTGAGTGTGCAGGGAACCGAGGGTCGACCGGTGCAGCGCCGCGCACAGCGTCCGCGCGATCGGGCCGACGACCTGGTCGTTCGGCGCCTGCAGCCGCCCGTCGCAGTTGAAGACGTCGCGGGTGCTCGGCTTGCCGAACGACGCCACCTCGGCGCCCGAGGTGTTCGTGAACCGCATGACGTCGTCCCCGCCGGTCTTGCCGGTGAACTTCTTGCCGGGGTCGGCCTCGAACGGGACCACGGTCAACGGCGTCGACTTGTAGGTGTTCCAGGCGCTGGTGACGTAGCCGTCGAGGTAGCTCCCGCTGAACTTGCCGGTGTCGAGCCCCTTGCCCGGCGCGAGGACCCGGAGGTCGTTGTACACCAGGTTCCCGAAGCCGGACTGGCCTTTGACGCCGTTGAAGATGTTCGCGCGGCCGCCCGGCTTGAGGCGTCCCGCCTCCTTGTTCTGGCCGGCTCCGTTCGTCAGCCCGACGGCGTGCGGCACGCTGAACATGTCCACCTGCGAGCTGTTGATGAACAGCCCGCCGTTGTCGTAGGTGAATTCGCTCCAGTCGAACAGGATGTTCCGGTTCGGATCGCCGTCGGCCCACGGCGCCGGCTGCACCAGACCGTCCGGGGTCAGGAAGAACTTGATCTTCTGCCCGAACGACATGTAGACGCGGCCCGAAAGCATCCGAGGGATCTTCAGCGTGGTCGAACCGCCGTTGCCGGGGCCCCCGATCGCGACGTCCGGCGCGGGGCTCGGCGGGTTCGCGCCGGGCGGCCATGGGGTGAAGGCGCCGCCCGCGTTGACGTAGCCGAGCTTGCCGGTGTTGAGGTTCGTGCCCAGCACGTAGAGGTAGACCGCGTCGGAGCGGTTCGAATTGTTGGTGACGGTCAGCGGCAGCGGATCGGGACCGGCGGCGGCCGCGGTGGGCGCCGAAAGCGCCGAAACTCCGGTGACCAGGGGGAGAGTGACCGCCAACGCGGTCAGGACGCGCCGGATTTTCTTACGGATGCGCACAGTTCACTCCTCGGCGGAATCCCGCCGCGGAACGCGAACGCGCCGCGGCGGTGCTTGCGGATGTCGGCCGGGGGCGCGTTCCCGGCCTGGGCGTTGACCTTGGCGAGGGGTCTCAGCACGGGAAGTTACGTCCCGGTCGGCAACGTGTCCAGACCACCGGTGGGAATCTGTCCGGTTTCTTGCCCCTAAAGACACTTTGTGGCGGACCTTCGTCGATTGAGGTGGCCGGATGTCTCGACTACCGTGGTCCTCGTTCCGTCCTGGACCTCGGCGGCCGGGTTTTCATCCGTGGGGAGCGGGGCGATGGACGGCGACGAGTTTCCGGTGCGCAGAACCGGTGGCGGTGAAACGTGGATTTCGCCTGCCTGCTGGGACGAATTGGCCAAGGCGGCGGCGGACGGCGCGCCGCACGGCATGGACGACCTCATGGCCGCTCTCGTGCCCTGGGCGTGGCAGTACGCCGAAGCCCGGCTGGGCGGCCGCGACCTGACCTATCTCGAACCGGCGGACGTCGCGCAGGAGATCTGCCTCGCGGTGTTCGTCGCGGTTTCCGGCTACGGCCTGCGCGGCGGGTCCTTCCTGTTCCTCATGCGCGCCATCGCGGCGAACAAGGTCGCCGACGTCTACCGCAAGGCGGCGCGGAGCAAGCAGGTGCTGACCGGGGAGCTCCCCGAGCGCCCGGCGGTGGCCGCGGAGGAACCGGAGCAGCGCGCGCTGCGGACCGACCTCGGGGTCCGGCTCGGCAGGCTGCTGCGGATGTTGCCGGTGTCCCACCGGGAAGTGCTGGGAATGCGGGTGATCGGCGAGCTGACGTCGAACGAGACGGCGGCGGCGCTCGGCACGACGTCGTCCCGCGTCCGGGTGACCAAACACCGGGCGATCAGCAGGCTGCGGGCCTGCGCTCAGCGCCAGGACGTCTTCAGCTGAACACCGACCAGCAGTCGTGAATCCGGACCAGCAGCAGCCGGAAAAGCGGAATCTCCCGCTTGGCACGGGTTTCGAGAATGCGAACGCACATGGCCCCTCCAGAGCTCGCCGACGAGCGCCGTTGCCGAGGGCCAGGACAAGCGGACGTGGTTCCACCCTAAGCGCGGAACGGGACCCGGAACCGGCTGAACGGTGGATCGGCGCCCGCCTGGGCCATTACGACGATCATGGTTCCGCTCTTCGGGCTACCGCATTGGTGCTGAAGACGGTCCGATCGCGCCACCCGTGTCTGGGAGAAACCGCGCTTCCTCGCTTCGGAAACCGGTTCGGTGGTGAGCGTGGAGCACGCCCGCGTCCTGTGCGGGGACGTCATCACCGACGTGACCGGTTCGGAAGCGGCCCGGCGACGGCCCGTTTTCGTGCCCGAAGCGATCGACAGGGGCGTGAAATCGATCATCGCCGTGCCGATCCAGGCCGGTGCGATCAAAATGGGCGTCGTCGACTGCTACCGCGAACCCGCCGGGCTTCCTTCGAGTGAGGGCCAGGCGGAAGCCCTTACCCGCGCGGAAGCGGCGGTCGCCCTCGCCGCCGCCGAAGACGTGGTGCTGCGGCGCGTCACGTTCCGGTCCGAGCTGTGACGGGACCCGGCTGCCCGGGGTCCGCACCGCCGTCCGGCGATAATCTCGAAATTCTCGCGGTGGCGACCGGAATCATGGACCGGACAAGGGAAATCCCGGGCTGAACGATACCGATTCGGCGCTTGTCCGGCTTCCGGCCATACCTAAACTGGTTGGGTGTTCTCCCTGGAACAGCTGGTGAGTTTCGTCGCGGTGGCCGAGGAACTGCACTACGGCCGGGCGGCGGAACGGCTCTCGATGACGCAGCCTCCGTTGAGCAGGAGGATCCAGTTGCTGGAGCGTGAACTGGGCGTCGAGCTTTTCGACCGTACGCACCGCACGGTCCGGCTGACACCCGCCGGACGGGTTTTTCTCACCGAGGCAAGGAAAATACTGCGTTCGGCGCAAGAAGCGACGCTGTATGTCCGCCGGGCGAAGAAGGGCGAGGTCGGGGCCGTGACGCTCGGTTTCACCGCCACCGCGGCGTATTCGTACCTCGAACGCGTCCTCGCCGCGGCGAACGCCGAGGTGCCCGGAATCGATCTGGTGCTGCGGGAAATGGTGACCGCGGCGCAGGTGGAAGCGCTGCTGGCGGGCGGGGTCGACCTCGGCATGGTCCGGCCGCCGGTGATCGGCGGCGACATCGTGACCCTGCCGCTGTGGCGGGAACCGCTGCTGGCGGCGTTGCCGTCGGCGCATCCTTTGGCGCGACGCAAGAAGAATCCCGACGTCCGCGACTTCGACGGCGAGCCGTTCATCATGTACTCGCCGTCGGAGTGCCGCTATTTCCACGACGTGCTGGTGGCGCTTTTCCGCACGGCCCGGGTGGTGCCGGACTACACGCAGTACGCCAGTCAGGCGCATACCGTTCTCGCGTTGGTCAAGGCGGACCTCGGTGTCGCGCTGGTGCCGGCCGCGGCCGCCGCGCTGCGGTTCGAGGGTGTCGTGCTCCGTCCGGTGGACGGTGTCGAGAGCCGTCCGGTGGAACTGGAACTGATGTGGCGGCGGGGCAACGACAATCCGGCGCTCGGCGCGTTGCTCACCGTCATCGGCAACCTCGCGCGGCGAGCCCGCCAGTCCACTGTGGACTAGCCGGGCCAGCCGTCGCCCCATTCGGCGTCACGGGCCGTGCGGTAGGCCGTGCCGTGCCGTTTGGTGACGATCGTTTCGGTGAGCCCGCTTTCGGCGCACAGGGCCAGGCTGACCATGCCCTTGCGTTTGGCCGGATGCCGCAGGATCCGGCTCTCGGCCCGCTCCGGCGCCGTGCGCGAGGCGACGACGTAGGAGAACTTCTCGTCCTCGAAGCCGAGCGTCCCGGATTTGAGCTGGCGATGCAGCCCGGTGCGCGGGAGCCGGGCGGAGAAATGGCACCAGTCCTTGCCGCGCGGGATCGGGCAGGCGTCTTCGTGCGGGCAGGGCGCGACCAGGGAGAGGCCGAGCCCGACGAGCTGATCCCGCGCTTCGACGATCCGTTCGTAACCCGCGGGGGTGCCGGGTTCGATCAGCACCAGCATCCCCGCCTTCGCCGACAGCCAGTGGACGACGTCGGCCCGGCGGGCCTCGGGCAGTTCGCCGAGGACATAGGAGAGGGTCACCAGATCGGCGTCGGGTGCCGGGGCGGCCGGGTCGATCAGGCCGCGCCGCCAGGTCGAGCCGCGGACGGCCCGGTCGCCGGCGCTGTCCGCGAGCCGCCGACCCAGCGCGATCGCGCCCGCGACCTGCTCGACGACGGTGCTCTCCTCCAGCGACGGCCACACGTCGGCCGCCGCCCAGATCGCGGCCCCGGTCCCGCCGCCGATGTCGATCTGCGTGCGCGGAGCGAACCCGGGCGTGCGGAGGGCCGCTTCGGCGAGAACAGCGTGTACGGCCGCGTAGGTGGCAGGCATTCGGTAGCCCGCGTACGCCGCGATGTCGGCTTCGGAGGAGAGGATGGGCGCGCTCGCGGGGGCGTTCTCGCGGTAGCGCGTGCTGAGCCGCTCGACGGACTGGGTCAGCCTGTTCTGCGGGTACCTGCCCAGCTCTTCGTCGAGGGCGGAGCGGAGGGTTTCAGGGAGAGCGGACACGGTCGAGGATTCTCGCATGGGTGGTTGACCTGCGGTTTTCCGCCTGCTCGAATATCCGCGGAAAAAACTTCTGGGACCGTGTCGAAAGCGGGGGAGCCCGTTCGACGCGTAGATGTGGCAGGGACGAGCCCCGCCGGGAACGGAGACTTGGGATGCGGTTCATGGTGATCGTGAAGAGCGACGAGAAGACCGACGTGGCCGGTGCGCAGCCGAGCGCCGAGGAGCTTCAGGAGATGGGGAAGTTCAACGAGGAGCTGGTGAAGGCCGGCGTCATGCTCGCGGGTGAAGGACTGCTGCCCAGCGCCCAGGGTTTCCGCATCCAGTACTCCGGCGACACCGAGGCCAGGGTCGTCGACGGGCCCTTCGCCGAAAGCAAGGAGCTCATCGCGGGTTTCTGGATCCTGCAGGTCAAGGACCGGGCCGAGGTCGTCGAATGGATGAAGCGCGCGCCGTTCCGCGAGGGTGAGATCGAGATCCGCCAGATCGCCGAGCTGGAGGACTTCGACAACGCCACCCCGGAGATCGTCGAGCACGAGAAGAAGCTGCGGGAGCAGGCCGAGGCGAACCAGTAGTTGCCATCGTCGCGCCGACGATGTTGATTGGTCGGCGTGACGGCTACAGCAGACCCCCGTTCGGCGATCGACGCGGTGTGGCGGATCGAATCGGCCCGCCTCATCGCCGGCCTCGCGCGGATGACGCGCGACGTCGGCCTCGCGGAGGAGCTGGCGCAGGACGCGCTGGTCGCCGCGCTCGAACAGTGGCCTGAGTCGGGCGTCCCGAGGAATCCGGGCGCCTGGCTCATGACCACGGCCAAACGCCGGGCGGTCGACACCTTCCGGCGCAACGAGCGGTACGAGAAGAAGCTCGGCGAGATCGGCCGCGACCAGGAGACAGAGGAAGACCCCGACTTCACCGCGGGCCTCGACGACCACATCGAGGACGATCTGCTGAGGCTGGTGTTCACCGCCTGCCACCCGGTGCTCTCGACCGAGGCCAGGGTGGCGCTGACGCTGAAGATGATCGGCGGGCTGCAGACGCACGAGATCGCGCGGGCGTTCCTCGCCAAGGAAACCGCCATCGCGCAGCGGATCGTCCGGGCGAAGAAGACGCTCGGCGACGCCAAGGTGCCGTTCGAGGTGCCGGAGGGCGAGGACAGGGTCGCGCGCCTCTCTTCGGTGCTCGAAGTCATCTACCTGATCTTCAACGAAGGGTATTCGGCGACGGCGGGCGAGGACTGGATGCGCCCGGCGTTGTGCGAGGAGGCGCTGCGGCTCGGCCGGATCCTGGCCGGGCTCATGCCGAAGGAACCCGAGGTGCACGGGCTCGTCGCGCTGATGGAGATCCAGGCGTCGCGGTCCGCCGCGCGCGTCGGGCCGACCGGCGAACCCGTGCTGCTGATGGACCAGGACCGGAGCAAATGGAACCGGCTCCTGATCGGCCGCGGCCTCGCCGCCCTGGAACTCGCCGAGTCGCTGACCGGCGGCGCTTTCGGCGTCTACGCGGCGCAGGCCGCCATCGCCGCCTGCCACGCGCGGGCACGGACGGGCGAGGAGACCGACTGGGCGCGCATCGCCGTGCTGTACGAGGGGCTCGGGAAGCTGAACCCGTCGCCGGTGATCGAACTGAACCGCGCGGTGGCGCTGTCGATGGCCGTCGGGCCGGAGGCGGGGCTGGAGGTCGTCGACAAGCTGACGTCCGAGCCCGCGCTGAAGTCGTATCACCTGCTGCCGAGCGTGCGGGGCGACTTCCTGGCGAAGCTCGGCCGTCTCGACGAGGCCCGCGCCGAGTTCGAGCGCGCGGCCGGGATGACCGGGAACGACCGGGAGCGCACCCTTCTGCTGAACCGCGCGAAGGAGTGCACCCCCTGACGAAACGCGACGGTCGAGGCCGGTGGGGCGTCAGGCGGGGGCGGGGCGCAGGGCGGTCAGGGCCCGGTGCTGTCCCAGCCGGACGGCCTGCACGGAGCAACCGAGCGCGAGCGCGGTGTCGTCGGCGGAAAGCCCGACGAGCGACCGCAGCACCATGATCTCGCGCTGCTGCCCCGGCAGCCCCGAAAGCGGGTTCGGCAGTTCGGCGGCGGTCCGGTGGAAGTCGTCGACCAGACCACGTGTGACGTCGTAGGCGAACGCGAGCAGCGCGGGCGCCCGGGCCGCGCCCGCGAGGATCTCGCGACAGCTGTTCTTCGCGACCGCGTCGGCCGCGTCATAACTTCCCGAACGCCGTCCGATCCGCGCCCGGCAATAGCGCACGACCAAGACGCGGACGGCGTCGACGATCTTCGAACCAGTCTCCATCCGCCCGCCGGCCTCCTCCGACCGCCGCGAACCGTGTCCTTGCATCGGCTCCCTCTCCCACCTTTCAGATGAGCACGGCCGAAGGGGAGGGAGGTACGGTCTTTTTGCCCACATCGGGGCCAGGGTCAGGCCTCGATGAAGACGATCCGCTCCGGTTCGACCGTCAGGCTCACGGTCTGCCGCTTCACGCTCACCAGCGTTTCGAATTCCGTGGCGTGCCCGTCCGGGACGGTGAACAGGCGGTCGTTGCGGGAATCGAGGAAGTCGGGGAAACCGGTCAGCGACACCCCGCCGGTTTCGTCGAGCGCGAGGTAGTCGACGAGCCTGCGGAACAGTTTCGGCAGGATCACCAGTTCGTCGGCGAGCTGCCGCCGGGACGAGAGCTTGAACCCGGAGTTCGTGACGTCGTGCGGCCACAGCCCGAGCCCGTCCTGGCGCGCTTGAACCGCGGCTTCGGCCAAGGCGTCACGGAGATCGGGGTAAAGCAGTGAATAAAACGTCGGATAGACGAGTCCGTCCGCGATCTGCCGGTAGTTCACCGAGTTCTTCAGCGTTTTGACGTCGAGATGGACCTGGGAAAGGTCCGCCGACCTTCCCGGTCGTTGCCCGGGAAAGGCGAACGCCACCGCTCGTCCGTATTTGTCGGCGAATCGCGTCAGTATGTGACCCGGTACCTTGATCGGGGTCGACGAAGTGACCGTTCCCCGGTCGTCCCGTTCGACTGTTTTGAACCCGAGGACCTTCAGCAGGTTCGCCGCGGCGGCGTCGGCGAATTCCGCGGGCTGATGCCACATCCCGCCGGTTCCCCTGGCCTGGTAGTGCGTTTCGAGCGCGTCGATGGCGTCGAGCCGCAACTGCATCCCGCCCCGAGAATTGAGCCGTACCTTCAGGCCCGCCTTCTTGGTCGCCTGGGGATCTTCGGGATAGAACCGAACCGAATCACCGTCCGGCGAGGCTCCGACAAGCTGGAAAGTTCCTTTGATCAGCGTCATGGGCATGGGGACAACGGTAGTTCGCATTCCGGTGAACGAACCAGGTGTTCATCCATCCAGAGCAGTCGCCGGTTAAGATCGGATGACCATTGTGGACATTCTCGGAGATCTGCTCCTGATTGACGTGGAATGATCACTTCGGGGAAGCTGGCCGAATGACCGACTTCTCCTATCGCTGGCGTGACCCGGTCACCGACGACGAGATGTCCGATCTGGTCCGTTCGCACGGCGGGCAACCCGTGCCCGGCTGGTGGAGCGGCATCCGGCGGCACAGCCTCGGCTGGGTCACCGCGCGCGACACCGCCGCGACGCTCGTCGGTTTCGTGAACGTCGCCTGGGACGGCGGGGACCACGCGTTCCTGCTCGACACGAAGACGCGCGGGACCCATCAGCGCCGGGGGATCGCGACGGCCGTCGTCTCCCTGGCCGTGGCCCACGTGCGGGCGGCGGGCTGCGAATGGCTGCACGTCGACTTCGTGCCGGAACTGCGGTCCTTCTACTTCGACGCCTGCGGTTTCCGGCCGACCGAAGCGGGTCTGATCCGGCTCACGGGCCTGGAATCATGAAGCTCAGCACGGTCGCCTGAAGCAGCGAGATCACGCCGACCACGGCGGTCAGCACGACCGACCACAGGAAGGTCTGGCGCAGCAGCGCGCCTTCCTGCCCGGACTGCCCGATCGCGGTGGCGCCGATGGACAGGTTCTGCGGCGAGATCATCTTGCCCATCACGCCGCCGGAGGTGTTCGTGGCGCCGGCGAGGATCGGGTCGACGTGCAGTTGCTGCGCCGAGATCACCTGCATCGGCCCGAAGAGGCTGTTCGTCGACGCGTCCGAGCCGGTGAGGAAGACGCCGAGCCAGCCGATGTAGGCGGAGAACAGCGGGAACAGCAAGCCGGTGGTCGCGAGCGCGAGACCGAGGGTCTGCGTCGCGCCCGAGTAGTTCATGACGAACGCGATCGCGAGGATCATGAAGATCGTCGCCAGTGCCCACCGCATCTGGTGCAGGGTCCGGCGGTAGGTCGCGAGCAGCAGCCGGGGTTTCGCGCCCATCGCGAAACCCGCCACGACCGCCGCGATCAGGGCCACGGTTCCCGGCGAGTAGAGGAAATCGACGGTCAGCGTCGCCGCGTAAGGCGTGTCCTTGGGCGTGATCGGCGCGTGCTGGACGACCTCCTTGTGCAGCCCCGGCCACGCGAACACCCAGTCGGCCTTGTGCAGCAGTTTCGTGAGGTCCAGCCAGTCCGGCAGGTTCTTGAAGATCGTGCCGACGCGGGATAGGAAGATCGCCGCGATCAGGACGATGTACGGCGCCCACGCGTACAGCGCGCCACGTCCGGCCTTCGCCGCGCCGAGACTCGCTCCGGCTCGGACCGGTTCTTCGCCGTCGAAACGCCAAACCGTCGACGGCTGCCAGAACCGCGTCAGGATCCACAACGCGGCCATCGCGGCGAGCGCGGCGACGACGTCGACGAGGCTCGGGCTGATGAAGTTCGAGGTGACGAACTGCATGACCGCGAACGCCAGCCCGGCGGTCAGGACCGCGGGCCAGACCTCGATCATCCGTTTCCAGCCCGCGAGGACGACGATCAGGAATCCGGGGACGATCAGCGCCAGCACCGGGAGCTGGCGGCCGACCATCGACGAGAACAGATCCGTCGCCTGGTCCTGTTGCATGCCGAGGATCGGCGCGGTCAGCCTGCCCAGCACGATCAGCGGGTTGCCGAGGCCGCCGAACGCGACCGGCGCGGTGTTCGCCAGCAACGCCAGCACGACCGCCTTCACCGGCGGGAAACCGAGCGCGGCCATCATCGCCGCGGTGATCGCGATCGGCGAGCCGCCGCCCGCGATCCCTTCCAGCAGCGCGCCGAACCCGAACGCGATCAGCAGCGCCTGGAGGCGGCGGTCCTCGCTGAAGCCGGCGAGGACCGCCTTGATGCTGTCGAACCGTCCGGTCGCGACGGTGACATTGTGGAAGTACACGGCGTGGAACGCGATCCAGGCCACCGACCACACCCCGAAAACCAGGCCCATGGCCGCGGAGTCGAAGGCGAGGCCGGCGGGCATGCGGTACAGGAGTACCGCGACCAGCAGCGCGGTGATCAGCGCCAGCGCGGCCGAGAGGTGCGCCGACCGGCGCAGGACGCCCAGCGCCACCAAGAGCACGATGATCGGCAGCGCCGCCAGCGCCGCGGACAGCCACAGGCCGCCCGCCGGCTGGTAGTCCTGGATCCAGCCCACTTCAGCCCCTTTGCGCGCGGACGTAACCCAGGCGGAGGGAAAGCGCGGCGGCGGTCCCGGCCACCGTCGCGCCCAGTTCGTCGGTGCGGCGGAGCACGCGTCCGGCGGGGCCCGCGATGCTGATCGCGGCGATCGGCCGTCCGGTGTGGTCGCGGACGGCGGCGGCCACGCAGCCGACGTCCGGTTCGTTCTCGACGTCGTCCACGGCCCAGCCGCGGCGGCTCGTCCTGGCCAGGTCGTCGAGCAGCCGGGCCGGATCGTTGATCGTCTTGAGGGTGAGGCTGTCGAGTTTCATCCGGCGGATGCGTTCGACGCGGTCCTGTTCGGGCAGGGCCGCCAGCCACGCCTTGCCCAGCGACGTCGCGTGCTGCGGGCGCCGGGTGCCGAGGCGACAGGCCAGGGTGACGGCGTTGGCGCTGCGTTCGGTGGCGACGTAGACCATCGTGTCGTTGTCGGGGACCGCGAGATACGTCGTCTCGCCACTCCGCTCGGCGAGCGACGCGAGATAGCGCGGCGCACAGCGGTGGAGATCGGTCGCCGCCATCGCGCGGGCGCCGAGCTCGACCAGCCGGATGCCGAGCCGCACGCGGCCGGTGGCGCGATCGGCTTCGAGGTATTCGAGGTTCTTGAGGGTGCCGACGATGCGGTACGCGGCGCTCCGGGAGAGACCCAGTTGCCTGGCGATCGCGTTGGTGGAAATCTCCTGGTTCTGGCCGACGTGCTCGAGAACCGCTAGTCCGCGCTCGAGAGTGCCACTGGAATCCAGGCCGCGTGGTGTGCCCACTTCGCCCTCCGTTGGACCGGGGTACCGATGACCGGCACCTGTTTCCGTTAAGCGGATTCGGACGTTAACAGCTCCGCCGACCCTTGGGAAGGTTTCTTAACAAACTGTCGACCGGACAAGTTTTCCCAGCTCGGAGGCTTCCGGTCAAGATCACCGGTTTGGACCAATCCTTTCGGCGGTTCCGATTCGGCGTATGACTTCAGGGGTCATTTTTCTGTTCACGGATATGAAAGAACCCTCGCCGGAAAATCGCGGCGAGGGTTCTGCTCGATGTCCGTTTCTAACGCACCGAGAGGTTTCCGACCGCTCGGACGACCGCCGTGCAGCGGTCTTCGACGTAGTCCAGACCGCCTTCCTCGGCGATCCGGCGGGACTCGGCGGAGACGATGCCCTGTTGCAGCCAGAGCGCCTTCGCGCCGATCGCGACGGCCTGTTCGGCGATCGGCGGGGTGTCCTCGGACGGGCGGAAGACGTCGACGAGGTCGACGGGCTCCGGGATGTCGGTGAGCGAGCGGTAGACCTTCTCGCCCAGCAACTCGTCGGCCGAAGGGTGGACGGGGATGATCCGGAAGCCGTGTTCCCGCAGTGCGGCGGCGACACCGTGCGAGGTCTTGGCCGGATCACGGCTCAGCCCCACGACGGCGATCGTCTTCGATCCGGCGAGGATCTCGGTGGCGCGATCGGTCATATCGGAGTCAACCGCGCCGGGGCCCGGGGAATTCCTAGAGCTTCCACAGGCGCAGGCCGCGGACCCGGTACACCGGCCAGACGACGTGCCAGGCGCGGCGCCGCAGGAAGACCGCGGAACAGGTCAGGACGCTGCGCGCGGACGTCGTCGCGACGTCGTGGCGGTCGGGCCAGCCCTCGCCGTGCCGCCCGGCGGCGATCCGGAAGACGTTGACCAGGCCGCGGCCCTGCAGGTCGAACTTCGCGCCGGTGTCGCCGGAATCCGGGGTGAGGGAGGCGATTTCCGGGCCGAACGCGGCCGCGGGCGCAGGCCCGGCGTCGGCGGGAAGGTCGCCGACGGTCGCCGAGATCGCCTTGCCGTACATGCGGCGGCTGTAGCGAGTGAGCAGCAGCCGCTCCCACAACGGCAGGACCCGGCGGTGCTTGAGCAGCGCCGAACACTCCGCGTGCCCGATGGCGAAGATGTCGGTCAGCTCGTCGTAGGCGCCGTGCGCGGCGGGTTCGTTGAGGTGCACCCGTACCTCGTACCGGATGCGCGCGGTGAGCTCGTCGAGCTCCTCGCGACGGTCGATCCTGGTCTTCGCCCGTGAGAGCGTCCAATCGGACATGGGAAGCAGGCTAGGTGAAGATCGGGGTGGTGCGAGACCCTTTCGGCCTAATCTGGTCGTACCGGCCAGTGGAACGGGCGTCTTGTGCGGGCCAGGGTGACGGGGCAGAGTTCGGCTGTCGGAAGGAGCCCATGGACGCCAGCACGCTGCAGGAGGCCGCGGCCGCGCTGCTCAGCGCGTACGAGACCGGAAAGCCGATCGCGCCCCTCATCGAGACCTATCCCGCCGCGACGCTGGAGGACGCGTACCGCGTCCAGCAGCGGCTCGTCCGCCATTGGGCCGAACGCGGCGACGAGGTGCGCGGGCACAAGGTCGGCCTCGCGTCCGCCGCCATGCAGCGGCAGATGGGGGTCGACCAGCCCGACTACGGCCACCTGACCGCTTCGATGTTCCATCTCGAACACCAGCCGATCCCGATCGGCGACTTCCTGCAGCCGAAGATCGAGCCGGAGATCGGGTTCGTGCTCGGCTCGCGGCTGCGCGGCCCCGGGGTCACGGTGGCGGACGCGCTGCGGGCGGTGGACTTCGTCGTCCCGGCGCTGGAGATCGTCGATTCCCGCATCCGGGACTGGAAGATCAGCATCGTCGACACCATCGCGGACAACGCGTCCTCGGGCGGTGTCGTCCTCGGCAGCAGGCCGACCGCGATCGGCGACGTCGACCTGCGGCTGGTGGGCTGTGTCCTGCACCAGAACGGTGAGATCGCGGCGACCGGCGCCGGTGGCGCGGTGCTGGGTTCGCCGGTGAACGCGCTGGTGTGGCTCGCGAACACGGTCGGGCCGCTCGGGGTCGCGCTCGAACCGGGGCACGTCGTGCTGCCGGGTTCGATGACGCGCGCTATCCCGGTGAGCCCCGGCGACACCGTCGTCGCGACGATGGCAGGACTCGGCAGTGTCACCGCGAAGTTCTCCGGGGAGGAGCGACCGTGAGCCTCGATGTGCGGGAGGCGGCCGAAGCGCTGCTGTCCGGCGAAGAACGCGATCCGCTGACCGACGCGTGGCCCGCTTTGGACGTCGAAACCGCGTACGCGATCCAGGACGAGGCGCTCCGGATCCGGCAGGAGCGCGGCGAGACGCTGATCGGCGTCAAGCTGGGCCTGACGTCCCGTGCGAAGCAACAGCGCATGGGCATCGACTCGCCGTTGCTCGCGTGGCTGACCGACGCGATGGTGCTTCCCGCCGGCGTCCCGGTTCCCTCCTTGATCCACCCGCGTGCCGAGCCCGAGCTGGTTTTCGTGCTGGGACAACGGCTTTCGGGGCCCGGCGTGACGTCGGCGACCGCGCTGGCGGCGGTCGAGCGGGTCCATGGCGGCGTCGAGATCATCGACAGCCGGTACCGCGACTACCGCTTCGCGCTGCCGGACGTCGTGGCGGACAACGGTTCTTCGGCGTACTTCACGCTCGGTCCGGTGGGCGTCGAGCCGTCCTCGCTGGACCTCTCGCTGGAAGCCGCGCTGCTGGAGGTCGACGGCGCCATCGTCGACACCGCCACCGGGGCGGCCGTGCAGGGACATCCGGCGGAAGCGCTGGCCATGGCGGCGAACGCTCTCGGCGCGCGCGGGCTCGCGCTGGAACCGGGCTGGATCGTGCTCACCGGCGGGATGACCGACGCCGTCGACGTGCGCCCGGGTTCACGGGTGGCGGCGCATTTCTCGCATCTGGGCTCGATCACGCTGGCCGGGTGACCTCGGCGCGGTCGGCCGTCCGCACCAGACCGCGGGTCAGCCGCGGCCAGATCGCGCGCGGGAGGTCGTGCCCCATCCCGGGGACGACGTCCAATTCGGACTCCCGCAGCGCGCGGGCCGTCGCCCGGCCGCCGGAGACGTGCACGAGCGGATCCTTCGCACCGTGCACGACGAGGGCGGGCACCTGGAGTTTCCGCAGCGCGCGGAAACGGTCCCGGCTCGACATGATCGCCGCCAGCTGGCGGGCGGTGCCGCCGGGATTCACGCCGCGGTCGAAGGACCGTTCCGCGCGCTCACGCATCCGGGCCTCGTCGAAGGGATAACCCGGCGAGCCGATGACGCGGAACGTGCGCACCAGGGAATCGACGTACTCCTCGCGACCGCGCGGAGGCGCCGAAAGCAGCGTCGCCATCGCCTTGGCGCTCGGCCTTCCGACGAACCGGTTGCCGGTGGTCGACATGATCGACGTCAGCGACCGCACCCGCGACGGGTACTCGATCGCCAGCGTCTGCGCGACCATCCCGCCCATCGACGCGCCCACGACGTGCGCGCTCCCGACGCCGAGCGCGGTCAGCAGCCCGGCGGCGTCACCCGCCATGTCCGCCAGGGAGTACGGCGCCGTGCGCAGGGTGTACGCGAGCGGCAGGTTCACCCGCCCGGTCATCCGGCTGGACCGGCCGGCGTCCCGGTTGTCGTAGCGGACGACGAAGAACCCCTCGGCCGCGAGGTTCTCGCACAGTTCGTCGTCCCACCAGATCATCTGCGAGGCCAGGCCCATGATCATCAGCAACGGCCTGCCGTCCGGCGAGCCGAACGTCTCGTGGCACAACTCGACACCGTTCACTCGGGCGATCGTCTCCGGCATCCCGACAGTCTGACTACTCACCGCGATACGCGCGAGCCTGGATTTCGTAAAGCTCGTGGTAGAGACCTCCCTCTTCGAGGAGTTCGGCGTGCGTGCCCTGCTCGATCAGCCGTCCTTTCTCCAGCACGAGGATCCGGTCGGCGGAGCGGATGTTGGCCAGCCGGTGGGTCACCAGGATCGTCGTGCGCCTGCCCGCCCCGGAGACGCTCGCGTGCCGCAGCCCGGCGAAGACGCGTGCCTCGGCCTTCGCGTCGAGCGCGGCCGTCGGCTCGTCGGCGACCAGGACGGCGGCGTCGCGGTAGATCCCGCGGGCGATGCCCATCCGCTGCCACTGCCCGCCCGAGAGGTCCTGTCCGTCGTCGAACTTCTTGGACAGCACCGTTTTCTCCCCGGCGGGCAAGGACTCGATCACCTCGTCGGCGCCGGAGGAGGTGATCGCGTCGAGCCAGGCGACGTGGTCCGGGTCTTCGCGGCCGAGCCTGCCGACGATCACGTTGTGCTCGGCGGTCATCGGCCATTCGGCGGGATCCTGGGCGATCACGGCGATGTTCGCGTGCACCGACTCGTGGTCGGCGTCCGCGAGATCGACGCCGTCCCAGCGCACCTTCCCTTCCGAGGGCGGGTACAGCCCGGTGAGCAGCTTGCCCAGCGTCGTCTTGCCCGAACCGTTCTCGCCGACGAGGGCGACGACCTCGCCGCGCCGGATGGTCAGCGAGATCTCGCGCAGCGCGGGGGTTTCCTGGCCGGGATAAGTGAAAGTGACGTTGTCCAGCCGGATCTCCGCCGGATCCGGCGGGGCGGCGATCCCGTCCTTCAGCGGGCCGCGTTTTCCGGATTCCACGAGCAGCTTGTGGAAGAAGGCGATGTAGAACGACTCCTCGTACAGGGAGTTCACCGCGTGCATCGTGATGGACAGCGAGTTCGACGCCGTCCGCATGGCGAGCGCCGCCGTCCCGGCGAGGGCGAGTTCCATCTGCCCGCTGTAGAGCAGGAAGCCGAGCACGAGGTACGCGATCGCGGTGCCCACCCCGGCGGCCGCGCGGCCGGTCAGCCGGACCAGGTTTCTGCGATGCGCGAGCCGGATCTCCTCGCGCATCAGGCTTTCGGTGATCCGCCGGTACTCCCGGAGCAGTGGCTCCTGCAGGGTGAGCGCGTGCCGTTCGAGGGCGAATTCGCGGTACGTGGCGACTTCCTCGACGATCCCCTTCCGGATGTTCCGGCCGACGGTGTCGAGATAATGCCGGTAGTTCAGCCGCGCGACCTTGGCCGCCGCCCAGCCGTCGGCCGCCGCCGCGAGCAACAGCACCGGCGCGAGCCACGGATTCAGCAGGCCCGCCGCCACCAGCGCGGCGATCAGCGAGATCAGCGCCGACGTCAGATCCGCGAGCCAGCGCAGGCTCATCTCGATCGAGCGCACCCCGTACCGCGCGCCCTGCCTGGCCAGTTCCCGGAAATCGGCGTCCTCGAAGGCCAAAAGCCGGACCCGGACCATCGCGGCGGTGACCTCGTCGCCCGCCGAAGTCACGATCCGCGGCCGGAGCGCGCCTTCGACCGCGGCCACCGCCGTGTCGAGCAGCGCGCGCACCGCGTACGTGCCGACGACGATCATCAGCGCCGGCAACGATTCCAGCACCCTTTCCGGTGTCGGCCCGCTTTCCAGCAGCGCGATGAACACATTCGCCGTGGCCAGCAGGCCGAACGCGGTGACACAGCCGGAAAGGACGTGGACGACGCCGGCGAGCAGGGTCAGCCGCGGCGAGGTCCGCCAGGCCAGCCGCAGCACGATGGCCACGGCCGACGGGAGCGCGCGGATGGCCTTCGCCATCCCCGCCTCGGCCACGGTCTCGTCGACCGCGGCCCATTCGGGCATCTTCAGGTTCTCGACCCCGATCAGGGGCACGGGCGCTTCGGGCACTCCTTCTTCTCTACGCGCCCCCACCGACATTTCCGAGAGCCGATGGGGGCTGAGGTGACGCGTCGGCCGGGTGGGTCGTGAGTGGCGATTCGGGTTATTGGGGGGCAAGGCCAATGTGGCGTGTTGTGTCGCTCGCCCGTGCGTCGGCCTCGGGTGTCGCGAAAGCCA
>NZ_JBFBGL010000077.1:0-34741 GCF_040684635.1 Amycolatopsis sp. NPDC089917 | reverse complement strand
CCTCGACAGATCAGTACGCTACCAACGACTGACCAAACAGAAACTGTTCACGAAGTCCTGAAACACATCTGTTCACGAAGTCCTGAAACATGACATGTCGTTCCAACGACACTTACCACTCACGAGACCCGCCCTTCACGGACCTGACCAGGTTATCGAGAAGCAAGGCAAACGTGGCGTCGTGTCCGAACCCGCGGTCCTTGCCACTCACGAGCCGTCGCGCGGGATCGGATCCGCGTACTCCCCCGAGGGGCCGGAGTACTGGCTCCCGTCCGGATAAGGCCACGGATTCGGGCCGCAGCCGTGCAGGCCCAGCGTCTGCTGCTGCATCACCGGCGCGAGCGCGCCCGGCACGGGGCACTTCTCGTGACCGCGCCCGAGCCGATGCCCGACCTCGTGCGTGACCATGTACCGCCGATAAGCCGTCAGCGGAGCACCGTAGCCGGGAACGCCGTTCGCCCAGCGCGCGACGTTGAGCACGACGCTGTTCCCGTTGCGGCACGACGTGTAGCCGTCCGGCCTGCCGCACAGCGCGTCGCGCGTCTTCGGCGTCGCGAGGTAGAGCGTGAAATCGACCGGACCGTCCGGGCCGACGCGCTGCAATCGCCGGCGCCCGCCCCCGGTCCAGCCGCGCGGATCGGCCAAAGTGGACTCGACGGCCTCGGCGAAACCATCCGGATTCACTCCGGCGATATCCGTTTCGACGGCGACGCGGTACCGCAGCAGCCTTCCCGCCTGTCCGGCGACCGGACCCTCGCCGGCGGGAAAGACCCACTGCCCGGATCCCGCCCGCGGGAACGTGATCTCGACAGGCTGCGCCGGCACGGACTTCGGCGAAGACAGCGAAAGCGACGTCGGCGGGGCGATGACCGGAACGGGAGTCACCGCGGGAGGGGCGACAGGGTGAGCTTCGCAACCGGCCACCGCCAGGGCGCAGACGGCGATGGCCAGGACCTGGCGCACGGTCATCGGTCCTCCCGGGGATCATCGGTCACATCCAGGGGTACGGCCCGGGGCAGCGAGAAGTTGCGGGACCGGGCGCGCAACCTTTCGGCCCGTTCGCCCGTATCGTCTCGGTCATGGGTGAGGAGGTCGGCGGACGGCTGCGACGGCTGCGCGCCGAACGTGGCCTCACCCAGCGCGAACTCGCCGAGCCGCATTACACCGCCGCGTACGTCTCGTCCGTCGAAACGGGAGCGCGGACGCCGTCCGGTGACGCGTTGCGCCACTTCGCGACGCGGCTCGGCGTCGACACCGGCGAACTGCTCGGCGTGACCTCACCCCGTGACGACGTCCGGCTCGACCTGGACATCGCGGCCGCCGCGTCGGATCTCCTCGCGGGGTACGGCTCGGTCCCGAAAATGCGGCGGCTGGCCCGGCGGGCCGAGGGAATCGGCCGCACCCGCCAGGCCGGACTCGCCTGGCTCTGGCTCGCGCGGTTCACCGAAGGCGGCACCCGCCCGCGGCTGGTGGCAGCCGCCGAGACCGCTCTCATCGACGACATCCCGCCGTACCGCGAACTGGCCGCCGCGCTGCGCGCGAACCTCCTGCTCAGCCTGGACGAGCCGCATCACGCGATGCATCTGCTCCGGTCCGCGCTCGACGCGAGCCTCGCCGGTCATCCGCATCCTGTGCTCCTGCTGACTCTGCACGCGTATCTCGCCGAAGGACGGCTCCGTCTCGGCGAGACCGCTCAAGCCGCGCACCACGCGAGCGAGGCACTACGCCTGGCCCGCGGCGGCGAGGAGATCCTGGCCGAACTCGCCGAAAACCAGCGACGGCTGACCGAGGCCTACCTCGCCGAAGGACGGGTGACCGACGCCGTCGCCGCCGTGTCGGTGCTGCACGATCTGCTCCACGAACGCGCCTTACGGCCCGTCCTTGCCCGATGTCTCTTCGCGCGAGCGCTGGCCCGGCGCGCCGAGGACCTCGATGGCGCTCTCGCGGACCTTCGCGCGTCCCGGGCGGCCGCGCCCGACCACGCCGTCACCTTGGAGCTCGCCGACGTCTGCCGCGAACTCGGCCGCCTCGACGACGTCGCCACCTTGCTCGCCGAAGCGGCCGAAGGCATCCCGACGGACTCGCCGCTTTCGGCATCCCTCAAGTTTCAACAGGGCTCACTGGCCCTGGCCCGCGGAGACCTCGAAGCAGCCGAAGCGGGCTTCACCCACGCCATCGACGTCGCCACCCTTCGCGACGCTCGCGGCGTCTTGGCCGCTTCAGTCGACAAAGCGGGAGAGTTACTACGCGACCAGGGGCGCCCCGAAGAAGCCGCGGATCTTCTGCGGCGCGGACTGCTCCTGCTCGGCGCCGAGGAGGACGTACCGAAGTGACCCCAGTGGACTTGGAAGACATCAACACCCGTTTGGTGGGCCGGTTCGGCGCCGACGCCGAAGGGTGGCTCGCCGGGGTCCCGGCTCTCGCCGCGCGGCTGGCGTCCCGGTGGGATTTCGAGCTCGGCGAGCTGTTCGACAGCGGGGCGTCGTCCGTCGTCCTGCGCTGCCGATGGTCCGACGGGACACCCGCGGTGCTCAAGCTCAGCCCGGACGGGGCACTGCTGACCAAGCAGATCGAGATGCTGCGGGTGTTCGCGCCGACGGGCCGGGTGCCCGCCGTGCTGGCCGCCGAAGCGGACGCCGGCGCGATGGTGCTGGAGGAGATCCTCCCGGGCACCTTGGCCGAGGAACTGCCGTCGGCCTCCCTGCCGGGACTTTGGGGAGAGCTGCTCACCGCGCTGCACGCCATGGCGCCGCCCGCGGACTGGCCGTGGACGCTGCGCGGCCGGTTCGAGGAGTCGTTCGAGCGGATCGGCAAGAGACTGGCCGAACCGGCCATCAACGCCCGGATCAGCCAGGCCACCTGGCAGCGGGCGATCGACCGCTGCGAAAGCCTGTTGTCCACACAGGACAAGGTGGTGCTGCTCCACGGCGATCTCCACCTCGGCAACGCCCTGGACGGGGGCGCGTCGCGCGGCCTGATCGCGATCGACCCGAAAGCGTGTGTGGGCGATCCGTGCTTCGACGCCGTCGACTACGTGGTGAGCGGCGCCGGGCACGAAGGCGTCGAGGCCCGCTGCCGTCTGGTGGCGGACGCGTGCGGACTCGACGGTGACAGGTTGTACGCCTGGAGCCGGGTGGTCGCGCCCATGTTCGCCATCTCGAACCTCAGCTACGGCGGCCCCGAGCAGGCGCTCGACGAACTGCTCGCCCTGATCAGCTGAGGAACGCGCGCAGCACCGAAGCGACCTGCCGGATCTCGCCCGCCCGCACGTTCTCCTGGCGCGTGTGCGCCAGCGTCGGGTCGCCGGGTCCGAAGTTCACGGCCGGGATTCCGAGAGCCGCGAAGCGCGCGACGTCGGTCCAGCCCAGCTTCGCGACAGCCTTGCCTCCCGCCGCGGCGACCAGTTCGGCCGCGGCGGGGGCGCTCAGGCCGGGCAGAGCACCTGGCGACAAGTCGACAATCTTGACGTCGTAGCCTTCGAAGACCTCGCGAAGGTGCGCCTCGGCCTCGTCCGAAGACCGGTCGGGCGCGAACCGGTGGTTGATCGTGAGGACGGCCTCGTCCGGCACGACGTTGCCCGCGACACCGCCGCCGATCTTCGTGGCCTGCAAGCCTTCGCGGTAGGTCAGGCCGTCGATGTCGACCACGCGCGGCGTGTACTCGGCCAGCCTGCGCAGCGGTTCGGCGAGGCCGTGGATCGCGTTGACGCCCATCCAGCCGCGCGCGGTGTGCGCCCGGACGCCTTCGACGCGGATCTCGATCCGCATCGTGCCCTGACACCCGCCCTCGATCCCGCCGTTCGAAGGCTCGCCGAGGATCGCGAGGTCGCCCTGGAGCCACTCGGGCAGCTCGCGCTCGATGCGGCCGAGGCCGTTCTTCGTCGCTTCGATCTCTTCGCAGTCGTAGAACACGAAGGTGATGTCGTGCCTCGGCTCGCGGAGGGCTGCGGCGAGGTGCAGGAAGACGGCGTCGCCGCTCTTCATGTCGACGGTGCCGAGACCGTGCAGGATCTCGTCGTCACCGGACCCCTCACGGCGTACGGGCATGTTCTCGTTCACCGGAACGGTGTCGAGATGCCCCGCCAGCACCACCCGCGACGGACGGCCGAGGTTCGTGCGGGCCAGGACCGCGTCGCCGTCGCGGATCACTTCGAGATGCGGCGCCTGTGTCTCCAGCGCGGTCTGCACGGTGTCCGCGATGACCTTCTCCTCCTCCGAAACGCTGAAGATGTCCACCAGCGCGGCGGTGAGGTCGACGGGGTCGGCGTGCAGATCGAGCGAAGGCATGCCCGAACCGTACCGGCGCGGCCCCGGGGCTACCGTGAAGGCGTGCGCACCAAAGCGATCCTGCTCGCCCTCCTCCTGGTACTCAGCGGCTGTGGATCGAACGAGGTCCCGGTCACGGTGAAACCCACGCGCAGCGAGGGGCCCGACGTGCTGCCGATCAAGCTCAAGGCGCTGGGCACGGACCAGTGCTACCTGGCACCGGGGACGGAATCGCCCAAGGGCTGCCAGAAGTACGTGACCGAACTCTCCAGCGCCGCGGGCAGCGTCCGCAAGCGCCGCCCGGACCTGGTGCCGAACGCCGAAGCGCTCGACCGCCCGATCTCCGTCTTCCGCACCGCGAATTGCCAGGACCAGGACGCTCCCGGTGGCGGATGCAGCCAGGCGCTCGTCGACATGGCGGCCGCGCTGACCAGCGTGAAGAGCCTCGTCGGCGGTTGACGCGGGTCACTGGGTTACCGTTCAGGACGTGAGCGAGCAGACCCCTGATCCCGAAACGACCGGCGCCACCGGCGTCGGACTGGCGACCGTCACGACCGACGGCACGGTGCTGGACACCTGGTTCCCGCTGCCCAAGCTGACCGACGGCGCCGACAGCAAGGCCGGCACGGTGCGGCTGACCGCCGAAGAGGTCTCCGAGGCCCTCGGCGAAGCGGCAGCCGCCCAGCTCGGCCCGGACACCGACCGCGGTGTCGAGGTCGTCGCGGTCCGCACGACCATCGCCCGCCTCGCCGACGCCCCCGGCGACACGCACGACGTCTACCTGCGCCTTCACCTGCTGTCGCACCGCCTGGTCCGGCCGCACGGCGCGAGCCTCGACGGCATCTTCGGCCTCCTGGCGAACGTCGTGTGGACCAACCACGGGCCGTGCCCCGTCGAGGGCTTCGAGGCGACCCGGCTGCGGCTGCGGGCGCGCGGCAACGTCACCGTCTACGGCGTGGACAAGTTCCCGCGGATGGTGGACTACGTCGTGCCCACCGGCGTCCGCATCGCCGACGCCGACCGCGCGCGCCTCGGCGCGCACTTGGCCAGCGGCACCACGGTCATGCACGAAGGCTTCATCAACTTCAACGCCGGCACGCTCGGCGCCTCGATGGTCGAAGGCCGGATCTCGGCGGGCGTCGTGGTCGGCGACGGCTCCGACGTCGGCGGCGGCGCGTCGATCATGGGCACGCTGTCCGGTGGCGGCAAGGAGACCATCTCGATCGGCGAGCGCTGCCTGATCGGCGCGAACGGCGGCATCGGCATCTCGCTCGGCGACGACTCGGTCGTCGAAGCGGGCCTCTACGTGACCGCCGGCACGAAGGTCACCTTCGAGGGCAAGGTCGTGAAGGCGCTGGAGCTGTCCGGCGTCTCGGGCGCGGTTTTCCGGCGGAACTCCGGGACCGGCGCCGTCGAGGTCGTCGCGCGCACCGGCGTCGGCATCGAGCTGAACGCGGCCCTGCACGCCAACTGACCTGCGAAAAGAGAGCAAGGGACCTTTGCTGTCGCCTGAGGCGGCCCGGGTGTCGCGAAAGCCACTTTCGCGACACCTGACGTCCCGAAAGTGGCTTTCGCGACGCTCTCGACTGCGTCACCCGAAGCCCTGACCTGCGGCAAGACAGCTAGGGACCTTTGCTGTCGTCCTGGACAATCCAAGGCGTGGAGGCCCTCGGCCGGCAGTCCTGAGCAGCGCGTACAGGCGAAAAGAGAGCAGGGGACCTTTGCTGTCACTCTCCCCCGGGGAGCGACAGCAAAGGTCCCCTGCTTCCCTCACGGGCTGGACGACCTTGCTCGTTCACCTAGAATTCATCTTGTGACAGCCGAGACCCTGCCGCGTAAGAACGTCCCTTCGACCACTCCGGCCGCGCTCGGGCTCGGCGACCGCCCCGCGAAAGCCGGGCCGGACGATCCGGCGGCCACCCATGTCCGGGTCAAACTCGACGTCGAGATCCGCGCGCTCCTCGCGCACGAACCGGGCACCAAATCCGGCGCCGACCCCGAGGATCTGCACCAGATGCGGGTCGCGCTGCGCCGTATGCGGAGCGTCCTCAAACTCTCGGGCCGCCTCGTCGGTCCCGACGCCGAGCCCGTCCGCGCCGAACTCGGCTGGCTCGGCCAGTCCCTCGGCGATGTCCGCGACTACGACGTCCTCATCGGACATCTCCGCGAGGTCGTCGCCGAGTTCGAGGTGCGCGATCAGCCCGCCGCGCGCCGTCTGGTCTCGAAGTTCGTCACCGAACGCGGTGTCGCGAAGCGGCGGCTCACCCGCGCGCTCACCAGTCCCCGCTACGCCTCGATGTTGCAGGACATCGGCCGTCTCGCCCGTCAGCCCGCCACCGAAGAAGCCGATGAAAGTCCCCAGACCTCCGCCGACCTCGTCGCCGGACTCGCGAAGCCGCATCGAAAGCTCGCGAAGGCCGTGAAGGCCCTTCCCTCCGATCCCCCGGACGACGACCTTCACGCGCTTCGCATCTACGGCAAGAAACTCCGCTACGCAGCCGAGATGGCCAAGCCCGCCGCGAAAAAGAAGCAGGCGGAGCGGATCCAGCGGCTGATCAAGGCGACGAAGAACTTCCAGACCGTTCTCGGGGACCACCAGGACGCCTGCGTCGCCGCCGATCGCATGCGAAGCGTCGTCGCCTCTGCCGACCCCGAAGTCGCCTTCATCGCAGGGCGGGTCGCGGAGAAGGAACTGCTGCGCCGCACCCAGGTCCGCGCCGTGTGGCGCGACGTCTGGGCGGAGGTCGACGCCGCCGCTCAGGCGGTCAGCCCGCGGATGTAGCCGTCCGGGCGGATCGACACCTGCCGCCCGTTCCCGGCTTCGTACGCGGCGAAGGCGTGCCCGCCGACGTCCTCGAAGTCCACATCGGACAGTGCGCTGCCCGCGGGCAGGATCCGCCGCGCGCCGTCGGGCGCCGGACCGTCACCGAACACCAGCACCGTCGGCCGCGGACCGCGCAACAGCTCGAACAGCCGCACGGACTTGCCGTTCGCGTCCTTCAGCGGCGCGTCCGGGGCACGATCACCGGGCCTGATCCGGCCGGTCGCCTCGGGCGCGAGCGGGCCGCCGCGATAGCCGATGTCGAGCTGACGTGTGTTCTCGCCGCGCTCGTGCGCGTCGTCCGCGCCCTCCTTGTACTTCTCGAGGATCTCCGTGCTGAGCTTCAGCACCCGCGCGGCGACCCCGCGACGCTCGGGTTCGTAGCTGTCGAGCAGCTCCGGCGAACCGTCGGCGAGCTTCCAGCCCAGGTTGTACGCGTCCTGGACGCCGGTGTTGAGCCCCTGCCCGCCGGTCGGCGGATGGACATGCGCCGCGTCGCCCGCGAGGAACACACGGCCGTCCCGGAACCGCTCGGCGAGCCGGATGTTGGGCCGCCACACCGTCGACCAGCTGAGATCGTGCAGCCGGATCCCGCCGCCGGACAGCTCGTCGAGCCGGGACTGCAGCGTGACCAGCGACGCCTCGACCTCCTCTTCGCCCAGCGGCGCGCCGAACTGGAAGTGCGGCACTCCCGGCAACGGCGTGAGCCCGATCCCCGACATGGGGTTTTCGGGCTTCGCGAACCAGTGCCCGTACGCGCGATCGAGCCCCTCTGCCTGGACGTCGCCCAGCAGCATGCGGATCGATTCGTCGGTGGTGCCCTCGAACGCGATCCCGAGCGCCTTGCGCACGAAGCTCTTACCGCCGTCGGCTCCGACGAGGTAGTCGACCCGGACCCGCTCGCCCGGCAGCTCGGCCGTCACGCCGTCGGCGTCCTGCTCGAACCCGAGCAACGGGGTGCCGCGCTCGACCTGGACGCCGAAGTCGGCGAGCCGGTCACGCAGGATCCCCTCGGTCCGCGACTGGCCCAGGAAGAAACCGTTCGGATAGGGCACGTCCGGTGTCGGCTCGGTCAGCTCGGCCATCATCCGCTCGCCGACGACCTCGCCGCCCAGGTGGATCTTCATCGGCACCGGCGACATCCCCGCGGCCAGCACCGCGTCCAGGACGCCGAGGTCCTCGAAGACCTCCAGCGTGCGCGGTTGGAGGCCGTCGCCGCGCGACCCCTCGAAGAACGTCTCGGCCTTCTCCACGATCCGCACGCCGACGCCACGGCGCGCCAGGTCGATGGCCAGCGTGAGGCCGGTCGGCCCGGCTCCCGCGATCAGGACCTCGGTCATCTCTCCTCCAGTGAATTACGATTCAGTGAATCTGAATTCACTATGATCGTTGCTAGCCTTCCGTGTCAAGGAGGTGCCGATGACGGCGACGAGCCGCAAGGAGAAGGCGGCGGAGACCGAGGCCGCGCTCAAGGACGCGGCGAAGCGCGTTTTCGCGGCCAAGGGGTACCTGAACACCAAGATCACCGACATCACGGCGGAGGCCGGACGCGCGGCGGGATCGTTCTACAACCACTTCGCGGGCAAGGAAGAGCTGCTCGAAGCGCTCCTCGCGGACCTCGCGGCGGCGAGCGACGTCAACGCGGCCCTGCCGGGGCACAAGGCCGACTTCACCGACCCGGACGCGGTGCGCTGGCACGTCCGCGAGTACTGGAACTTCCATCGCGACAACGCCGCGACGATGCTCGCGCTGCGCCAGGCCGCGATGGTCAGCGACGACTTCGCGCGCACGGTCGCGCGGTTCGGCGCCGATCAGGCGGCCGACATCCTCGACCACCTCGGGTACATCACCGAGGCGGGGATGGAGCTCCCGGCGTCGGAACGGCTCACGCTCGCGATGATGGCCGAGCTGGTCAACGGCTTCGCGCACACGTGGCTGGTCGACCCGTCGGCGTTCGCCGAGGAGGAGGCCGTCGAGGCGCTGACGCGGTTCATCTACCGGGGCTTCACCGGCCGCGACGCGGGCTGAAACTCTCCCCTGGATCAGGCGGTGAGGCGTTCCACCGCGGCGTCGATCCGTTCGTCCGTCGCCGTCAAGGCGATCCGGACGTGGTTCCCGCCCGTCGGCCCGTAGAACGTGCCCGGCGCGGCGAGGATGCCGCGTTCGGCGAGCCAGTCGACCGTGTCGAGCGCGGGCTCCCCGCGCGTCGACCAGAGATACAGCCCCGCCTCGGAGTGCGAGATCTCGAAACCGCTGTCCAGCAACGCCTTCCGCAGCACCAGCCGACGGCTCGCGTAGCGCTCCCGTTGCACGGCAAGGGCTTCGTCGTCCTTCAGCGCGGCGACCATGGCCTCCTGCACCGGCCGCGGCACGATCAGCCCGGAGTGCTTGCGGATCTCCAGCAGCCCGGCGACGAGCTTCGGGTCACCGGTGACGAAGCCGGCGCGGTAGCTGGCGAGATTCGCGGACTTCGACAGCGAGTGGACGGCCAGCAGGCCGTCGAGGGAGCCGCCGTGCACCGACGGGTGCAGGATCGACACGGGCTCGCTTTCCCAGCCCAGTGCCAGGTAGCACTCGTCGGAGACCACGACGACGTCGCGTTCCCGCGCCCATTCGACGACCTTGCGCAGGTGGTCGACACCGAGCACGCGCCCGGTCGGGTTGGACGGCGAGTTCAGCCACAGCATCGACGGCTTCTGCGGGCCGAGCGCGAAAGTGCTGTCCGCGCGCAGCAGCGAAGCACCCGCCAGCAGCACGCCGACCTCGTAGGTCGGGTACGCCACTTCGGGGATGACGACGAGGTCGCCGGGGCCGAACCCCAGTTGCCGCGGCAGCGACGCGACCAGTTCCTTCGAACCGATCGTCGGCAGCACGGCCGCTTCGGGAACGCCCTCGATGCCGTGCCGCCGCGAAAGGGCTTCGATCGCGGCGGCCCTCAGCTCGGGAATCCCGTGCGTGGTCGGGTACCCCGGGATCTCCGACACGGACGCGAGCGCCGTGCGGATGCTCTCGGGGACCGGGTCCACCGGCGTGCCGATCGACAGGTCGACGATGCCGCCGGGATGTGCCTGGGCTTTCGCCTTGGCTCCGGCGAGGGAGTCCCAGGGGAAATCAGGAAGAGCGACCCGGCTCATTCGCCCTGCGGGGGAAGAGCCTTGATGAAGGCGGGGTCGTGGCTGGTCTTGCCGACCTTGGAGGCCCCACCGGGCGAGCCGAGCTCGTCGAAGAAGTCGACGTTGGCCTTGGTGTAGGGGTTCCACTCGTCGGGGACGTCGTCCTCGTAGTAGATCGCCTCGACGGGGCAGACCGGCTCGCAGGCACCACAGTCGACGCATTCGTCCGGGTGGATGTACAGCATGCGGTCACCCTCGTAGATGCAATCCACGGGGCACTCGTCGATACACGCCTTGTCGAGCACATCGACGCAGGGCTCGGCGATCACGTAGGTCACTGCGTACTCCTGCTTATCTCTGCTTCACCAGTCTGCAACGGACATTACGCGCCCACGGGCGCGCCAGGCCCGCTTAGGCCACCCTTATCCGTACCCCGGACAGGGGCTTTCAGCGGTCCCTGCGGCGTGGCGGCGGAGTGGCCCTGCTGTCCCCAGTGATGACGAACTGCGGCGCGGCGGGCTTCGCCGCCTCCGTGTCCTTCTCCTCGACGGCCTTCTCCGAGCCCAACGCCCGGTTGAAGCCGTCAGAGATCTCGCGGACCAGGTCTTCGTTGTGCCTGTCGTCCTTGCGCGCGATGCTCATCGGGGTCCCTCCACTGCCTTCCTTGGCACAATCTAACCGTGAACAGTGCGGAAATGCTCGAGCTCACCTGCAGCCAGGCCTGGACGCCCCTGCTGGAGCGCCGGATAGGCGACTGGAGGCTCCGCTGGGCGGACGGGTTCACCGCCCGCGCCAACAGTGCGCTGGCGATCGGTGACCCGGCAAAACCGCTGCCAGACGCCCTGCGGGCGGTCTGTGACTTCGCCCACCATCATGCCATCCCGCCGGTCGTTCAGGTGATCCAGAACACGTCCGTGGAAGACGAGATAGCCGCCGCCGGCTGGGTCCAGTATGTGGAACACCGGCCCGCGCACGAGGTTTCCGTCCTGACCGGGCCACTCTCGCGCGGGACCTCGGCGGGAGCGGTGATTCTCGACGAACCGACGTCCGGATGGTGGGAGATGACGACCGGCCGGGCGGAGCCGGCGGAAGCGCCGAGGCATGTCCTCGGCACCGGGAAGGTCGGCTTCGGCGTCGTGGAGGTGGACGGCGTCACGGCCGGGGCGGTGCGCGGCGCGATCGTCGGCGAGTGGCTGCACATCGGCAGGCTGGAGGTCCGGCCGGAATTCCGGCGGCGAGGGCTGGCACGCGGGCTGATGAACGCGGCGGGCGGCTGGGCGGCCGTTCAGGGCGCGACCGGGGTCGTGCTCCAGGTCGCGGTGGCGAACTCCGGCGCGCTGAAGCTGTACGAGAACTTGGGCTGTACCGAGCACCACAGGTACCGCTACTGGGCCCCGGGTCCCGAGGCGTGCGAGGATCGGCCGTCGTGAAGGTCGTCATTTTGGTCGGCGGAGTGGGCGGGGCCCGCTTCCTGCTGGGGGTCAAGCAAGCACTGGGTCTGCCCGCGACCGGTTCCGCGCCGGATTCGCCGCACGACGTGACCGCGCTGGTGAACACCGGGGACGACGTGTGGATGCACGGTCTGCGCATCTGCCCGGACCTGGACACCTGCATGTACACGCTCGGCGGCGGTATCGACAAGGAACGCGGCTGGGGCCACTCCGGCGAAACCTGGACGGTCAAGGAGGAGCTCGCCGCGTACGGCGCCGAGCCGACGTGGTTCGGCTTGGGCGACAAGGACATCGCGACGCATCTGATCCGTTCGCGGATGCTGCGCGCGGGCTATCCGCTCTCCCAGGTCACCGAAGCGCTGTGCGACCGCTGGCAGCCGGGCGTGCGCCTGCTGCCGATGTCGGACGACCGCGTCGAAACGCACGTCGTGATCGACGACCCCGAAGATCCGGATCAGCGCAAGGCGATCCACTTCCAGGAGTGGTGGGTGCGCTACCGCTCCGAACCGAAGGCGCATTCGATCATCGCCGTCGGTGCCGAAGAGGCGAAGCCGGCGCCGGGCGTCCTCGACGCGATCGCGGGCGCCGACATAGTGCTGTTCGCGCCGTCGAACCCGGTGGTGTCGGTGGGCACGACCCTCGGTGTCCCGGGAATCCGCGACGCGCTGCGGAAGACGCGTGCCAAGGTCGTCGGCGTCTCGCCGATCATCGGCGGGAAGGCGTTGCGCGGCATGGCCGACGCCTGCCTGAGCGCGATCGGCGTGGAGACCTCGGCCGAGGCGGTCGGACGGCATTACGGTTCCCGCGAGGAATCCGCGGAGGGCGTGCTCGACGGCTGGCTGGTCGCCGAGGGCGAAACCGTGGACGTGCCGGGTGTCGCCGTCCGCGACGTCCCCCTGCTGATGTCCGATGTGGACGCGACCGCGGCGATGGTGCGCGCGGCTTTCGATCTGGCCGGAGTTTCCCTTGACTGACCACGCTTCCTCGAAGGTCGAGATCCTGCCGGTCGACGGCCTGCCGGAGTTCCGCCCCGGCGACGACCTGACCGGCGCGATCGTCACCGCGGCCCCGTGGCTGCGCTCGGGCGACGTCCTGGTCGTGACCAGCAAGATCGTCTCCAAGGCCGAGGGCATGCTCATCCGGGTCCCGGCCGACCCCGCGGAGCGCGACGCCGCCCGGCGCAAGCTCGTCGAGGAGGAGTCCGTCCGCGTGATCGCGCGGATCAACCGGACGGTGATCACCGAGAACAAACTCGGCATCGTGCAGGCCGCGTCCGGGGTCGACGCGTCGAACGTGGCCTCCGGAGAGGTCGCGCTGCTGCCGTCCGACCCCGACGCCTCCGCGCTCGCGCTGCGGAACGGGCTGCGGGAGCGGCTGGGCGTCGAGGTCGCGGTCGTGGTCACCGACACGATGGGCCGCGCGTGGCGGGTCGGGCAGACCGACGCCGCGATCGGCGCGTCCGGCCTGCGGGTGCTGCATTCGTACGCGGGCGAGATCGACAGCCAGGGCAACGAACTGGCGGTCACCGAGGTGGCGATCGCCGACGAACTCGCCGCCGCGGCTGATCTGGTCAAGGGCAAGCTCGGCGGGACACCGGTCGCCGTGATCCGCGGGCTCCAGCCGACCGACGACGGTTCGACGGCCCGCAAGCTGATCCGGCCGATCGAGGAGGACCTGTTCCGCCTCGGTACCAACGAATCCCTCGCGCAGGGACGCCGGGAAGCCGTGCTCGCGCGGCGTTCGATCCGGTCGTTCACCGACGAGCCGGTCGATCCCGAGGTGGTGCGCCGCGCGGTCGGGACGGCGCTGACCGCGCCCGCGCCGCACCACACGAAGCCGGTCCGGTTCGTGTGGCTGCGCGAGGAAGGCTTGCGCCACAAGCTTCTCGACGCGATGAAGGCGTCGTGGCAGGCCGATCTCGAAGGCGACGACTTCACCCCCGAGCAGGTCTCGAAACGTCTCAGCCGCGGCGACATCCTGTACGACGCGCCCGAGGTCGTGGTGCCGTTCCTCGTCGCCGAGGGCGCGCACACCTACCGCGACGACCGGCGAAACGCTTGTGAGCACACGATGTTCACCGTCGCCGGTGGCGCGGCGGTGCAGGGCCTGCTGGTCGCGCTCGCCGCCGAAGACCTCGGCTCGTGCTGGATCGGGTCGACGATCTTCGCCGCAGACATCGTGCGCGAGGTCCTCGGCCTCGACGCGCGCTGGGAGCCGCTCGGCGCGGTCGCGATCGGCCACCCCGCCGCCCTGCCGCCCGCGCGTGGCTCCGTCGAACCCGGTGAAGGACTTCTCGAACTGTGACCCTGCACGCTGACACTGTGTCCACTTTGTCCGGTTGGCGACCGGTGGGCGCCGCCCAGGAATCCTTGCGCCAGGCCTATCTCGGCTTCCTCGCCGCCCGGGACGACGCCTGCCGCCGCGAATGCGCGGCCGGGCACATCACCGCGTCGGCCGTCCTTCTCGACGCCGACGCGGAAAACGTGCTGCTGACCTTGCATCCGCGAGTCGGCCGCTGGCTGCAGCTCGGCGGGCACTGCGAACCGGGCGACGCGACACTCGCGGACGCCGCCCTTCGCGAGGCACGGGAGGAATCCGGCATCGAGGACCTCGCGATCGCCCCTGTCCCGGTGCATCTCGACGTCCACCCGATCACCTGCTCGCTCGGCGTGCCGACCCGGCATTTCGACGTGCGTTTCGTGGTGCGCGCACCACGAAACGCGCAACCGGTCCAAAGCGACGAATCGGACGATCTTCAGTGGTGGCCGGTGAATTCTCTGCCGAAAGGCTCGGAAGATCTCGCCGAACTGGTGGAAGCCGCACTCCCCGCGGCGTCGGCCCGTTAGGGTGTCGGCTGACGTTAAGGGGGAATGATGCTGACAACGCTGACGCCATACCTGGACCGGGTTCGGGTCCACAGCAGCGGGGACGGGGACGGCGCCGGCTGGTTCCTGCTGATCCTGGCGATCATCATTATCATCATCGTGATCGTGGTGATCATCGTGAAGGTCAACCAGGCGAAGAAGCCGCCGATGACCTTCCCGCAGAATCCGAACTTCGGCGGTGGCGGCCCGGCCCCGGGTTTCCCGCCGCCTCCCCCGCCCACCGGTGGCCCCGCCCCGCAGGGCAACTGGCAGCAGCAGCCGGGCTTCCCGCCGCCTCCTCCGCAGGCCGGTTTCGGTCAGGCGCCAGGCTTCCCGCCGCCCCCGGCTCCGGTCCCGGCCGGATTCGCGCCGCCGCCCGGCGCCCCGGCACCCAACCCGTTCGCGTCCCAGCCGCCGATGCCCGCGCCCGGTTTCCCGCCGCCGCCTCCGCAGGCCGGGCCGCCGATCGACGCCAACGCCGACCGCACGCAGGTCGTCTCCCCGCAGCAGCAGGCGGACGCCGGCGCCGAGCGCACCCAGGTCGTCTCGCCCGCGGGTGCCGACCGGACGCAGGTCGTGCCCGGCGGCGCGGGTGACGCCACCCAGGTCGTCTCCGGCGCCGACCGCACCCAGGTCATGCCGCCCCGCCAGTAGGAGCCGTCAGCATGGTCCGCGTCGACCCGAACTCGTCGATCCCGCCCTTCGAGCAGGTCCGCACCGCCTACGCGGCGCGGATCAACGACGGCACGCTGCCCGTCGGGGCGAAACTGCCGACCGTGCGGAAACTCGCCGAGGACCTCGGCATCGCGCCGAACACCGTCGCCAAGGCCTACCGGGAGCTCGAAGAAGCCGGTCTGATCGAGACTCGCGGCCGGGCGGGGACCTTCGTCAGCGCCGTCGGCGACGAAACCCGCGAACGAGCGCGGCAGGCGGCCGCCGACTACGCCGCGCTGACCAGGAAACTGGGGCTCGACCGCGACGAGGCCAAGGCGATCGTCGACGCGGCGCTGGGCTGATCTACCCTCCGCTGGGACGAACGAAGGGGTATGCCGCTATGGGAATCGGAATTCTTCAGCTGGTGGTCATCCTGGCCGTGCTCGCGGGCGTGGGATTCGGGATCTTCTTCCTGATCAAGACGCTCAACAAGCCGAAGCCGCCGCCCTATCCGCCCCAGTACCCGCCGCAGCAGCAGCCTTATCCGCCGCAGTACCCGCAGGGTCAGTACCCGCCGCAGCAGCAGTACCCGAGCCAGCAGCAGCCCTACCCGCCGCAAGGCTGGGGCAACTGACCGGCCTCACCTCTCAAGTACATGAAGCCGCCGCTGAGTCACATCGCGCGGTAGTCGCGGAGCTCGATCTTCGGCCCGAACCTCGGGCGGCGGAACCCGGCCTTCGACAGATACCGCACCGCGCGCTGCCGCTGCGGCGAATACGGCGCCAGCACCTCGGACATCCCGGCGTCGTCGAGTTTCGTGCCGACCAGCGCGTGCCCCACCATCGACGGGATGTTGTAGTCGCCGAAGCTCACCGCGTCCGGGTCTCCCCAGGCGCGCTGCGCGATCTCCGCCGCGGTCCACACCCCGATGCCGGGAACCTTCCGCAGCCAGGCTCGTCCTTCGACGCCCTTCAGCTCGACGGCCTTCTCCAGCCGCGTCGCGACGCGGGCCGCGGCGATCAGCGTCGTCCGCCGCTTCAGGTCCACGCCCGCCCGATGCCATTTCCAGTCCACAATGGAGCGAATGGCGACCGGCGTCGGCGGCACGCGCAGCCTCGCCGGACCGGGCCCCGGCGCCTGTTCCCCGAACCAGCGGCACAACTCGCTCCATGACCGCAGCGCCTCCGCGCTGGTCACCTTCTGCTCCAGCACGGCGAGCACCAGCGCGTCCCACACCCGGCCGGTCGAGCCGAGCCGCAGTCCCGGGTTCAGCCGCCGCGCCGATGCGATGACGTCGTGGTGCGCCACGAATTCGGAGTCGTCGTCGTGCGCGCCCAGCATCGCCGGGACGCCGTCGAGCAGGCAGTCCGCGCCGGGACCCCAGGCCTCCGCCTCGACCTCGCCGTCCGCGCGCCGCAGCAGCGCGAGCGTGCCCGGTCCGGCCGCGGTGCCGGCGGCCAGCCAGGTGACCCCGCCCTCGGTGCGGACGACGTTGGGCGAACGCGACCCACGGCTCAGCGGACCCAGCACCGTGTCCAGGTCGAGCTCGTAGCCGGGACGGAATCGCACACACGGAAACTACCCCGCCCTCGGCTAGGGTTACCCGGGCCACCCGGTGCCTCGCGCCGGCGGAACCAAGCTGATGACCCCAACCGTAAGCCGACGGAGGACACCGACGATGACATCGCGACCGGCGAAGGCCTCGATCGTCAGTGGGTACTTCAACCCGCTCCACCAGGGCCACCTCGACCTGTTCGAGGCCGCGCAGGCACGGTCCGGCTACCTGATCGTCATCGTCAACAACGATCACCAGCAGGTCCTCAAGAAGGGCCGGGTGATCCAGACCGAAGACGTCCGCGCCCGCATCGTCCGCGCGCTGCGCATCGTCGACGACGTCTACGTCGCCGTCGAGCAGGGGCCGGGCATCAACGAATCGTTCGACCAGATCCGCGCGGCGTACCCGGACACGGAACTCGAGTTCTGCAACGGCGGGGACCGGCGCAACGTCGACGAACTCCCGGCCGACGAGGTCGAGGCCGGGGCGCGGAACGACATCTCGATGATCTACGGCATCGGCGGCACGGACAAGGCCGACTCCAGCACCCGGATCCTCTCGGACATGGAATCCTGATTTCCCTGGGAGCCGGCCGTGTGCTCGGCAACTTTTGTCGGAAGACGTTTGCGGGTCTGCTGACGGCGGCCGCTCCTAGGGCCTACCCTGGACACCACACAGTCGGCCCTGAACCCAGAGGGCCCCAGGTCAGTCGGGAGGCCTAGGGGAATGGACCCCCGTGCTCGGGCGGACGCCTTGCTCGCACGCGCAAGCGCGCGTGGAGCCTTCGTCGTGACACCGGACAACGCGACGTCGCCCATGGACTCCGCGAACACGCAGCAGATCCCCCGATCGGTGGTCGCCGAGATCGACCGGTCGTCGGACCCGGACACGACCACCCAGCTACCGGCTTCACTGATCGCGGAGAACGACCACCCGCTGGCGGGACCCGAACCGACGACGCGGCTGGACCTGCCGCCGGTGCGGGGCGAAGGCTCGACACAGCCGCAGCCGTACCCTCGCCGTCCCGGCCACCAGCCGACCAGACCGCTGCCTCAGGCGGCGACACCGCTCACCCGGCGGCCGCCCGCCGCGCCGGTGCAGAGTCCCCTGATCGAGCAGCCGGAGCCGGAGACCGCCGAGAACGAGATCGGCGGCTTGGTCCCGACCGTGAAGCAGAACCCTTCGGGGCGTTCGAACCTCTCGCGCCGGCTGGACGGCATCTAGCCCCTCTCACGTACATGTCATGAAAGGGTCGTTCAGGACACTTTTCGTCCTGAACGACCCTTTCATGACATCGGGACCCACCTCAGGCGGCTCGGATCACCCGATCGATCTCCTTGATCGCCGCACCCCCGCCGTACGTGGCGTTGGACAGCATCGCGACGTCCAGCCCCGCTGACGGGTAGTGCCGCATGAGCGAGCAGACGCCGACGTTGCCGGCGTCCTTGTAGTAATTCCACACCGATCCGTCCTGCTCCAGGACGAATTCCAGGCCGAAGCCGTACCGGACACCGCTGCTGTGAAGCACCTGCGGCGTGAGGAACTTTCTCGTGCGCTCAGGGCTCAGCAGCCGTTCTTCGCGGATCGCGCGCAGAAGCCGCACGAGGTCCCCGACGGTGCAATAAGCGCCCCCATCGGGTGAACCGATCGGCGGGTAACTGAAGATGTTCTGCTTCCACCCGGTGATCCGCTCGCCGTCGAGGATCGGGTCCCAGCCTTCGGCGACCCTCGGCCGCGGATCACGCCGGTCGAAGAACCCCGAATCGGTCATCCCCGCGCGGTCGAGCACGGCCTCCCGGACGTGGTCGCGATACGGCGTGCCGGTGACCTCCTCGATGATCAGCCCGGCGAGGACGTACCCCGAATTGCAGTACCGGCAGCCCTCCCCCGGCGCGAAATTCGTTGCCCGGTAAGCGAAATTAGGCAGATGATCACGAGTGTCGACGACCGAGTACACCGGCTTGTCGACCCACAGCGCCTCGTAACTCTCGCCCGCTTCCTCGTCGGCGTCGTCGGCGATCCCGGACGTGTGCGTGAGCAACTGCCGCGTCGTCGCCCCGGGCGCGATCTTCGTGCCGCCGAGGTCGAGGAGCTCGCCGATCGGGCGATCGAGGTCGAGCCGTCCATCGTCCGCCAATTGCAGTGCGGCGATCGCGGTGAGGACCTTGGTGACCGACGCGGTGTCGTATCGGACGTCCGGCGCGTTCGGCACCGACCAGCGTCGGCTGGCCAGGCCGTATCCGCGTTCGAAGAGCGTCTCGTCGCCGCGCCGGATCAGCACGACCCCGGAGAAGCGATCTTCCCCGGCGCGCTCGGTCAGCCAGGTGTCCAGCTCGGCGAAGTCCATGCACCGACGGTAACGACGGCGAGGAGCCGAGTCGCGCGAATTCCGATGGCCGGAACGGCTACTTCCGGCGCGTCTCCAGCTTGAGCCGCAGCGCGAGCCCGGCCTTCACCGCGAGCATGACCGGCTTCCACAGGAGACCGCGGTGGCGGTCCGCGAGGTAGCGGTACGCGCTGTCGTGGTGCGCGCGCAGCATCTTCGCCGAAGCCTGCGACGTCGAGTGCCCGCCGATGTGCATGACGCTGGACGAAGGCGCGTACACGTTCAGCCAGCCCGCGCGGGCCAGCCGATCGCCGAGGTCGACGTCCTCGAAGTACATGAAGTAGCGCGTGTCGAAGCCGTCGACGGAGTCGAACGCCTCGCGGCGGATCAGCTGGCAGGACCCGGAAAGCCAGCCCGCCGTGCGCTCGACCGGGGTGCCGGTCTCCTGGCGGTACTGCCGCGTCCACGGGTTGCCCGGCCAGATCTTGCCGAACGCCGCGTGCCCGATCCCGCGGCCGAAGGACGGCAGCAGCCGGGCCGACGGGTAGACCGTGCCGTCGAGGTCGTGGATGAGCGGCCCGAACGCGCCACCGCGCGGCCAGCGCTCGGCGACCTCCAGCAGCGCGTCGAGCGAACCGGGCTCCCATTCGAGGTCCGGGTTCACCACGACGACCCAGCCGTAGCTGTCGTCGAGTTCCGCGACACCCCGGTTGGCGGCCGTGCCGTAACCGACGTTCTCGCCGATGCTGAGCAGCTTGACGTTGTCCCGGCGGGCGGCCTTCTCCGGCGCGCCGTCCGTGGAATCGTTGTCCGCGACGACGACCTGGACGTCCCGGTCCGTCGCCTTCTCGAGGGTGTCGAGGAACTTCTCGAGGGTTTCGCCGGGGAAGTACGTCACGGTCACGACGGCGATCCCGTCGCCGTAGCTGGGGTGCTCAGTCACGCGGCCATTGTCCACCCGTCACCGAACGCGACTCCGGGCGCCCACCCCGGGCAGCGGCGATAGCAAAGGTCCCTTGCTCCCCCGGTGGCCTCGCCGGGTGCCGGAAAGCGAAAAGCCCGCGAGACGACCGTCCGGACGCGTCGCGGGCTCCCATACTCGGCCCCACCGGGACCTCGCGCTCGAAGAGTACCGCCATTTCAGCGGCCGCGGGTCGAGGCCGGGCATGTCTCAAGGGACCCTTCAGGACGTTGGGCGTCTCAAAGGTGGCCTTCAGGACACGCCCCCGCGCGCAGGTCAGGCGTAGGTAGGTCAATGCTGGTGCGCTCTAACCGTCCTAGCCACTCACGAAGCCGGAGAGTCAGCCCGCTCGCCGCTGCGCATGCCGGTACCAAGCCTTCGCGTAGGCCTCCCGGTGCCGCTCCGCCGTCGTCGCCCACGAGAACTCCTTCGCCCGCAGCTGCGCGGCTTCGGCCAGCTCGGCCCGTCGCGCGGGAGCGTCGAGCAGTTCCGAAATGGCCGCCGCGACGTCGCCGGCCCCGACACCGCAGTAGGCGACCGCGTCCCCGCCGACCTCCGGCAGCGAAAGCCGCCGCGTCGTGAGCACGGCGGCGCCGCACGCCATCGCCTCCAGCACCGGCAGCCCGAAACCCTCGCCGAGGCTCGGATAGGCGACCAGTTCGGACCCGCCGAGGAAACCGGCGAGCGTGTCGAAGGGCAGGTAGCCCGCCCGGATCACCCGCAGCCGGTGCGGCACGGCGTCCAGCGCGCGTTCGACCTGCGAGTCCCAGCCCGGCTGGCCTGCCAGCACCAGCGCGGGCGGGTTCGGCCTATCGGTCACGGCGCGGGCGAAGCCGCGGATCAGCGCGGGCACGTTCTTGCGCGGTTCCAGCGCGCCGAGAAACGCGACGTACGGCGTCTTCCCGAGCCCGACGGCGTCGCGCGCGGCCTCGATCTCGGCCGACGTCGGCGGATGGAACCGGTCCGGTTCGACGCCGTGGTGGATGATCTCCAGCTCAGCCGTCCGCACCTGGCCGACGCGCTCCAGCTCGGCCGCCGTCGCGATACTCGGCACGACACAGAGCGTCGCGCGGCGAAGCGCCGTCGCGGTCCAGGCGCGGAAGAAGCGCGCTTTCACCGAAGAGTGCAGCACCGCGTCGGTGAAGAAGGTCGCGTCGTGCAGCGTCACGACCGAAGCGGCCGGGCTCGCCAGCGGCATCGTGTAGTGCGGTGAATGGACGACGTCGGCGGCGAGCCGTCGGACCAGCCGGGGCAGGGTCGCCTGCTCCCAGGTCAGCCTGGCCGTCCTCGTCGACGTCGAGGGCGAGGTGGGCACGATCCGCGCCCCGGGCGCCAGCCGGTCGTACAGCACGGCGTCCCGCGGCTGACAGACGACGGTGATCCGCGCGCCGTCCGCGTCCAGCGCCGCGACCAGCGAATCCGCGTAACGACCGACGCCACCCCTGTCCGCGGGGACGGCGGTCGCGTCGATCAGCACGCGAGGGTCATCGGTCACCCTAGGAGAGTACGACTGCGCGTCACCTTCGCGGTGTGGAACCGACAAACTGATCGCGCAGGTGGAGGCCCCAAACGGCCGAAGCGGCACGCTGCCAGGTGAACTCACTCGAACGGCTGAGACCGGTGTCACGCAGCGCCGCCGCCTGCTCCGGATGGCCTAATACGCCGAGCAGCGCGTCCGCAAGCGCTTGCGCCTCCCCCACCGGGACGGTGACGCCCGCTCCCCCGGCGACCTCGACCAGCGCGGGGACGTCCGAATGCACCACCGGCACCCCGGCCGCCATCGCCTCGATCAGCGGCAGCCCGAACCCCTCCGCCCGGCTCGGCATCGCCAGCACCGACGCGCCCCGCAGCACGGACGCCAGCTCCGCGTCGCTCACCTTCCCCAGCACCCGGACGTCGGCGCCGTGCTCGCGCGCCAGCGCCACCGGGTCGATCCCGCCCCAGCCCGGCTGCCCGGCCAGCACCAGCGGCACCCTGATCCGGCCGGCGGCCTCGATCAGCACGTCGACGCCCTTGCGCGGTTCGATCGTCCCGATCGCGAGCACGTACCGCTCCGGCAGCGCGACCTCGGCGAACTCGGTATGCGGCCGGACTCCATGCGGGATCACGCGCACCGGCACGGACACCGGCACCAGCGCGGCGAGCTCGTCCGCAATCGCTTGCGTGGGCACGGTCAGCGCGGTCGCCCGGGACGCGGCCCGCGTGATCACCGCCTTGTGCCACGCGACGCCGCGCGGGGTCAGCGTCCCGGGATGCGTCCACGGCACGGTGTCGTGCACCGCGACCGACAGCGTCCGCCCCTTCGGCACCCGGGCGGGCGCGAGCGGCGTCGGCGCGTGGACCGCGTCGCCACCCGGCCACCAAGGCAGCCCCAGCTGCCAGGCCGCGATCAGCGCCCGCGGCGGGATCGGCAGCACTCGCGGGCCTTTGACACCTTCGACGAACGCCGCCTCGACGTCGGCGTGCCGCGCGACCACACTCGACACCGTCCAGCCCGTGGGCGCGGTCTCGGCGAGCGCCCGCAGCAGCTCGCCGGTGTAGCGGCCGGTCCCGCCGGGGACCGGCGCCAGCAGCTGCTCGGCGAGCACGACCAGTTCGGGCATGGTCTCTATTCTCTCTGGCATGACCAGCACCACCGTCGTCGTGGTCACCTGGCGCGGCGCCGCGCACGTCACCGCCTGCCTCGACGCCCTCGCCGCGCAGTCCCGGCCGCATCGCGCGCTGGTCGTCGACAACGCGTCCGACGACGGGACGGCCGCGCTCCTCGCCGCCCATCCGTCGAACCCCGAGGTGCTGCGGCTGCGGCGCAACACCGGGTACGCCGGCGCCATGGCCGCCGCATTGGACAAGGTGGACACCCCGCTGATGGCGTGGCTGAACGACGACGCCGCGCCGGCCGCGGACTGGCTGGCGACCTGCGAAGACACTCTCGAAAAGGCTCCGCTCGCCGGTGCCGTGAGCGCCCGGCTGACGCTGACCGACGGGACCGTCCAGTCCCTCGGCGTCCGCCTGACGGCCGACGGCCACGGCGCCGATCTGACCGAACACGCCGCCGAGGTCTTCGGCTTCTGCGGGGGCGCGGCCGTGCTGAACGTCGAGGCGCTCCGCTCCGTCGGCGGCGTCCCGGCTTCCTTCTTCTGCTACTACGAGGACACCGACACCGCGTGGCGGCTGCGGCTGGCGGGCTGGGACGTCGTCGGCGCCGAAGCCGACGTCACCCATCAGCATGGCGCGAGCACGCGGCCGGGCTCGGTCCAGTTCCACCTCTGGAACGAACGCAACCGCCTGCTGACCCTCCTGCGGTGCGCGCCGGGACAGGTGGCGATCCGCCAGCTGGTGAAGTTCGCCGCCCTCACGGCGGTACTCCCTCTACGAGGGAAACCGCAGGCGCCGAACTTCCGTCTGAGCCTGAGATGCCGGGTCCTGGGCGCCGTCGCCGCCCGCCTGCCGCGGACGCTGGTCGAGCGGCGGGCCATCGGGCGGCGGGCGGCGCTCGACCGAGGCGCGGTCTGGGAGGCGTGGGCCGGGCTTTAAGCTTGGGCCAATCGAGTGCAGGGAGTACGGCTTTGGCGCAGGGGGAAACGCAACCGGTCGTCTCGGTGATCGTGGTGAATTACCGGGGAGCGGCCGACACCGTCACCTGCCTGCGCGCCCTCGCTGAACACGATTACCCGAACCTCGAGGTCATCTGCGTCGACAACGCTTCCGGCGGTGAGGACGTGGCCGAGATCAGGGCCGCCGTCCCGGGCGTCAAGCTCGTCGAGTCCCCGGTGAACTCCGGCTTCGCGGGCGGCTGCAACCTCGGCGCCCGGCACGCCACTGGCACCGTCCTCGCCTTCCTCAACAACGACGCCCGCCCCGCGCCCGGCTGGGTGGGCACGGCCGTCGCCGAACTGCGCGCGCAGCCGACGGTCGCCGCCGTGGCCAGTAAGGTCCTCGACTGGGAAGGCACCGGCACCGACTTCGTCGACGCGGGCCTGACCTGGTTCGGCATGGGCTACAAACGCCACGCGGGCAGCCCGCTGGCCGACGTCCCCGCCGCCGAACACGAGATCGCCAAGGACGTCCTGTTCGCGACCGGTTCGGCGATGTTCGTCCGCGCCGGGGTGTTCGCCGAACTCGGCGGCTTCGACGAACGGTTCTTCATGTTCTACGAGGACGTCGACCTCGGCTGGCGGCTCAACCTGCGCGGCTGGCGCGTACGGTACGTGCCGGAGTCGCTGACCTACCACAAGCACCATGCCACGATGTCCACAGTGGACGCCCCGGACTCCGGTCGCGAGACGTTCCTGCTGGAGCGCAACGCTTTGGCCGCGCTGTACAAGAACCTCTCCGACGAGACGCTCTCGCGCGCGCTGCCCGCCGCCCTGGCGCTGGCCGTCCGCCGGGCGACCGCGCGCGGCGACCTCGACGCCACCCAGCTCGACCTCGCCCAAGGAGTCGGCCCGGCCGAGACCGGTCCGGTCGAGGTACCGAGGACCACACTGGCAGGCGTACTGGCGATCGACCAGTTCGTCGAGCTGCTGCCGTCGCTCGCCGAGTCGCGCGCCGCCGAGCAGGCCGCTCGTGTCCGCACCGACGCCGATCTGCTTCCTTTGCTGCGCAAGGCTTTGGAGCCCGCGTATCCACTGCCGCGCTATCTCGCCGCGCACGACATCCTGGTCGAGACGTTCGGCATCGACGCGCTCTTCGGGCAGCGCCGCAAGGTCCTGGTGATCACCGGCGACGCGATCACCGAACGGATGGCGGGCCCGGCGATCCGCGCGTGGAACATGTCCGCGACGCTGGCCACCGAGCACGACGTCCACCTGGTGACGGTCAACCCGCTCGCCGAGCCGCCGCCCGCGCCGTTCCGGGTCAGCGCGGCGACCCGGCGCGATCTGGAGACCCCGATCGCGTGGGCCGACATCATCGTCCTGCAGGGTCATGTGCTGGAGCTCGCGCCCTCGCTCAAGAAGCAGTACGCGCACAAGATCGTGGTCGCGGACCTCTACGACCCGATGCACCTGGAGCTGCTCGAACAGGGCAAGGGCGTTCCCGACGACAAGCGCGCGCTCGACCTCATCGGCGTCACCAAGGTCCTCGACGCGCAGCTGGAACGCGGGGACTTCTTCCTGTGCGCGTCGGAGCGGCAGCGTCACTTCTGGCTGGGCCACCTCGCCGCGATGGGCAGGCTCTCGCCGCGGCTGTACGACGCCGACCCGACCACCCAGTCATTGCTCTCGATCGTCCCGTTCGGGCTTTCCCCCAGCGCGCCGGTCCGCACCGGCCCCGGCCTCCGGTCCACTTTGGACGGAATCGGCGAGACCGATCACGTCGTGCTCTGGGCGGGCGGGGTCTACAGCTGGTTCGACCCGCTCACCCTGGTCCGCGCGATCGAGCAGCTGCGCCAACGCCGCGGTGACGTCCGATTGGTGTTCCTCGGGATGAAGCATCCGAACCCCGAGGTCACCGAGATGGACATCGGGGCGCGCACGATGCTGCTGTCGGACACGCTCGGCCTCACCGGCAAGCACGTGTTCTTCAACCAGCACTGGGTGCCCTACGAGGAGCGCCAGAACTGGCTGCTGGACGCGAACTGCGGCGTCACCACGCATTACGAGCACGTCGAGACGACGTTCGCGTTCCGCACCCGGGTGCTGGACTACCTGTGGGCCGGGCTGCCGATCGTCACCACCGACGGCGACTCGTTCGCCGACCTGGTCCGCGAGGAACGCCTGGGCGTCGTCGTCCCGGCCGAGGACGTGGACGCGCTGGCAGCCGCGCTGGAAAAGGCGCTGTACGACGAGGAGTTCGCCGCGGGCTGTGTCGAGCGGATGGCCGCCGTCGCCCGGCGTTACGCCTGGCCGGAGGCGCTGAAACCGCTGGTGGAGTTCTGCCGGAACCCGCGGCCCGCCGCGGACCGGCTGCCCGGTTCGGACGACCTCGTGGTCACCGCGCCGGTGCGGGGCAAGGAGATGCTGCGCCGCGACGTCGACCTGATCCGCGAGTACCTCGCCGACGGCGGCCCGAAGGAACTCGTGCGGCGCGTCGGTGGCCGAGTGGTCAAGGTCGCCAGGCAGAGGCTCGGCCGTGGCTGAACGTCCGTTGCGCGTCCTCCTCGACGGGACCCCGTTGCTCGGTGCCAGGACCGGTATCGGGCGGTACACCGTCGCGCTGTCCGAAGAGCTCGCCTCGATGTCCGAAGTGGACACTCGTGCGGTGGCGTTCACGCTGCGCGGCTGGCGACGGCTGCGGCACGTGCTCCCGCACGGCGTCCGGGCGCGCGGGATGCCCGTCGCGGCGCGGTTGCTGCGCAAGGCGTGGCTGCGGTCCCAGTTGCCGCCGGTGGAACTGTTCGCCGGGCCGACAGACGTCGTGCACGGCACCAACTTCGTGCTGCCAGGGCGGTTCCGCGCGGCCGGTGTGGTGACGATCCACGATCTGGCCTTTTTGGACGCTCCCGAGGAGCTCGCGCCGAGCGATCACGAGCTGCCGCGGCTGGTCCGGCGCGGCGCCCGGCTCGCCGACGCGATCTGCACCCCCACCAACGCCGTCGCCGACCAGGTCGCCGAACGGCTCGACGTGGACCGCGGCAAGATCATCGTCACCCCGCTCGGGGTGAACCCGGCGTGGTTCACCGCGCGACCGCCGGACCAGGAACGCCGCGAGGAACTCGGGCTTCCGGACAAGTACCTGCTCTTCGCCGGTGCCGCCGGCCCCCGCAAGGGCCTGGCATGGCTCCAGCGGGCCCACGAGGCCGCGCCGGATCTGCCGGAGCTGGTGTTCGTCGGTCCCGGATCGTTCGCGGTGGGCCCGCGTTCGCGGCACGTCGGCTACCTGTCCGACGTCAATCTCCGGCGGGTCGTCGCCGGGGCCAGCGCGCTGGTGCTGCCGTCGCGCGACGAAGGCTTCGGGCTCCCGGTGCTGGAAGCGCTGGCGTCGGACGTGCCCGTGGTGTGCACGGACATCCCGGCGCTGCGCGAGGTCGCGGGGAACTGCGCGAGCCTGGTGCCCTACGAGGACGTCGACGGGCTCGTGGAGGCGCTGCGGATGGCCGTCAGCGACCCGCACGCCGTCGCCACTTCGGCCGCGCGCCGCGCCCACGTCGCGAACTTCACCTGGCGCGCGTGCGCCGAACTCACCGTCGCCGCCTATCGCCAGGCCAGCACCAAACACTGACCCCTGCGGAGATCAGGAAGCGAAGTAGGCCTTGAGGGCGTCGGGCCAGTCCCGAAGTGGTGTGAGACCGGCTTCGCGCCACGAAGCGTTCGACAGCACGCCGTACGCCGGGCGCTTCGCCGGACGCGGGAACTCCGCCGTCGTACAAGGCTTCACCCGCGCCGGATCGGCGCCGAGTTCCGCGAAGATCGCCTGCGCGAACCCGTGCCACGTCGTCGATCCGCCGCCCGTGCAATGCAGCACTCGTCGCGACGGCCCGTCACCGGCGGCGACGCGACCGGCCAGCTCCAGCAGCCCGGCGGCGAGATCCCGGGACCAGGTCGGCGAACCGGTCTGATCGTCCACTACGGACAGTTCGTCGCGTTCCTTTTCCAGCCGCGCCATGGTCTTCACGAAGTTCGACCCGGTCTTGCCGTACACCCAGGACGTCCGCACGATCCAGGACCGCGCCCCCGACCCGAGGACCGCGTCCTCACCGGCCGCCTTCGTCCGGCCGTACGCGTTGAGCGGTCCCAGCAGATCCGTGACCTCGTACGGCGAAGTCGCGTCGCCGGCGAAGACGTAGTCCGTGGACACGTGGATGAGCGGCACCCCGCGCGACGAACAGGCCGCGGCGAGCACCCGGGGACCGTCGGCGTTCACCGCGAACGCCCGCTCCTCGTCGGTTTCCGCCGCGTCCACCGCGGTGTGGGCCGCCGCGTTGATCACCACCGGCGACGTCCCCGCCGCCCGCGCCCGGTCCGCCAGTTCGGTCACCGCGGCGACGACCCGGCCGGTGTCGCGCACGTCCAGCTCCGACGACGACGGCGTCATCGCGGAGTCCGGCGCCAGGGCGGCGATGTCCTGTCCCAGCTGGCCGGATCCGCCCGGTACGAGAATGATCGGCACGTTCAGGCCCCCGCGCGGTTCTTCAGCGGCTCCCACCACGACCGGTTCTCGCGATACCAGGCGACCGTGTCGGCGAGACCGTCCTCAAAGGACATACGCGGCGCGTAACCGAGTTCGGCCGAGATCTTGGCGATGTCCACCGAATACCGGCGGTCGTGGCCCTTGCGGTCCTCGACCGGCTCGACGCTCTCCCAATCGGAGTCGACTGCGGTCAGCAGCCGCCCGGTCAGCTCGCGGTTGGTCAGTTCCGTGCCACCGCCGATGTTGTAGACCTCGCCCGGCCTGCCGCCGTCTGCGACGAGCTGGATGCCGTGGCAGTGGTCGTCCACGTGCAGCCAGTCACGCACGTTCAGTCCGTCGCCGTACAGCGGGACCTTCTTGCCGTCGAGCAGGTTGGTGACGAAGAGCGGGATGACCTTCTCCGGGAACTGGTACGGACCGTAGTTGTTCGAGCACCTCGTGACACAGACGGGGAGTCCGTGGGTGCGGAAGAAGGAACGGGCCAACAGATCCGACGAGGCCTTCGACGCCGAATACGGCGAATTCGGCTCCAAGGCGTGGTCTTCGGACCAGGATCCTTCGTCGATCGAGCCGTAGACCTCGTCGGTCGACACGTGGACGAACTTCCCGACCTCGGCCTCGAGCGCGGCCTGCAGCAGGGTCTGCGTGCCGAGCACGTTGGTCAGCACGAAGTCGGCGGCGCCGGCGATCGAACGGTCCACATGGGACTCGGCGGCGAAGTGGACGACGAGATCGACGCCCCGCATCAGCTCGCTGACCAGGCCCGCGTCACAGATGTCGCCCTTTTCGAACCGGTAGCGCGGGCTCTTGCGCACCGGTTCCAGATTCGCTTCGTTGCCCGCGTAGGTCAGCTTGTCGAGCACGATCAGTTCGGCGTCGGCCAGGCTCGGATACGCCCCCGTCAGCACCTGCCGGACGTAATGCGAACCGATGAACCCGGCACCCCCGGTGACCAGAACCCGCATCCCGCGACCCTCCCTTTACGACTTCCCGGACCAGCCGAGTGTGTCACGACCGGGGCAACCTTTCACCAGCCTACGGACGTCTAACACGAGGGTCAGTAGAGTTGCCGGAGTGGCACGCGTGTGCCCTGGGGAGATTCGTGGAGGACCGCACGTGACCGAGTGGCCCGGGCCACCCATTCCGGCGCGCCGTGGCGGCGTCGCGATGTTCGCCCGTCGCGGGGTGAAGGTCGTGTTCAGCCTGGTCTCCCTCACGATCCTGACGCTGACCTGGTGGGGCTGGCAGTTCATCGGTGACCCGTCGCAGGGCTTCGCGACCACGAACATCTTCGAGGACAACGGCCATCCGCCGGCGAAACCGCTGGACGGCGCGATCGACATCCTGCTCGTCGGCCAGGACAGCCGCACCGACGCGCAGGGCAACCCGCTGCCGCGCGAGGTCCTCGACATGCTGCACGCGGGTGTCTCGGACGGCGAGCGCCAGACCGACACGATGATCCTGGTGCACATCCCCCAGAACGGTAAGAAGGCGATCGCGATCTCCTTCCCCCGCGACTCCTGGGTCGAGATCACCGGCGGTTTCGGCAAGCACAAGCTCAACAGCGCGTACGTGTACGCCTACAACGACACGTCGAAGACACTCCAGCAGCAAGGCAACTCCGATCTCAAGGACGTCGACGCCAAGGCCAAGGACGCCGGCCGCAAGAACCTGATCGCGACGCTGGAGAAGTTCATCGGCAAGCCGAAGATGATCGACCGGTACGCCGAGGTGAACCTGTCGAGCTTCTACGAGATCACCAAGGCGATCGGCGGCGTCGAGGTCTGCCTCAACAACGCGGTCAAGGAGAAGAAGTCCGGCGTCGACCTGCCCGCCGGTAAGTCGACCGTCGAAGGAGTCCAGGCGCTCGCGTTCGTCCGGCAGCGGTACGACCTGCAGAACGGCGACCTCGACCGGATCGCGCGGCAGCAGGCCTTCCTGTCCGGGCTCGCGAACAAGGTCCTCTCCTCGGACGTCCTGATCAACCCGGCGAAGATCTCGGACCTGATCAGCGCGGTGAAGAAGTCGGTCGTGCTGTCGGCAGGCTGGGACCTGCCCGAGTTCGCCGCGCAGATGCGCGGGCTGACCAGCGGCAACGTCGAGTTCCACACGATTCCGACCCAGGGTGACGCGACCATCGGCGGCGCCGCCGTGCTCCGGGTGGACCCGGCGCAGGTGCAGGCCGAGGTCGCCCGCCTGACCGCCGACGGGGAGACGGCGCCGACCTCGACCCCGGCCACGCTGCCGGGCGCGGAAGCGGTGACCGTCGAACTCTTCGACGGGTCCGGCTCCCCCACGATGGCCACCGAGACCCGGAACCTCTTGCAGGGCAAGGGTTTCAAACTCGCGGCGGAGACCAAGCTGAGCACCCGCAACTCGACGGTCATCCGGCACGCGCCGGGCGACGAGGCCGCGCTGGCCCTGATCAAACAGGTCTTCGGCACCGCGGTGCAGGCCGAGGCGGATCGCGACGTCGCCCCCGGCAAGGTGCGGGTCCTGCTCGGCAAGGACTTCAAGGGCGTTTCCGCGGAACAGGGCGGCGTGGCCACCACGACCTCGCAGAAACCGCCGCCCGCCTCGAAGCCGGCCCAGCCGCCCTCCAGCGCTCCGGCGGCCCCCACCACGAAGCCGATCGTCGCGGGCAATGTGCCCTGCGTCAATTAATTCCGGGTACTCAGCGTGGCCGACCTCACCGTGGCCTAGCCTTCTCCTACGATCTGACTGACAGGCAGCGCGAGGGAGGTGAACAGGATGGACAGCGAGGACAAAGGCGTCAGCGAACAATCCGAACAGTTGGACGCCGAAGACCCGAAGCCGGAAGAGGACGCCACTCCGGACACCGAGAGTGACGAAAAGCCGCGGTTCGTCCCGACGCCGTACCCGCGGAATCCGCTCCCCCAGCCGTCCGCTCCCCCGGAGGACGAAGACGAACCCGTCTCGGGCGTGCTCGACGTGCCCGCGCGCCGGCCACGTCGCTTCGGCCGGTACACCCGCCGGATCGCGCTCGGCCTCGTGTCCTTGCTCGCCCTCGGCACGACGGGCTACGCGTACGTCACCAAGGACCAGTTGCAGGACAACGTCCCCACGACGAACGCCCTGAGCAAGGCCGACGATCCCGCCGCGCCGCCCGCCGACGACGGCGCGAACGACATCCTGCTGGTCGGCAGCGACGCGCGGACCGACGCGCAGGGCAATCCGCTGCCGCTCAAGGTGCTCAAGGAGCTGCGCACCGAGGAGAAGCCGGGCGTCAACACCGACACCATCATCATCCTGCGCATCCCGAAGAACGGCGGGAAGCCCTCGGGCGTCTCGATCCCGCGCGACACCTGGACCGACATCCCCGGGCGCGGTCCGAACAAGATCAATTCGGCGTACGGCGTCGCGAAGGCCACCTACGCCAACGCGCACCGAGGCGAGCGTGACCAGGCGAAACTCGAACGCGATTCCGATCAGGAAGGCCGCAAGGCGCTGGTCCAGACGGTTCAGGACCTGACGAAGATCCGCATCGACCACTACGCCGAGGTCAACCTGCTCGGGTTCTATCTGCTGACCGAGGCGCTGGGCGGCGTGAAGGTCTGTCTGAACCACTCCACCGAGGACAAGGATTCCGGCGCGAACTTCCGGCGCGGCGAGCAGACCGTCTCCGGCGGCGAGGCGCTTTCCTTCGTGCGGCAGCGGAAGAACCTCCCGCGCGGCGACCTCGACCGTATCGTGCGCCAGCAGACGTTCCTGTCCTCGGCGCTGAACCAGGTGCTCTCGGCGGGCACGCTGACCAGCCCGTCGACGATGGCGGGCCTGATGGACGTCGTGCGCCGGTCGATAGTCCTCGACGAAGGTCTGGACCTGCTGGAGTTCGCGCAGCAGGCGAAGGGGATCGCGTCGGGCGACCTGACGTTCACGACCATCCCGGTGGTGAACATCAACGGCCGCAGCGCCGACGGCCAGAGCATCGTCGAGATCGATCCCGCCGCCGTGCGGAACTTCGTCACCGGCCTGGTCGGCCGGGGCGGTGGCGGCGGGGCTCCCGGCGCGGCTCCCCTGCTCGCCGCGTCGAGCGTTCCCTGCGTGAACTAGCGTTGGGGACGTGAGCCTCACCGAACTGCTGCTGCGGCCCGTGCTCGGGTCGCCCGCGAAACCGCTGATCACGCACTACGACGACAAGCAGGGCAGCCGGGTCGAACTGTCCGTGGCGACCACGGTGAACTGGGCCGCCAAGACGGCGAACTGGCTGGTCGACGAGTTCGACGTCGAACCGGGCGACGAGGTCGCCGTGGTGCTGCCGTCGCATTGGCAGACCGCCGGCGTCCTGCTGGGCGCGTGGTGGTGCGGCGCCAGGGTGGTGACGGAGACCGCGGGCGCGCGGGTGGCGTTCGTCGCGCCCGGCGGCGTTTCCGAAGCGGCCGCGACGGCCGTCGTCTCGCTGCACCCGATGGGTCTCGGGCTGCCCGCCGGTTCCGTACCCGACGGGGCGCTGGACTACCTGACCGAGGCCAGGCTTTCGGGTGACCAGTTCAGCCCGTTGTTCCCCGTTCCCGGCGACACTCCGGCACTCGGCGCGTCCACTGTGGACGAAGTGCTCGCCGAGACCCGTTCCCGCGCTTCCGGTTTGGGACTTTCCGCCGACGACCGCGTCTTGTCCACAGTGGAATGGTCCGGTGAGGAAGGGATCCTGTCGGGTTTCCTGACGCCGCTGGCGGCGGGTGCGCATCTGGTCCAGGTCACCGACGCGGATCCGGCCAAACTCGCTTCCCGGCGCGAAGCCGAGCGGACGACCGCGGATCTCCCCTCCTGAAGTGTCAGGAAAGGGTCGTTCCTGACGAAATTCGTCAGGAACGACCCTTTCCTGACATCCGAGGTCAGGCGTCCTGAAGCTGCTTCGCCTCACGCTTGCGCCCGAAGAGCACGTGGTCGAGCGACAGTTTGCCGGCGTTGAAGCCGATCGCGAGCCCGGCCACCGCCAGGACGAGGACGAGTTCGTAGCCGCCCTGCCCGGTCAGTCCGTTTTCGAGGTGCACCGAGAGCAGCGCGCCGACGGAGACCACGACGAAGCCGAGGCCCACCAGCGGCGTCAGGAAACCGACGATGAACAGGATCGATCCGACGATCTCCACCGCGATCGCGAAGATCGCCGCGAGCGTCGGCAGCGGGATTCCGGTCTGCTCGAAGAACTTCGCGGTGCCGTCGATCCCGTTTTCCCACTTCTGCAGGCCGTGTGCGAGGAAGACCACACCGACACCGATCCGGCCCAGCAGGAGGGCGACATCCTTGAAACGAGCGAACATCGGGTATCAGCTTTCTGGTCGGTGAATATTCAACTTACCGGGATCACGGTAGGACACCGGATGCCTCGGGCGGCACCTCCGGAGCGTGATCGACAGGTACCCGACAGGAACCGTCCCAGCCGGTGACATGTCCTCTGTGGAAGGTCACGGGCGTTATTTCCCCCGTACGGCGCCGTTTGTCGCGAGCGTCCGGCGGGCAAGATATCCAGGTGATGGATGAACGTCTGATCGGCCTCTGGTCGGACCGCATGCTGTACCCGAGCGATGTGGAATCCGCCGAGCTGGCGTTCCGCGGCGACGGCTCCGGCTGGCTCTACTGGTCGAGCTGGAGCACGGAGTTCACGGTGTCGCGCTACACGTGGGCGGCTTTCACCCCGGGCGCGCTGGCGCTGAAATTCCATCGCACCGTCAACGGCACCTGGTCCATCGACGACGGCGTCACGCGGCACGCCGTCGAATCCGAGGAACCGGAAGAATCCGTGATCGAGGTCGGCTACGAGATCACGCCCGGCGAAGACCCCTTCGGCACTCCGGTGACCCTGCTCTCCTTGGACCGTCCGCTGGACGACCACCTCGCGGGCTCGCGGTTCGCGTGGGTCGAACAGCCGGAGTCGCTCAGCGACCCGTCCGGCGATGCTCCGCGGCGAGGCCCGTCCAGCCCCCGCTGACGGCGAGCAGCGCGAGCACTCGCTCGGCCTGCTCGGCGAACCCGGCGAGATCGGAGTGCAGCAACGCGATCCGGTCCGCGTCGAGCGGGACTTCGTCGTCGGCCCACAGCTCGATCACCGTGCTGACCGTCCACACGAGGAACTGGATGATCCGGATGAACTCGTCCGACGGCTCGTCGACGGCGTCGCGGTAGCCCGTCTCGATCTCGTCGCAGGCCGCGACCAGCTCACGCAGCGGCTTGACGACATCGGCCGCCGTCCCGTCCCACGCGGCGGAGGGCCACGTGCGATCCCCGAGTTCGAGCCACAACCGCCAGCCGGCGATCAGCTCGGCCTCGTCGTGCGGCGTCCACGACACCGGAGCGAACCAGAACATCCTTCGAGAGTGACACCGGCGGCCCATGATCGCCGTACTTCCGTGAAGCATCTCACCGACGCCTGACCTCACACGCGCGATTGGTCACCCCCTCGCGCCGGGCCCCGCCACATCCGCGTGATCAGACAGCGAACACGCGTGATTGAGGACCGAACTCACGTGATCAGACGGCGAACATGCGTGATCAGACGGACGACACACGACGAGTCCGGCCACCGGCGTGTTTCGCGCCCAATCACATGGAGTTGCCCCCGGATGGCGGACACGGGGTTTTCACGCGGCTTGGTGATGGTAGCTGGTTCGGGTTTCGTGGGGTGTTCGGTGGCTGAGTGTCG
>NZ_JBFBGL010000076.1:11915-35289 GCF_040684635.1 Amycolatopsis sp. NPDC089917 | reverse complement strand
TCAACACCTGCGCCCGGGGCACCGCTCTGGGTAACGTAGGGGGTAGGTCATGAAAGGGTCGTTCAGGACGAAAAACGTCCTGAACGACCCTTTCATGACATCTGGACCAGGCGCGCTCAGTCCGGCCAGACCGGGGATCGTTTCTCCAGGAAGGCCGCCATCCCCTCCCTGGCCCCGGGGAGCTGCGACGCCGAAGCCATCACCTCCAGCGCCAGCGCGTAGGCGTCGGCCTCGGGCCGGTCCAGCTGCGCGTAGAGGGTTTGCTTCCCCATCGCCTTGCTCGCCCGGCTCCCGCGAGTAGCGCGCGCCAGCAAGGAGGCGACGGCCTCGTCCAGCGAATCGTCCGGCACCACGCGGTTCACCAGGCCCCAGTCCAGCGCGGTCGCGGCGTCGACGACGTCGCCGGTGAGCGCCAGTTCCATCAGCCGCTTCCGCCCGATCGAGCGGGCCACGGGCACCGCGGGGGTGTGGCAGAACCAGCCGCCCTTGCCGCCGGGCAGGGCGAACCCGGCGGACTCCGCGGCGACGGCGAGATCGCACGACGCCACCAGCTGGCAGCCCGCCGCGGTCGCGAGCCCGTGCACCCGCGCGACGACGACCTGCGGCACCGACTGCATCGTGCCCATCAGGTCCGTGCACAGTCTCAGCAGCTCACGGACGGCCATCAGGTCACGCGCGGCGACGTCGCCGAAGTCGTGGCCCGCCGAGAACACCGGTCCGGCGCCCGCGAGGACGATCCCGGTGGCGTCGGTGTCCCCGGCCTCGCGGAACGCCGCGAGCAGCTCGGCGAGGTGGTCCGCCGACAGCGAGTTCCGCCGCGCGGCGCGGTTCATGGTGACGGTGACGGTATCGCCGTCCCGCTTCACGAGGATGTGCTCGTACTCGGCCATGCTTCGACGGTAACCGACCGGAACGTCCGGCGATACGAATCGGGTCCGACGCCGACGTCGGCGCGGAGCCGTCGCCGCAGGTTGGCGGCGGTGCCGAGCCCGGAGCGCTGCGCGACCCGCTCGACCGGGAGCTCCGTCGTCTCCAGCAGCCGCCGCGCGAGCCGCACCCGCTGCGCGCGCAGCCAGCGTCCCGGCGTCACCCCGGTCGCCGCGGCGAACTCGCGATGGAAGGTCCGCTCGCTCAGCCCCGCGTGACCGACGAGGTCTTCGACGCCGATGTCGTCCGCGATCCGCTCCAGCGCCCAGTCCATTGTGGACGAAACACTCGGCCGCGACGGCTTGGGCGGCAACGGGTTGTCGACGTACTGCCGCTGGCCGCCCTCCCGCGCGGGCGGCATCACGAGCCGTCGGGCGAGAGCGGCCGCGACCTCGGCTCCGTGATCGCGCCGCACCAGGTGCAGGCAGAGATCGAGCCCGCCGACCACGCCGGCGGACGTCAGCACGTCACCCTCGTCGGTGAACAGGACGTCCCGCTGGACGACAGCGTCGCGAGCGGCGGTTTCGAGGGCATCCAGCAGCCGCCAGTGCGTGGTGACGGACCGGCCGTCGAGCAGCCCGGCCGCGGCGAGGGTGAAGGCGCCGGAGCACAGCGACGCCACGGTGATCCCGGCCCGGTGCGCCTTGCGCAACGCGGCGACGGCGGCCGCGGGCACCTCGGCGTGCGGATCGACCCGGCCGGGCACGAGGACGAGGTCGCAGCCCTCCAGTCCGCTCAGCCCATGAGTCGCCACGACCTGGCCGAACGGGTGGCTGGCGACCCGGCCGCGGCCGGGCGCGCAGAGCCGGACGTCGAAGGGGCCGATGCCGCTGTCGGTCCTGTCCACGCCCCAGACCTCGCCGATCACGCCCAGATCGAAGGACCGGCTGCCTGGCAGGAGGAGCACACCCACGGTTCGCATGGCAGGAAAGTACCGCATCGCGCGTCTTCTGCCACTCCCGTTCTGCCCACCGGACACACGAGACTCGGAGCCATGACCACTGAGAACAACAAGGCCCTGCTCGTGATCGACGTCCAGCGCGGCTTCGACAAGCCCGTCTGGGGCCCTCGCAACAATCCCGGCGCGGAGGCCAACATCAAGGCGCTCGTCGACGCCTGGCAGGACCGCGGGCTGCCGATCGTGCTGGTGCACCACGACTCCGTGAAGCCCGGCTCGTCGCTGAACCCCGGCCAGGAGGGCAACCACTTCAAGCCCGAACTCGACGGCGTGCGCGCGGATCTGGTGTTCGGCAAGAAGGTCAATTCGGCCTTCCACGGCGACATCGATCTCGACGGCTGGCTCAAGACCCGCGGCATCACGTCGTTCGTGCTCGCCGGCATCCAGACGAACTTCTGCTGCGAGACCACCGCGCGCGTCGGCGGGAACCTCGGCTACGACGTGACCTTCGCGCTCGACGCCACGTTCACCTTCGACCTCGCCGGGCCGGACGGGAGTGTCCTCACGGCCGACGAACTGTCCAAGGCGACCGCGACGAACCTGCACGGCGGCGGGTTCGCCACGGTCACCTCGACGAAGGAGATCCTGGCGAGCCTTTGAGACCGGCGGAGAGGCGTGGGTCAAGTGGGTCGTGAGTGGCGATTCGTGTTCTAACCCGAATCGCCACTCACGACCACCTGTACCGACGCCGCAGCCGCCCTCAGGCCCGGTCGATCACCGCTTTGAGGAACCGCCGCGTCCGGTCGTGCTCCGGATCGTTGAACAGCTTCTCCGGCGCGGCGTCTTCCAGCACTTGCCCCTCGTCGAACATCATCACCCGGTCCGACACGTCCCGCGCGAACTGCATTTCGTGCGTGACGCAAAGGATCGTGATCTCCGTGGACGTCGCGATCTCGCGCAGCACGCGCAGGACGTCGGCGACCAGTTCCGGGTCGAGCGCCGAGGTCACCTCGTCCAGCAGCAGCACGTCCGGCCGCATCGCGAGCGCGCGGGCGATCGCGACACGCTGCTGCTGACCGCCGGAAAGCCGGGTGGGATGCGCGTCCTTCTTGTCCGCGAGTCCCACCATTTCCAGCAGTTCGACGGCCCGTGCCTCGGCTTCGTCCCGGGGGACGCCGAGCGAGCGGATCGGCGCCTCGGTGATGTTGCGCAGCACGTTCATGTTGGGGAACAGGTTGAACTGCTGGAACACCATGCCGATCCGCTTGCGCACCTCCCGCAGGTGCTTCTCGTCCGCGGGCACCAGCTTGCCGCCGTGCTTCCGATGGCTCAAGTAGTCGCCGCGGACCTCGATGGTGCCGCCGTCGACCTTCTCCAGGGTCATCAGCAGCCGCAGGATCGTCGTCTTGCCGGACCCGCTCGGCCCGATCAGCGAGACGAATTCCCCCGGCGCGACGGTGAAATCGAGGTCCCGCAGCACGACGTGGTCGCCGAAGGACTTGACCACCTGCGAAAACCGGATCATCGGGGAATCAACTGTGGGCGGCACGGCGCTCCAACCTTCTCACCAGAATCGAAGCCGGCAGGCTCACCAGCAGGAACAACACCCCGGCCAGGGTGTACGGCTCGGTGACGCGGAACGTGTCGGCGCCGACCTCCTTCGCCCTCGCCAGCACGTCGACGACGCCGATCGCCAGCAGCAGCGGGGTTTCCTTGAACATCGAGATCGTGTAGTTGCCGAGCGCGGGCAGCACCCTCGGCACCGCTTGCGGCAGGACCACCGCGGTCCACACGCGAGACCTCGGCAGGTTCAGCGCGGTCGCCGCCTCCCACTGTCCTTTCGGGACTGCTTCGATCCCGGCCCGGTAGACCTCGGCGGCGTAGGTCGCGTAATGCACGCCGAGCGCGATGACGCCGGTGACGAACGGGGACAGCGTCATCCCGCCCACCGGCTGGATCACGTAGTAGAGGACGAACACCTGGATCAGCAACGGCGTACTGCGAACGGCTTCGATGAATAGCAGAACCGCCTGGGACAGCACGGGAATCCCCGTCCGGCGGATCAGCGCGAACACCAGCCCGAGCACGTACGCGACCACCGAGCCCAGCAGGGTGATCTCGACGGTGACGAGAAGCCCTTCCAGCAGCAGGGGAACCGAATTCGCGGCCGCTTCCCAGCTCCAGTCCATCAGACACCTCCCGCGGTGGCCGCCATCTTGGCCGGGGCCCGGCCGAGACGTCGTGCCGCGAACCGTTCCAGCAGCCGCATCCCGCTGGTGATCAGCAAGGCGAGCAGGAGATAGAGCACGAGTTCGGTGCCGTAGATCCAGCCGAGTTCGGCGCCGAACACCGGCCGCAGCAGTTCACCCTGGCGCGCCATCTCCGGGACCGCGATGAACGACAGCAGGGCGGTGCTCTTCAGCAACTGGATGAAGAGATTGTTGAACGGTGGCAGCATTTCCGCGAACGCCTGCGGCAGGATCACCCGCCGCATCCGTTGCGCGGGCGACAGATTGAGCGCGACGGCGCCCTCGAACTGGGCCCGTGGCACGGAATTCACCGCACCGCGGACGATCTCCGCGCCGTAGGCCCCGTGGTTGAGCCCCAGCACCAGGATCCCGGCGAACATCGGCACGAGCTGGAAGCCGACCAGCACCGGGAGGACGAAGTACAGCCAGAACAGCTGGACGACTTCCGAGGTGCCACGGAAGATCTCGACGTAGACGCGGGAGATCCCGCGCACCACCCGGGACGGCGATCTCAGCGCGAGCCCGGCGACCAGGGAGAGCACCACGGTGAGCGCGATCCCGCCGAGTGCCGCGGTGACGGTCGCGGTCAGTCCACTGAGGACGGTCGTGATGATGTGCGATACCGACGACGACATGACGCCAGCCCCATCACACCGCGCAGAGTTTCTCAGTGGTCACATCGGCCTTCGGCAGGTTGTCCGCCGAGAAGCCGAACGGCGTCACGATCTTGGTCCATTCGCCGCTGTCGTGCAGCTTCTTGAGTTCGGCGTTGAACGCCTCGCGCAGCGGGTTGTCGTCCTTGCGGAAGACGAACGCGCCGGCGGAGACCACCGGCTTCCCGTCCTTGATCGGATCGAAGCCCGGCGTCACTTCCGCCGCCGCGCCCGGGCTCTTCGCCAGGACGTCCTTGAGGGAGATGTCGGTGAGCGCGGCGCAGTAGACCCGGCCGTCGGTGACCGCGCGGAGCATGTTGTCCTGCGAATCGAGGGTGACGATCTGGTCCTCGGCGACCCCGGAATCGGTGGCATACCCCTTTTCCACCGCCGCCGACAGCACGGCGACCTTGACCTTCTTGGCCGCGATGTCCTCGAACTTCAGTACCTTCTGCGGATTTCCCTTGGGTACCAGCAAAGCCGTCAGTGCCGAGTAGTCGGGGATCGAGAAGGCGGCCGCGTCGCACCGCTCCTTCTTGATGTTCATCCCGGCGGCGACGATGTCGTACTTCCTGGCGTTGAGCGCGGGGATCAACTGGTCGAAAGAGACCGCTTCGGCTTCCACGTTGTCGATGCCCATGGCCTTGAAAACGGCGCGCGCGACTTCGGGCGCCTCACCGGTGACCTTGCCGCTCTGGTCCGTGAATCCGTACGGCGCTTCGTTCGCGATTCCGATTTTGATCTTCTTCGCGTCTTTCGCCGCCTGCAACGCGTCTCCCGAGGACGTCGATGTGCACGCGGACAACAGAACCGGGCCGCCGATCGTCACCGCCCCCAGAACCGCGGACCGCCGGAAGAATTCCCGCCTCGACCACTCGCCGTGCGCCATGGGGGCACCTCTTTTCGATTAATCGGTTTAATCGAAACGTAGGTGGGCACCCATGACCGGGCAGTGTGAGCGGGTGACGAACCATCCGCTGTTACGGTACCGAGATTTACGGTGACTTTACGTGCTCAGACCGTGGCGCTCCCGCACCAATCCGACAATCCCGTCCATGATGTCGGTGAGTTCGTAGTCCTTCGGCGTGAACACCTTCGCGATTCCCCGCTCCAGCAGGAGCTTCTCGTCGTCGGGCGGGATGATGCCGCCGACGATGACCGGGATGTCGCCCGCGCCCGCGTGCCGCAGCCCGTCCACGACCTGCGGCACGACTTCGAGATGCGAACCCGAAAGCACCGAAAGCCCGACCACGTGCACGCCCTCCTGGACGGCGGCCGCGACGATCTGTTCCGGGGTGAGCCGGATTCCCTGGTACACCACCTCGAAACCGACGTCGCGCGCCCGCACGGCCACCTGCTCGGCGCCGTTGGAATGCCCGTCGAGACCGGGTTTCCCGACCAGGATCCGCAGTCGTTCCCCGATCTCGGTGCTCGTCGTCTTGACCCTGTCGCGGACCCGGCGGATCTCCTCGTCGCCCTCGCCCGCGGCCGCCGAAGCGGAAACCCCGGTGGGAGCACGGTATTCGCCGAACACCTCGCGCAGCGCCCCCGACCATTCACCGGTGGTGACCCCGGCGCGGGCGCAGTCGATCGTGGCCTCGAACAGGTTCCGCGAGGTCTTCGCGATGGCCTTCAGGTTCTCCAGCGCCGACTCGGCGGCCGCGTTGTCGCGGTGCGAACGCCATTCCTCGATCGCGCTGACGGCCTGCTTCTCGACGGCGGGATCGATCGTTTCGATCGCCTTGGCGCCTTCGCTCTGCAGCGGGGAGGGTTCGGTGGTCTCGAACTTGTTGACCCCGACCAGGATCCGCTCGCCGTTCTCCATGCCGCGCCGGTATTCCGCGAGCGACGCGACCAGCTGCGACTTCATGTAGCCGCTTTCGACGGCCGCGACCGCGCCGCCGAGGTCCTGCACCCGCGCGATCTCCTCACGCGCGCCCGCCTTGATCTCGTCGACCTTGGCCTGGATGACGTGCGAGCCGTCGAAGATGTCCTCGTACTCCAGCAGGTCGGTCTCGAAGGCCAGCACCTGCTGCATCCGCAGCGCCCACTGCTGATCCCACGGCCGGGGCAGGCCGAGCGCCTCGTTCCAGGCGGGCAGCTGGATCGCGCGCGCCCTGGCGCCGCGGGAAAGGGAGACCGCGAGCATCTCCAGCACGATGCGCTGGACGTTGTTCTCCGGCTGCGCCTCGGTCAGGCCCAGCGAGTTGACCTGGACGCCGTAGCGCAGCCGCCGCGCCTTCGGATCCGTCACGCCATAACGTTGCGCGGTGAGTTCGTCCCAGAGCTCGGTGAACGCGCGCATCTTCGACATCTCTTCGACGAACCGCACACCCGCGTTGACGAAGAACGAGATCCGCGCGACCACCTTGGCCATGTCGGCCTGCTCGACCTGCCCGGAATCCCGGACGGCGTCGAGGACCGCGATGGCGGTGCACAACGCGTACGCGACCTCCTGCGTCGGCGTCGCGCCGGCTTCCTGGAGGTGGTAGCTGCAGATGTTGATCGGGTTCCACTTGGGCACGTGGTGCACGGTCCACGCGATCATGTCGGTGATCAGGCGGAGGCTCGGGCCCGGCGGGAAGATGTACGTGCCGCGGGAAAGGTATTCCTTGATGATGTCGTTCTGCGTGGTGCCGGTGAGCTTGGCGAGCACCTCGTCGACGTCACGCCCTTCGGCCTCGGCCTGCTCGCGCGCCACGGAGACGTAGAGCGCCAGCAGCCACATGGCGGGCGCGTTGATCGTCATCGACGTGTTGGCCTCGGCGAGCGGGATGCCGTCGAAGAGCCGCCGCATGTCGCCGATGTGCGAGACCGGGACGCCGACCTTGCCGACCTCGCCCTTGGACAGCTGATGGTCCGGGTCGTAGCCGGTCTGCGTGGGCAGGTCGAAGGCGACGGAAAGGCCGGTCTGTCCCTTGGCGAGGTTGCGCCGGTACAGCTCGTTGGACGCGGCCGCGGACGAGTGGCCCGCATAGGTCCGCATCACCCAGGGACGGTCCCGTTCACGGTCCGTGGGATAGGGCACGGTACACCTCCGGCGCTGGACGACCGCCTGAGTGTACCGGCCGGTAACATCGGTCGACCAGTTGAATCGAACACAGTCGGGTCATTCTCCGGCCATCGACCCCTGACGCTGTCGTGCCTCGTCAACGGCTTTCGCGAGCTTCTCCCGCACCTTCGCCACCTCGCTGACACCCACGAGGATGACCGGCGGTTCGCGGTCCTTCCCGGAGCCAGCGCCGAAGTTGGCCGACGCCCACGCCAGCACGCCGAGCCTGCCGAACGTGATCGTCCCGGTCTTGCCGGGGCCCGGGGTGACGACCGGATCCGCGAGCCCGGCGAGCTCCGCCGAGTCCTCCTTGCGGCGGATCAGCGAACTGGTCGCGATGACCCGGCCGTCCGTCACGGCGTAGGTGGTCGAGGCGAGCCTGAGGTAGCGGATCAGCGGCCTGCCGACGAGGTGGAACACTCCCGCGGCGGTGAGCACGGCCCACGCGGCCTTGAGGAACGCCGTCTCGTGGTTGCCGGAGAAGAACAGCGTGACCCCGCCGAGCAAGAGCAGGCCGGCGGGGACGTTGAAGTAGTCGCCGGGATTGAAGAGGGGCCTGCGCACCGGCTGTCCGGCCCAGATGACCCGTTCGCCTGGAAGGAGGTCGATCTGCCCCTCATGCATGGCACCGCACACTACTCGCCGTTCCCGGGAGGGGGCAGCGTCCGATCGTCGGTCGCGCGACGGGCCCACCGGCGCTACCGCTTGCCCCGAGTGGGTCGTGACCCTGGCACTGTGACCGAAATCCGCGAGACTCGCCCGTACACGGCGGCTAGCGTGGGTGACCGTGACGTGGAGTTCGTACAGCAGCTATCTGGTCATCGTCGTGTTGATCGTCCTCGCGCCGGGGCCGGACACGATGGTGATGCTCAAGAACTCGCTGTCCGGCGGCACCCGCGGCGGATTCCTGACCACGGCGGGGATCTTCGTGGCCAACTCGGTCCAGGGCACCGCCGCCGCGCTCGGTCTCGGCGTCGTCATCGCGCAGTCCCAGCCGGTGTTCGTGACGCTCAAATGGGTCGGCGCCGCCTACCTGGTCTTCCTCGGTTTCCAGGCGCTGCGCGGCGCGTGGCGCGGCGACTACTCCGGGGTCACGGCGGTGAAGCAGCAACGGACGAGCGGGTTCCGCCGGTTCCGTGAAGGCTTCCTCTCCAACATCACCAACCCGAAGGTCCTCGTGCTGTACCTGTCGGTGCTGCCGCAGTTCCTCGACCCGGTGACGACGTCGGCGTGGCACGCGCTGCTGCTCGCGTACACCGTCGCGGTGCTGGGCGCGATCTGGCTGCTGACGCTGCTGTTCTTCGTGCACCGTGTGCGGACCTGGCTGGAACGCCGCCAGGTCCGCCGCGCGCTCGACGGCGTCACCGGAACCGCGCTGGTCGGTTTCGGCGCCGCCCTGGTGCTGGAAAGCTAGGCTCGCACGGCTTCACCTGAAGTCCGTGAAGGCCTCCTTGAGGGACTCTGGGTCCCTCAAGGAGGCCTTCACGGACCGTGAGCCGGAGGCCGTCAGGCCCGCTCGGGTTCGCCCGCGACGCGCTCGATCCGCGCGCCGAGACGGTTCAGGTTCTCCACGAAATGCGGGTAGCCGCGGTCGATGTGGAAGACGTCCCAGACCTCGGTGACGCCGTCCGCGCACAGCCCGGCCAGCACCAGCCCGGCGCCGGCGCGGATGTCCGCGGCCCACACCGGAGCGCTCGACAGCTTCTCGACACCGCGGACGACGGCGTGGTGCCCGTCGGTCCGGGCGTCGCCGGAAAGCCGCATCATCTCTTCGATGAACCGGAACCGGGCCTCGTAGATGTTCTCCGTGATCATCGACGTGCCTTCGGACACCGCCGAAAGCGCCACCGCGAACGGCTGCAGGTCGGTCGCGAAACCGGGGTACGGCAGCGTCACCCAGTCGACCGCCTTCGGGCGCTCGTTCTGGACGATCCGGAAACCCTTGTCGTCGAACGTCTCGACCTCGGCGCCCGCCAGGCGGAGCTTGTCGAGGACGAGGTCGAGGTAGTGCGGGTTGACGCCGCGGACGGTCAGGTCGCCCCGGGTCATCGCGGCGGCGAACGCCCAGGTCGCGCCGACGATCCGGTCGCCGATCACGCGGTGCTCGGTCGGGTGCAGCTTCTCGACGCCCTCGACGGTCAGGGTCGAGGTGCCCGCGCCCTCCACCTTCGCGCCCATCTCGGTCAGCATCGTGCAGATGTCGACGATCTCGGGCTCGCGCGCGGCGTTGTCGATGACCGTGGTGCCCTCGGCGAGCACGGCGGCCATCAGGATGTTCTCGGTCGCGCCGACGCTCGGGAAGTCCAGCCAGATCTGCGCGCCGCGCAGGCCGTCGGCCTTCGCCACGACGCAGCCGTGCTCGATGGTGCTGGTGGCGCCCAGCTTGCGCAGGCCGTTCTGGTGCATGTCCAGCGGCCGCGAGCCGATGGCGTCGCCGCCCGGCAGCGCCACGACGGCCTGCTTCAGCCGTCCGACCAGCGGACCCAGCACGCAGACCGACGCGCGCAGCTTGCCCATCGCGGCCGAATCGGCCCGGTGGGACAGTTCGGCAGGCGTGGTGATCTTGGCGGTGTCGCCGTCGATGACGACGTCGCAGCCGACGCTGCGCAGGACGTCACCCATCAGCGGGACGTCCAGGATCTGGGGGCAGTTCGTGATGGTCGTCGTACCCTCGGCCAGCAGTGCCGCGGCCATCAGTTTCAGGACGCTGTTCTTCGCCCCGACCACGTCGACCTCGCCGACCAGTCGTGCTCCGCCGTGCACGTCGAAGTGCTCGCTCATGGGCGCCAATCATGCCCTCTCGCCCGGATTTGCCTCACGCCGGGCCGGTAGAGTCGGCTTCATGGTCGTTCGCATCAACCGCGTGTACACGAAGGTCGGCGACAACGGCACCACGGCGCTCGGCGACGGCTCCCGCGTGCCGAAGACCTCGCCGCGGCTGGCCGCGTACGCCGACGTCGACGAAGCCAACTCCGTCATCGGGCTCGCGCTCGCGATGGGTGGTCTGTCCGAGGAAATCGCGCAGGTGCTGCGTGGGGTGCAGAACGATCTCTTCGACGTCGGCGCGGACCTGTGCGCGCCGATCGTGGAGAACCCGCCCTACGAGCCGCTGCGGATCACCGAGCGGTACATCGAGCGGCTGGAAGGCTGGTGCGACGAGTTCAACGAGCGCGTCCCGAAGCTGACGTCGTTCATCCTGCCGGGTGGCACGCCGGGGGCGGCGTTCCTGCACCAGGCCCGCACGGTCGCGAGGCGGGCGGAGCGCTCCGGCTGGGCGCTGTACGAGGCCGAGCAGGCCACGACCAACCAGCTGGCGATCAAGTACCTGAACCGGCTTTCGGACCTGCTTTTCATCCTGTCGCGGCTGGCGAACCCGGACGGCGACATCCTGTGGCGGCCCGGCGGCGCGAGCTGACCGACGCGATTCGGCACCTGCTCGCGGTCGTCGCTCGCGCAAGTACCGCCAACAGGTGCCGAATCGTGTGAGGGGGCCGGGTTCAGCCCTGTTCCTGTGCCGCCCAATAACGCTCGAGGTCGACGTCGGGCGTGCCGTCCTTGCCCGGGTCGATCGCCTTCATCGTGATCGTGTCCTCCAGGGACACGGACTCGGGAAGGTGGCTCCAGCGGTTCGTGTCCTCGCTCTGAGTCATGGAGGGAGAATAGACGCGGATCACGGGGAAAGCCGGGTAGAAATGCCGGTTCGTGATGATCCCATGTTTCCGCGTGCGGCATTCAGAGGACGAAACGCGTCAGAGACCCCAAGAGCCCCGAAGCGCGGCTAAAGCGTCGTGGAAGCCCGGGAAGGTCTTCTTCACGCAACCCGGTTCGTCCAGCGTGATCCCGGGCGTGCGCAACCCCGTGACGCTGAACGCCATCGCGATCCGGTGGTCCCGCCGGCATTTCACCAGGGCCCCCGTCGGCACTCCCGGCCGGATCTCGATCCAGTCCCGTCCGGTCTCGACCGAGACGCCCATCGCGCGCAGGTTCTCCTCGCACGCGGCCAGCCGGTCGCATTCCTTGATCCGGGTGTTGTAGACGTCCTCGATCCGCACCGGCCCGTCCGCGAACGGCGCGATGGCCGCGAGCGTCGGCACGGTGTCGGAGATGTCGCGCATGTTCACGGTGACGCCGCGCAGCCCGCCCGTCCCGGTCACGGTCACGGCGCCGGGGCCGACCTCGACGTCCGCACCCATCTGCCGCAGGACCTCGACGAAGGCCAGATCGCCCTGCAGAGCGCCTTCGCCCAGGCCCGGCACGGTCACGGACTTCCCGGTCAGGGCCGCCGCCGCGAAGAAGTAGCTCGACGTCGACGCGTCGGGCTCGATCTCGTAGCGGCAAGCCCGGTACGGCGTGGGCGGCACGACGAACGTGTCGCCGTCCCGGACGACCTCGACGCCGAAACGCCGCATCATCGCGATGGTGATCTCGACATAGGGCACCGAAACGAGATCGGTGACGGTGATCCGCAGTCCCTCCGCGGTCAGCGGCCCGACCAGCAGCAACGCGGTCAGGAACTGTGAGGACAACCCCGCGTCCAGCGTCAGTTCGCCGCCCTTGATCCCGGCGGCCCGCACCACCAGCGGATGGTGCCCCGGCTCGCCTTCGAAGGTCAGGTCGACGCCCAGTTCGAGCAGCGCGTCGGTGAGCGGGCCCAGCGGCCGGGCGCGCATCTGTTCGGACGCGTCGAAGCGGAAGATCCCGTGCCCGGCGGCGGCCAGGGCGGGGAGGAAGCGCGCGGTGGTGGCGCCGTCACGGCAGAAGACGTCGGCGCTGTCGACGGCGGGGCCTTCGGGCCTGCCTGAGATGGTCCACTCCGATTCGGAGCGGGAAACCTGATAGCCGAGCTTGAGAAGGCCCTCGGCGAAGCCTTCGGAATCATCCGAACGCAGCGGCCTGCTCAGCACGGTCGTGCCGTGGGCGGCGGCCGCGAGGAACAGGCCTCGGGCGGTGATCGACTTCGAACCGGGGATGTCGACGATGGTCACGGCGTGAGCATACGGCGTGCTCGAATAGCGAACTCGCGTGATCGAAGGCGGAACTCGCGTGATCAGAGGCGCGACACGTGTGATCAGACGGACGACACGTGTGATCAGGAAGCGCGCGGGAGACGACGGCCCGGAGGGGCGGATTCGAGCCAGGAAAGAAAGCCGGTGAGGGCGCCGGGGCCCATCGCGATCTCGATCGCCTCCTGCGTGGCGGACTCGCACCGCAGGACGATCGAACCTTCGGGGACGGCGTACGCCTCCGTGCCGGAGGGATCGCGCCGGTCCGCGATCTCCATGCTCGCCCGCTGGAAGACCCGGTCCGGGCCGGTCCGCAGGCTCCACACCCGGAACCAGACGAACTCGTCGCCCTCGTAGCGGCCCAGCCCCAGATGCCAGCTGGACCGCGCCTCGTCCGGACGCCACCGCAGCGCGACGCTCACGCCACCACCGCGGCGCATCCGGACCCACCGCAACGAATACCAGGCCACGACGACGGCCAGGATGATCAGGGCCCCGAGAACACCCACGGCGATTTCCACGGCCCGGCCCCTGCCCGTCGCCCGGTCAGACCGACTGACCGGCCGCGCGAAGCTGGGCGGTCGCCCTAGCCCGCTCTTGCTCGTCTTCGCCGCCGAGCGCCTTCTTGGCCGCCTCGACGTCGATCTCGTCCGAAAGCTCGGCGCTCTCGGCGAGGATGCTCACGCCGGTCGCGGTGACCGACAGGAAACCGCCGTGCACCGCGGCGCACACGGTCTCGCCGTCCGTGGTCGTCACCTTCACGACGCCACCCTCGACGAGCTGGCCCAGAACCGGCTCGTGACCGGCCATGATGCCGATCTCGCCCTCGGTGGTCTGAGCCACCACGAACGTGGCGGTACCGGACCAGAGACGGCGCTCGACGGCTACCAGCTCGACAGAAATCTCAGCCACGTAGCTTCCCTTCACCTCAGGTGCTGGCACCGAGTGTAATAGTCAAGGTTCCCTGTATGCGAACGACGGGACCAGCGTCCACAGTAGACACTGATCCCGCCGCTCATCGGAACATCACTTCTTGGTGATTTCCTTGTACTTCTTCTCGAGGTCTTCGAGGCCACCGATACCCAGGAACGCCTGCTCCGGGTAGTGGTCGAAGTCGCCCTTGGTGATGCGGTCGAAGGACTCGATGGTCTCCGACAGCGGCACGGTCGAGCCCGGGATCTGCGTGAACGCCTCGGCGACCAGCATGTTCTGCGACAGGAACCGCTCGATGCGGCGCGCGCGCTGAACGGTCAGCTTGTCCTCTTCCGACAGCTCGTCCATACCGAGGATCGCGATGATGTCCTGCAGCTCCTTGTACTTCTGCAGGATCCGGATGACCTCGGAGGCCACGCGGTAGTGGTCCTCACCGACGATGGCCGGGTCGAGAATGGTCGACGTCGACGCCAGCGGGTCCACCGCCGGGAAGATGCCCTTCTGGAACACGCCACGCGAAAGCTCCGTGGTGGCGTCCAGGTGGGCGAACGTCGTCGCCGGGGCCGGGTCGGTGTAGTCGTCCGCGGGGACGTAGATCGCCTGCATCGAGGTGATCGAACGACCACGGGTCGAGGTGATCCGCTCCTGGAGCTGACCCATCTCGTCCGCCAGCGTCGGCTGGTAACCCACGGCCGAAGGCATGCGGCCCAGCAGGGTCGACACCTCGGAGCCGGCCTGGGTGAACCGGAAGATGTTGTCGATGAAGAGCAGCACGTCCTGGTTCTGCACATCGCGGAAGTACTCCGCCATGGTCAGCGCGGACAGCGCGACCCGCATACGGGTGCCCGGCGGCTCGTCCATCTGGCCGAAGACGAGGGCGGTGTCGTTGATGACGCCGTCCTCGGACATCTCCAGGAAGAGGTCGTTGCCCTCACGGGTGCGCTCGCCGACACCGGCGAACACCGAGGTACCACCGAAGTTCCGGGCGACACGGGTGATCATCTCCTTGATGAGCACCGTCTTGCCGACGCCGGCACCGCCGAACAGGCCGATCTTGCCACCCTCGACGTACGGGGTCAGCAGGTCGACGACCTTGAGGCCGGTCTCCAGCATCTTCGTCTTGCCTTCGAGCTGGTCGAAGGAAGGCGGGTTGCGGTGGATGCCCCAGCGCTCGAGGTCGTCGCCGTAGCCGGGCTCGTCGAGACACTCGCCGAGCGCGTTGTAGACGTGGCCCTTGACCTTGTCGCCGACCGGCACCGTGATGGGGCCGCCGGTGTCGGTGACCTCGGCACCACGCACCAGGCCGTCCTGCGGCTGGAGCGAGATGGTGCGGACGAGGTTGTCACCGAGGTGGCTGGCGACCTCGAGGGTCACCGTCTTGCGCAGCTGCTCGAACTCGATTTCGACCTTGAGCGCGTTGAACTGGTCGGGAACGGCACCGCGCGGGAATTCGACGTCGACGACCGGGCCGGTCACCGAGACGATGCGCCCCTTGGCACGCGGGGTTTCAGTACTGGTCATCAGTCATCACTTCCTGCTGCGGTCAGCGCGTTCGCGCCACCGACGATTTCGGAGATCTCCTGGGTGATCTGCGCCTGGCGGGCCTGGTTCGCCTCCCGCGTCAGCGTGTTCACCAGCTCGTTCGCGTTGTCCGACGCCGCCTTCATCGCGGTGCGGCGGGCCGCGAGTTCGGACGCCGCCGACTCGAGCATCGCCGCGAAGATCCGCGTGTTGATGTACTTCGGCAGCAACGCGGAGAGCAGCTTTTCGGCACTGGGCTCGAACTCGTAGCTCGGGAGCAGGCTTTCGGGCTTCTCTTCGCCGTCCTCGGTGTACTCGACCTCCAGCGGCGCGACACGCTTGGCTGTCGGACGCTGGGTGAGCATCGAGACGAACTCGGTGTAGACGACATGGATCTCGTCGACACCCAGGATGCCGTCGGCGTTGCCCGCCTCGTCGTCGGCGCCGTTCAGGAACGACTCGACGATGAGCTCACCGGCTGTCGAGGCGTTGACGTAACCGGGCTGGTCGGAGAAGCCCGTCCAGCCTTCGGTCACCTCGCGGCCGCGGAACCGGTAGTAGCTCAGGCCCTTGTTGCCGGTCACGTACAGCACCGGCTCCTTGCCCTGTTCACGCAGCAGCGTGAGGAGCTCCTCGGTCGCCTTCAGCACGTTGGAGTTGTATCCACCGCACTGGCCCTTGTCGCTGGTGATCACGAGGACCGCCGCGCGCTTCGGGTTCGGGCGCTCGACCAGCAACGGGTGGTCGAGGTTGGCCGAGGCGCCGGCCAAGGCCGAGAGCACGTTCGTGATCTCGTCCGAGTAGGGCCGGGACGCCGCGACCTTCGCCCGCGCCTTGGTGATGCGCGCGGTCGCGATGAGCTCCATCGCCTTGGTGATCTTGCCGATGGACTTGGTCGCCTTGATACGCGACCGGAGTTCACGGAGTTGTGCGGCCATGGACTACCAGCTCACTTCTTCGGCGCGGGCTTGTTGACCTTGACGGTCTCCTGCCCGACCTTCTCGGCGTCCATCGCGTCGGAGACCTCGACGAGGCTCTTGCCCTCGGCGGTGGTGAACTCCTTCTTGAACTCGTTCACCGCGTCGACCAGCCCGGAAGCGGTCTCGTCGGAGAACTTGCCCGACTCGCGGATGTCCTTGAGGAGCTCGCCGTGCTTGCGACGCGCGGAGTCGATGAACTCGTCACGGAAGCGGCGCACGTCCTCGGTCGGGACAGAGTCGAAGTGACCGTTCGTGCCGAGGTACACCGTGACGACCTGCTCCTCGACCGGGATCGGGGAGTACTGGGCCTGCTTGAGCACCTCGTACAGGCGGACACCACGTTCGAGCTGCGCCTTCGACGCGTCGTCGAGGTCCGAGGCGAAGGCCGCGAAGGCCTCCAGCTCGCGGTACTGCGACAGGTCGATACGGAGCGAACCCGAAACCGACTTCATCGCCTTGACCTGCGCGGCACCACCCACGCGGGAAACCGAGATACCCACGTCGATGGCCGGGCGCTGACCGGCGTTGAACAGGTCCGACTGGAAGAAGCACTGTCCGTCGGTGATCGAGATGACGTTGGTCGGGATGTACGCCGACACGTCGTTCGCCTTGGTCTCGATGATCGGGAGGCCGGTCAGCGAGCCCGCGCCCAGCTCGTCCGAGAGCTTGGCGCAACGCTCGAGGAGACGGGAGTGCAAGTAGAAGACGTCGCCGGGGAAGGCTTCACGGCCCGGCGGGCGACGCAGCAGCAGCGAGATCGCGCGGTACGCGTCGGCCTGCTTGGTCAGGTCGTCGAACACGATGAGGACGTGCTTGCCCTCGTACATCCAGTGCTGGCCGATGGCCGAGCCGGTGTACGGCGCGATCCACTTGAAGCCGGCCGAGTCCGACGCGGGGGCCGCGACGATGGTGGTGTACTCCATCGCGCCGGCGTCCTCGAGGGACTTCTTCACGGCGGCGATCGTGGAGCCCTTCTGGCCGACCGCGACGTAGATGCAGCGAACCTGCTTCTTCGGGTCGCCGGTCTCCCAGTTGGCCTTCTGGTTGATGATCGTGTCCACCGCGACGGCCGTCTTGCCGGTCTTGCGGTCACCGATGATCAGCTGACGCTGGCCACGGCCGATCGGGGTCATCGCGTCGATCGCGGTGATACCGGTCTGCAGCGGCTCGGCCACCGGCTGGCGCTCGACCACCGAAGCGGCCTTGACCTCCAGCGGGCGACGCTCGGTGGTCTCGATCTCGCCGAGGCCGTCGATCGGGGCGCCCAGCGGGTTCACGACGCGGCCGAGGTAGCCCTCGCCGACCGGAACCGAGAGGACCTGACCGGTCCGCTTGACCTGCTGGCCTTCGACGACGCTCTCGAAGTCACCGAGGATCGCGGCACCGATGGAGCGCGCGTCCAGGTTCAGCGCGACGCCGAGGACCCCGCCGGGGAACTCGAGCAGCTCGTTGGCCATGGCCGAGGGCAGGCCCTCGATGTGGGCGATACCGTCACCGGCGTCGACGACGACGCCGACCTCTTCCCGGCTCACGTCCGGGGCGTAACTCGAGACGTAGTTCTCGATCGCGCTACGGATCTCATCCGAGGAGATCGTCAGCTCCGCCATTTCAATCCCGCTCTCGCTTCGTTCGTGCCAGTGTGCAAAGTCGTTGTTGTGGGTCAGCTAGCCAGCCGGCGACGCAGGGCGTCGATGCGCCCCGCGGTGCTGCCGTCGATGACCTCGTCGCCGACGCGGACCACGAGTCCGCCGCCGAGCTTGGGGTCCACCTCGACGTGCAGCGCGAGCTGCCGCCCGTAAAGGGCGTTGAGCTTCTCGCTCAGCCGAGCCTGCTGCTCGTCGGACAGCGCGCTCGCGCTGGTCACCTGGGCGACCGAGCGTTCACGGCGTTCCGCGGCCAGCTGGACCAGCCGCTCGAGGGCGTTGGCGACCCCGCGGCCCTTGGCGCGCAGGACGACCTGCTCGACGAGGGTCTCGGTGACCACGTCCACCTTGTCGGCGAACAGGGTGCGGACGAGAGTCCGCTTCGCCTCGGCGGGAGCGGCCAGGTCGGACAGTGCCCGTTCGAGCTCCGGGGCGCCCGCAACGATACGAGTGACCCGGAACAGCTGGTCTTCGACAGCGTCGATGTTCCCGGACTTCTCCGCACTGGTGAGCAGCGCCGAGCGGCCGAGGGCCTCGAGCCCGTCGGTCAGTTCGCGCGGGCTCGACCAGCGGCTGCCCGCCACGGAGTCGAGCACCTGCAGGGCCGGTTCGGAAACCTTGCCCGCGAGGATCCCGCGGGCGAGGCCGATCCGGGCTTCGGACGAGGACGAACCGTCGGCGACGGCCCGGCGCAGGCCGATCTCCCGGTCCAGCAGGGCGACGACCGAAAGCAACTCGTCGCCGACCGTCGCCGGGTCCGTACCCGCGGCGGCCAGAACCTCGCCGAGACGATTCTCGGCGAGGTCGAGCGCTTCACGGCTCGCAGCATGCAGCGTCATTCTGGTCTACTTTCCCGCTCCGTTGGAGGCACCCGCGGTCTCCAGCTCGGCAAGGAACCGGTCCACGGTGCCGTGACGGCGCGCGTCGTCCGCGAGCGACTCGCCGACGATGCGGCTGGCCAGCTCGACGGAGTTACGGCCGAGTTCGGCGCGCAGCTCGGCGATGATCTGCGCCTTCTGGGCCTGCAGCTGAGCCTGGCCCTGGGCGACGATGCGCTGGGACTCGGACTCCGCCTCGGCCCGCAGCTCCGCCTTGATCTGCTCGGCTTCGAGCCGGGCGTCGTCGCGGATCTTCGCGGCCTCGGAACGGGCTTCCGCCAGCTGCGCCTTGTACTGCGCAAGGTTTTCTTCGGCTTCGGCCTGCGCCTTCTCGGCTCGCTCGATGCCACCCTCGATCAGCTTGGTCCGCTCTTCGTAGGTCGCCTCGAAACGGGGAACGACGTACTTCTTCAGAACGAACAGCAGCAGAAGGAAGGCGATGAACCCGAGGATGAGCTCGGGAACGTGCGGCACGATCGGGTTGGGCGCTTCAGCCGCCAACACCAATTCGGTCTTCAGCACAACGTCTCCTTAAGCGATGAGCGGAACTCAGTCTTAGACGGAGGCGAGGAAGTAGATGACGATACCGATCAGCGCCAGAACCTCGGTCAGAACGAAGGTCGAGAAGGCGATGCTCTGCAGCTTGCCCTGGGCCTCCGGCTGACGGGCGGTGCCGTTGATGACCGCGGCGAAGATCAGACCCACACCGATACCGGGGCCGATCGCGCCGAGACCGTAGCCGATGGCGGCGAGACCCGGGTTGATGTTGGTAGCGGCCTCGGCAGCCTGCGCAAGAACGATGTTGCTCACGTGCGTTTCCCTTCAAACTCGGTCCGCGCGACTCACGCGGATCGGGGGCTTTTGGTTTTTCTCAGTGCTCCGACGCCAGCGCGGCGCCGATGTAGCCTGCGGACAGCAGTGCGAAAATGTATGCCTGCAGGACCTGGATGAATGCCTCCAGGAACGTCATCGCGATGGCGAAGAGGAATGCCACCGGCGACGCGGCCTTGACGATGCCTTCACCGTCGGTCAGCAGGAAGCTCCCGCCGAGCGTGAAGACCATGATGATGAGGTGACCGGCGAACATGGCAGCGAACACCCGGATGGCCAGGGTGGCCGGCGCGATGAAGAACTTCTGCGCGAACTCGATGGTGGAGTACAACGGCAGAACGAACCCGGGAATACCCGCGGGCGCCAGTTCCTTCTTCAGGTAACCCTTGAAACCGTGGCGCTTGAACCCGACGTAGTGGTACACCGGGTAAACGACAAGGAACGCGAGAGCGACCGGGAAGCCGATTCGCGCCATCGTCGGGAACTGGAAGAACGGGATGATCCCGAAGATGTTGTTCACCAGCACGAAGCTGAACAGGCCGAGCACGAGCGGGATGTACGGCTTGAAGTCGGCCGAGCCGATCTGCTCACGCGCGATGTTGTTCCGGCCGAAGTTGTAAAGCGATTCGGCGATGAACTGTCCCTTGCCGGGGACGACCTTCAGCTTGCGCGAGGACAGCATGAAGTAGGTGACGAGGATGATCAGGGAGATGACCACCAGCAACATCGGCTTGGTGAAGCTCAACCAATAGCCGGAGCCGAACAACGGCGGTAGGTTGAAGTCTTTGACGCCAGGCGGCGTGAACTCCGCACCCTCGGCTAGTACCAGCGCGCCCACTGGGCTCCTTCCGGTTCTCCCGGCCGGCGTTCACTCCGCCGGGGGAATCGTCACGATCTGGACTTAACGTACCCGACACGTATCGGGCCGTCGGAGGCGGCCACCCCACGATGTGCTGAACACGGTTTCACGTTCCGCACACGAGGATTCTCGATGCAGTGCTCCCGGGAGACAGACGCCTACCAGCGGGTAATGAGGGACGATTCAACACCGTCGCCACACTGCTGTTCGGGGTTCGTCATCAGGAGCCGGCAGCCGAGGCCGCCGCCCATACGCGGACCATATCAGCAGGATCCGACGGGCCGTACAGGCGTACTACATTGCCACCGATCGGCCGAGGACCTAGGTCCCGTCCCAGGTCAGGACCTCGGTCCCGGGATCAGCGGGAAGCGGGGATGATCGTCGGGATCTTGGTCTTGCGGAAGGCCGCGAACTCCACCGCGGCGGCCACGAGAATGGCGACGATCATGGTGACGCCCAAGGCCATCGGATGGATGGACGACACCCCGCGAAGCAGGGTCAGGGCCGCGAAAAGGACGACGATCTTGAGCACGTAACCACCGAGAGCGATCACCATCACGAACATCGGGTCCATGCCCGCGCTGAAGCGCATGAGGCCCAGCGTCGCGATCGCGGACACGATGGCGAGCACGCCGCCGATCACCGAGCCGAGCAGGCCCGGGAGTCCATTGAGGATGGTGAAGACCACGATGCAGATCAGCACCGCCGGCGGGACCAGCTTCAGCGAAGCCTTCATCATCGCGTTGGCCGCCTGCAGAACCACCTTGGCGTGGGGGTTCTCCTCCGCCTCGACGGTCTTCTCGGTCTCGCTCACAGAAAGCTCCCTGGTCGTCTCAGCCTGCCAGTGTAGGCGCGCACGGATCGCATCGTTCACGCAGTCCGGTTCCGCGACCGCAGCCGCGGGATGATCGACACCAGAGTCGCCAGCAGGAAACCGAATCCGACAATCCAGAAAACCGCGGCGTCGTCGAACAACGTCACCGACACGGCACCGAACGCGAGCAGGCCCGCCCACAAGTAGATGAGCAGCACCGCGCGGCGCTGGGAGTGCCCGATCTCCAGCAGGCGGTGGTGCAGGTGCATCTTGTCCGCCGCGAACGGGCTCTCGCCGCGCCGGGTGCGGCGGATGACGGCCATGATCAGGTCGAGCAGCGGCACGAACAGCACCGCCGCGACCACGACGAGCGGCGAGAGCAGCGCGAGCGCGTCCTTGCCGCTGAACTGCGGATACGGCACGCGGCCCGACGCGGACGTCGTCGCCCCGGCCAGCATGAGGCCGATCATCATCGAGCCCGAGTCGCCCATGAAGATCTTCGCGGGCTGGAAGTTGTACGGCAGGAAGCCCAGACAGGCCCCGGCGAGCGTGGCGGCGATGAGGGCGGGCGGGTACGCGCCGACGTCACCGCCCGAGGAGTCGAGCAGGCCGAGTGAGAACGAGCAGGTCGCCGCGGCGGCGATGAAGCCGAGTCCGCCGGCGAGCCCGTCGAGCCCGTCGACGAAGTTCATCGCGTTGACCATGACGACCACCAGCACGACGGTCAGCAGCGCGCCCTGGTTCTTGTCCAGCACCAGCACCTGGCCGAACGACTCGCCACCGCCGCCCCACGGCACCCAGAACGACACCCACTGCACACCGAAGATCACCAGGATCCCGGCGCACATGACCTGGCCCGCCAGTTTCGTCCAGGCGTCGAGCTCGAACCGGTCGTCGAGCGCGCCGATCAGCGAGATGACGCCCGCGGCGAGCAGGACGCCCAGCGAGTCGAACGAGAAGTCGAAGCCGCGGCTCAGCGCGGGCAGCTGGTGCGCGAGCCCCATCGCGGCGGCGACGCCCAGGAAGATGCCGATGCCACCCATGCGCGGGATCGGGGTGACGTGGACGTCGCGGGCCCGCGGGTTGGCGATCGCGCCGATCCGGATGGCCACCCGGCGCACCACGCCGGTGAGCAGGAAGGTAACGGCCGCCGCGGTGAGGGCGACGAGGATGTACTCCCGGATCGGGAGGCCTTGCGTGGGAGGCATGATCGCGTTACGCCGCCGAGGTCCAAGTCACTCGAACACGCTACCGCGCTAGGGGGATACGGCGGCCGAGGGTACTGGTACTCGTGGACTAGGCGAGTGACTCCGCGGGTACTCCCAGTACTTCCGCGACGGCGGCGCGGCTGACCGCGCCCTCGCGCAGGACGACCGGGTCGTCGCCGGTGAGGTCGACCATCGTGGACGGGACGGGCTCGCCGGACGAGCCGCCGTCGAGGTACACCGCGACGCTGTCGCCGAGCTGGTCGACCGCTTCCTCCGCGGTGGTGGCGGGCGGACGGCCGGACACGTTCGCGCTGGACACCGCCATCGGGCCGACGTCGCGCAGCAGTTCCAGCGCGACCGGGTGCAGCGGCATGCGCAGCATCACCGTTCCACGCGACTGGCCCAGATCCCACTGCAGGCTCGGGGCATGCGGGAGGATGATCGAGAGGTCGCCGGGCCAGAAGGCCTCGATGAGCGCGCGGGCCTGCGGCGGCGTGCCGAGCACGAGTCCGTCCACAGTGGACCAGGAGCCGACCAGGACGCCGACCGGCATGTCCGGGCCGCGGTTCTTGGCCCGCAGGAGGGACTGGACGGCGCCGCCGTCGAAGGCGTCCGCGCCGATGCCGTAGACCGTGTCGGTCGGGAGGACCACGAGTCGGCTGGAGCGCACCGCGCTCGCCGCCGCGGCGAGCCCGTCGGCCCGGGATTCGTGCTTGCTGCAGTCGTACACCGCGCTCATGGCAGATGAGCGTAGCCCTGTGGGCTTTCGGAGTTCGCCAAGGTGCCCGTCCGGTGCGCGAAGCGCTCCCCCAGCGCAGCTTTCGCCCCGCGCCCCGTCTGCCGGCTTCGGGGTGTCGCGAAAGCCACTTTCGCGACCTCAGCTGGGGCGGTAGTGGGGTTCACGACCAAGGGGGGGGGTTGCGGG
>NZ_JBFBGL010000076.1:0-11905 GCF_040684635.1 Amycolatopsis sp. NPDC089917 | reverse complement strand
CTTTCGCGACGTCTGATGTCCCGAAAGTGGCTTTCGCGACACCTGGGGCGGTGTCCGGGTGTCGCGCGCCTGGTGCGGACCAGCGGAGCCTGAGGTTGTGAAAGCCACTTTCACAACGTTGAAGGTTGCGAAAGTGGCTTTCACCAAGCTCCCCGGCGAGGACACGAGCCCCAGCGGGCAGAGCGGTCACACGTCTTGCCGCTCAGGACGCGACGGCAGGTCCGTGAACCGTCCGGGCAGCTCCCGTCAGAAGGCGAAAGCGGTGCAGAACGACGTCGCCGTCTTGCCCGGGTCGGCGATCGACGTCGCGGTCAGCTTGATCCGCGCGGCGTGGTCACCGCCCGCGGCCCGCTTGGCGTGCGCCGTCGCCGAGGAGCGCCCGCCGAACGGGACGGTGGACAGCTCGTTCGGCAGCCGGACCTCCCAGCCCTTCGCGGTGGTGGACGCGCTCAGGCGGTAGGTGTCGGTGTTGTACGGCGCCACCGACCCGTTCGCGTTGCCCGTGTTGAGCACCGGGAACGAGCAGGTCGCGAGCCCGTTCTTGCCGAACGCGGGTGCCGACGGCCACAGCGAGACGCCGCGGGCCTGCGAGCCCGAGCCGTCGAGCGAAGCCACCGTGACGACGTAGGACAGCACGCCCTTGCGGTCGCGTTCGATGTCCGAGACCAGGAACTTCAGCCGGTTGGCCGTGTCGGTGTATTCGTACTTGCTCGCCGAACCGGTGCCCGCCTTGAACGCGGCGTCGTTGAGCTGGCGGTAGTCGCCGATCGGGATCGGGACCGCGGTGCCGTCCGGCTTCTTGTAGTCGGTCATGCCGATGTCGGCCGGGTTCGCGTCGACGATCCATTCGAACGGCGCGTTGTCCTGGTTCTTCGTCTTCGCGATAATGACGCCGGAATCGGGGGCGAAGGAATCGCTGCCCATCCGGTCGACGACCTCGACGGTGTAATTGTCGTAGCCGCCGCCGTCGCAGAACGGATCCTTGGACCGGTCGCATTTCGGGGACAGGTCACCGCCGGGGAGCGCGATGGTGATCCCGCTGTAGGCGCCCTGTCCCGGAAGGACCGAACGCGCGGTGATCCGCGTGGAGACCGGACCGGTCTTGGCGAGCCGGTTCCGGTCGAGCTTGAGCACGTCGTCCTTGTCGATGATGTCGAGCTTCATCTTGGTGCGCAGCATGTGATGCGACCCCATCGAGCCGCCCTGGATGGCCGGGATCTGCCAGCGCGTGTGCGGTCCGCCCGGGCCGTTGAAGCTGCCGCGCGACATCATTTCCCACGGACCGGTGTAGCTCCTGGACGGCGGAGTCCCGAACGGGTTGTTGTAATTGTCGCCGATGCCGAGAATGTGACTCAGTTCGTGCGCGTAGACCGCCTGTCCCGAGCTTTCCGCCTGAGTCGAGGAACCGGTGACCGCGTTCGGCCAGATGCTCGCCGCCGATTTCCACGACGTCCACGGGACGTAGCGGGTGGACGCGGCGTTGGGCATTCCCGCGACCCCGGGGCCGAATTCGTCGGGCACGTTCTCCGGCTCGCCGAACTTCATCACGCCGAATTCCTGCCAGGTCGAACTCTCGTCCTGGCCGGCGGAAAGGTAGAAGACGAAGTCGAACTGCTTGGAGACGTCACCGACGTCCGCCCGCCAGGCTGCGCCCGCGTCGGCGCGCAGGTCGCGTTTGCAGTTCGCCCCCGTCGGGCAGGCGTCGGGCTGGAACTCCATGCCGTACTCGAAGGACTTGCCGGGCAGCCGGTACGGCCCGAAGGCGGTCAGTTCGACGCCCATCCTGCCGCCGGAGTCCTCCATCCAGTACTCGTTGATCGTGTGGCCGTTGTTGATCGCCTGCGGCTTGTTGAGGAAGTCCTGGTAGAACTTCGCGACGTCCGCGCGGGGGACGTCGCTGGCGGCGGGGCCCGGATTGCCGAACACCGTCGAATGCGGGGCCTGGGTGACGGCGAAGTCCTGGTCCGGGTAGTCCGCGAGCACCACGGCGCCCTTGAACGTCCGCTTGGTCGGCTTCAGCGTGGGGTCGGCCCAGTTGGTGCCGGGCGGCTTGCGGTAGTCGTCCCACGTCATGTGGTCCTGGTTCTCCCAGGTCGACCCGTCGATCGGGGCGGGCCAGCCCTTGGCGGGAGCCGCGGCGGACGCGGGCTGGGCGACCAGACCGGGCAGCAGCGCGACGGTGGCGAGGACGGCGAGTGTTCTCAGTGGGGCTCGTCGGAGAGACGATCGCATCGGGGTACACCTCCCAGTCGGACCGCCGATGAGGCGGCCGTGATCGACGTTAGGAGGCGGGCTTTGTCCTGGGCACCGACGGAAGTCGTGAGTCCTGCTAACCATCCGCCGAACGCGGGATCAGGAGACGCGCAAGGCGGTGACGAACCGCGGCCGTCCGGTCAGGTCGAGGTGCCCCTGGACATCGGTCAGCACTCGCCGCGCCCGCACCAGCGCCGGGACGGCGGACCCGTGCGTGTCGTCGTGCTCGATCGCCATCCCGCCAGTGGGCCGCAGGAGCCGCGCGGCGGCGGCGATCGCGTGCCGGATCACCGCGAGCCCGCTCTCCTCCGCGAACACCGCCCGCGGCGGGTCGTGCTCGGCGACCTCCGTCGGCACCGGTGTGCCTTCCGGGACGTACGGCGGGTTGCACAGCACCAGGTCGACGAGGCCGTCGAGCTCGGCGAACATCGTGCTGTCCCCGACGTCTCCGGAGTACAGCCGGATGGGCGTGTCCCCCGCGTCGGCGTGGACGTCGGCGTTGTGCCGGGCCCAGGCGAGCGCCTGGGCGTCGATGTCGACGGCGTAGACGACGGCGTCCGGCCGCGCGTGCTGCACGGCCAGCGCCAGCGCGCCGGAGCCGGTGCACAGGTCGACGACCACCGGGTACTCGCGCCCGTGCAGCAGTTTGAGGCCCCACTCCAGGAGCAGCTCGGTCTCCGGGCGCGGGACGAACACCCCGGCGCCGACGTTGACCGTGATGTCGCCGAGCGCGGCCCAGCCGGTGAGGTACTGCAGCGGGATCCGTTTGGCCCGCTGGTTCACGAGCTGGCCGATCGCGTCGATGACGGGCGGGTCCACCAGCGGCACCATCGGCAGGCGGCCGCGATCGACGCCGAGGACATGGGAGGCGATCAGTTCCGCGTCCGAGCGCGGTGACGCCACACCGGCCTCGGTGAGGATGCGGGTCGCTTCCATGATGGCGAGGCGCAACGGCTGCCGGTTCACTGGTGTTCCTTCACAGAGTCAAGCCTGACACACGAGGCACGCGTGCCGGGGTCGATACACGCGGGCTCAGGGTATCGATTGCTTTCAGCGCACCCGCCACGAGAGCGAAGACAGCGTCAGCGCCGCTTCGGCCACCCGCCGCGCGAGGTCGGTCCGAAGGCTCTTCGTCGCGGAGGAGATCCACTCGTCCACGTTCCGTACGCCGACATCGCGGTACTCGACCGCCTGAAGCAGCATCTCCAGCTTGTCCGCGTCGCGCGCGTACAGCGCTTCCGCGCTCTCGGCCGTTTCGTACTCGTCGACGGCGTCGCGTACCGATTCACGGGCGGCTTCGGGCAGCGCCGACGTCTGCGCGGCGGTGATCGCCCGGGGATCCGGCTTCTCGACGAATCCCTTGATCGTGTGCGGGAGGTCACCGGTCCGCGTCTCCTGCGTGTCGTGCCAGAGCGCGAGGTACGCCGCCCGCGCCGGGTCGGCGCCGCCCTCGGCCGCCAGCAGTCCCGCGAGCTGCGCGACCCGCGCGGTGTGCTCGGCGACCGATTCGGGATCGCGGACCCCGGCCTGCCACCACCCGGCCCGCCGGATCCGCTTGAGCACACCCAGTTCGAAACCGAATCCGGCGAGGGCTTCCACAATTCTCCTTGGCGTCGGGGGCGGATACCCGGTCAGTCTCCCGCGCCGCCGCCGGAGTGCGCCGAGGCGGTCGTCCGCCGCATACGAACGGTGTTCTAGAATTCCCCGACCGGGTTCGGCGGCACGGGGGACCGCCCGATTCGGCCTCCATTCCCATTGTTCTCGGGCATCCGCTCGTACTGGGCCGAGTCCTGCGAGGAAAGTCGCTCATGACCGAAACGATCACGGAGAGTGTCACCCAGGAGCGGGCCGTCGACGCCGAGCGCGTAACCGGCCGCGAACGTGTGCGCCGGTGGCTGACCGGTGACTTCGGCAAGGTTCTCCTGGTCGTCCTGGCCTGGAACGTCGCGCTGATCGCGGTGGCGTGGCTGTTCGGCCCGTCCACCCCGGCGAGCGAGGGCGTCCCCAAGACCGGCATCGGTTCGACGCTGAGCCTGCTCTCCCACACCTACCGCTGGGACGCGGGCAATTACGGCGAGATCGCCGAACACGCGTACACGGGCAGTTACGTACCGTTGCGCGCTTTTTATCCCGTTTTCCCGATTTTCGTGTGGCTGGTCAAAACCGTCAGTTTCGGCACACTCGGCCTGCTCACCGCCGGATTCCTCGTCAACCTGGTCGCCACTTGGCTGGCCGGCGTGGCCCTGCTCAAGATCGCCCGGTTCTTCCTCCGCGCGCCCCGCTCGCAGTGGCTGGTCGTCGGCGCGTTCCTCACCGCGCCCGCCGCGTTCTTCCTGCACTCGTTCTACAGCGAGGCGGTGTTCTGCGCGCTGGGCTTCTGGGCGTACCTGTTCGCCTTGCGGCGGCAATGGCTGTGGATGGGCCTCTGCCTGATCCCGCTCACCGCGTCGCGGATCACCGCCGCGGTGTTCGTCGGCCTGTGCTTCCTCGAATTCTGGCGATCCTCGGGCTGGAAGCCGCGCGGCCTGCTGTCGTGGAACATCCTCTGGTTCCCGGCCGCGTACATCGGCCTCGGCGCGCACATGCTCTACATGAAGCTCCAGACCGGCAGCGCGATGGCGAGCTTCACCGCGCTCAAGGGCGTGAGCACCTGGTCGTACCACCAGTTCAACCCGAACATCGTGGAAACGACGCTCACGGAACTCAAGGTCACCTTCGGCGCGCTGGTCGGCGACAGGCCGATGGACGCGTGGACGCTGATGAGTCACGTGCTGCCCACGCTCGGCCTGATCCTGCTCGTGGTGTCTTCGATCTACGTCTTCGTCGCGCTGAAGGCGGACGGCCTGCCGTTGGCCCTGTTCGGGATCGCCTCCTTCGTGATGCTGACGATCAACAGCAACGTCGTCTCGGTGCACCGGTACCTGCTCCCGTGCCTGGTCATGTACATCGCGCTGGTGCTGCTGGCCGAACGGCGCCCGAACCTGCGCGGCGTGGCGTACGCGACGCTGTACCTCAACTCGCTGATCTGCGGCGCGATCTTCGTTCGCTTCGTCGCCGGCCACTGGGCGGGCTGACCACCCGAAAGAAGGACATTCCGCCGATCTTCTAGAATCAGCTCGCCCAGGCCGTGAATCCATTCACCGCCTGTTCCAGAGAAAACGCAACGGGGGTAATCCGGTGCCCGGGGATCACGACAGACGCCGAATCGCGTTCATTTTCCCGATCTTCAACGAGGAAGAGAACATCGAACTCCTCCACCGCACGGTGGACGAGGTGATCACGCCGCTCGCCGGCAAGTACGACTTCAGCTTCGTCTACATCGACGACGGCAGCCGTGATCGCTCGATGGACATCCTCACCGCGCTGAGCAGACGCGACGACCGGGTCACCGTGATCGAGCTCTCCCGCAACTTCGGTCACCAGATGGCGGTCACCGCCGGGCTCGACCTGGTGGAAGCGGACGCCGCGATCATCATGGACAGCGACATGCAGGACCCGCCGCGGGTGGCGCTGGAACTGATCGAGAAGTGGGAAGAAGGCTTCGACGTCGTCTACGCGCAGCGTCGCTCGCGCCAGGACTCGGCGTTCAAGCGGTTCACCGCCGGCGCCTTCTACTGGTTCCTCCGGAAGATGGCGTCCGTCGACATCCCCCGGAACACCGGCGACTTCCGGCTGATCGACCGCAAGGTCGTCGACGAGCTGCGGAAGTACCGCGAGCAGGACCGGTTCCTGCGCGGGCTGGTCAGCTACATCGGGTTCAAGCAGACCGCCGTCCTGTTCGACCGAGACAAGCGGCACGCGGGCGTGACCGGCTACCCCCTGCGCAAGATGCTCCGCTTCGCCGCGGACGGGATCCTCGGGTTCTCCGTCGCGCCACTGCGGATGATCACTCGGCTCGGCTACCTGATCTCGCTGCTCAGCTTCCTGGGCATCCTGTACGTGGTCAGCGTCAAACTGTTCGCGCCGTCCACCGCCGTACCGGGCTGGGCGTTCATCACCGCCGCGATGTTCTTCCTCGGCGGTATCCAGATCATCATGCTCGGGGTGCTCGGCAGCTACATCGGCCGGACGTACTCGCAGGTGCAGAACCGTCCGCTCTACGGCGTCGCGTCGGTCCGTACAGGCGCCGAGAGCTCTGTCGGAGAGCGAAGCGTCGCCCGGTGAAGCCGATCAACGCCACTCAGGTGCGCTTCGCCGTCGTCGGGGTGCTCAACACCGCTGTCGACGCCGTCGGCTACGCCCTGCTGGCGACGTTCGGCGTCCCGATGTTCGTCGCGAACTTCATCTCGACCACGGCGGGCATGCTCCTGAGCTTCACGCTGAACCGGAACTTCACCTTCCGGGCGAAGGACGGCGACATCCGCCGTCAGGCTGTCCTCTTCTTCGCGATCACCGCGTTCGGCCTGTGGGTCGTGCAAGCCGCGGTGATCTTCGCGATCAGCAAGCTCTTCCCCGGGATCAACCTCCTCATCCCGAAGCTCGGCGCGATCGCGGTGGGCATGGTGTGGAACTACGTCCTGTACAAGAAGGTCGTCTTCCGGCAAGCGCGGCCCGAACCCGCCGCCGTGGTTCAGCCCGGCTCCCAGGCAGGCTGACCCTCCGGGATCGCCCGGCCCGCGAAAAGTGGCTCGGAGTGATCGGCAAGCTTCTCTCCGCAGGGGTCGCGGAGGGCACGGGCTGATCACACTTCGGCGTCTTCTAGGGTGGCGCGGGTGAAGTTCCGGGAGATCCAGCTCGCTTCAGGTGTGTTTTTGGCCGCGCTCGGGGCGCTTCTCGTCAGATTCCTCGTTCCGCGGCCGATCGGCATGGCCGACAACGGCGACGGCTGGCGCATCCTGTGCCATCTCGGCGCCCGCGAGATCGACCGGCCTTCGGAGCACTTCGTCCGCTTCTCCTACGACGCCGCCCCGGCCTGCAACAGCGAGTACATCTCCAGCCAGAGCTGGATCGACAAGGTCGCCGGCGGGGCCGGACGGCTGCTCGACCTGCCGGGGATCCTGAACCTGCTGGTCCTGGGCGTGATGGGCTGTCTGCTGGTCGCGGGCGGGATCGCCGCGATCGTGGTGGGCCTGCGCCTCTCGGTCCGGAACAGCGTCATCGCCACGGTCGCGATGCTGCTGGTCGCGGCGGACTCCGCGTTCTTCGGGTACTTCGCCTCGGTGCTGAGCGAGGGCGCCGCCTTCGTCGGGATGCTCTTGCTCGCCGGCGGGATCCTGCTGATGCACCGCACCGGGTCGTGGCGCTACACCGGGGCCGCGATCACCATGTTCGGCGCGATGATCGGGATCAACGCGAAGTCGCAGACGCTCCTGCTGATGCCGATCTTCGCGCTGGCGCTGGTGCTCGTCCGCCCGCCGGGCAGCCGCGGCACGGCACGGTGGGCGCTGCCACTGGCCGTCCTCGCCGTCGTGTCCGCCGGGACCGTGCTGACGCAAGGGGCGGGCGACTCGGCCAACGCGGAGTACCGCGAGGCCAACATGTACCACGTAGTGTTCAACGGGATCGTGGACGGGAAACACGACACCGCCGGCGACCTCGCCGCGCTGGGCCTCCCGCCCCGGTTCGGGCAGTACGTCGGCACCGGCTGGTGGAGCGAGAACGCGGCTTGGAAGGACCCCGAGTACGGCCGGTACCGCGACAAGATCAGCCGCCGGAACGTCGCCCAGTACTACCTGGAGCACCCCGTGCGCGTGGTCGAGATGCTGCACCGGTCCGCGCAGGAGACGCTGACCGCGCGGGTGCCGAACCTCGGCAGCTTCGGCGAACAGGCCGGGCAGCCGCCGCTCGCCAAGGAGTACCGGGTCCCCGTCCTGTCCGGGATCACCGGCTGGATCGCCCCGCTGGGCCTGTTCGCCCTGCTGCCGATCTGGCTGTTCATCGGCTGGGCCGGGCTCCGCGCGGTCCGGAACCGCACCGGCCGCCGCGACGTCGGCGTCGTGGTGCTCATGTTCCTGCTCTTCTCGATGGGCCAGTTCCTGGTGTCCGGTCTCGCCGAAGGCATCGAAAACGTCAAACACCAGCAGCTGACGATCTTCCCGACCCTGCTCGCCGCCGCCTTCGCGGCGCTCTCGTTCCTGCCTCGGCGCGAGGAAGAACAGCCGGTGGCCGAAGAACGCGAGCCTGAGAAGGCGGCCGTTTCCGGCTGACACTCGTCGCGACCTTCGTTTCGATAGGGAATGTCGGGTGATATTCCACGGGGAAGGAAATTCGTTTCCCTGATCCCTTGAACTGATCGCAGGTCCGAGTAACAAGGAATTCCGGCAGCCCTCAACAGCACGCGACGCGGGCGACACGTAGGCTGAGACGCATCTGTCGTCGCCGAAGGGCCAGCCGAACAGTCATGGATCTCCGGGAAACGGAAGTCGTCACGCGGATATCCGCGAACATCGACACCGAGGATTTCGCCGCGGCCACCGAGCTGGGGGAACGGTTCGTCGGCGAGTTCGAGGCCACCGAGCTGGAGATCTGCCGGGCGGATCCCGAAGGCGGCTGGAAGGGATACCTGGTCTCCGTCGGCTATCGGACGCCTCCGGCCGACGGCGAAGAACTCACCGAAACGCTGCACCGGGCCGCGCTGCCCGCGCTTTTCCACTTCGGCCTGAATGCGGAATTCTTCGAAATCCGCGGCACGCCGGACACCGGGCAATACGGGAGCTACGACGCCTATGACACCTCGGCGGACGGATTCACGCTCTATTCACTGATGGCCGCCGTCGGCGGCACCGATCCTCGCGAGCCGGCGTACGTCACCAGGCACGATTTCACCCCGCGGGTGGAAACGGATGTCATCTCGCGAGTGCATCTTTACGTCCCCACCGGCGACCTGCGGCTGGCGCTGGGCCTCTGCGGCCGTACCGCCACCGACCTTTCGGCGTCGCTGGTCCGGATCAGCACGGACGCGGGACCTTGTGAAGCGGTCCTGCTGTCGGCGTTTCCGGCCCTCGCCGGGGAAAGCGGCGAAGAGGCGCTCAGCCGGGTCACGGACGAGGTCACCGAGAGGCTTTCCGGGGTGAGCATGTCCGTGCGGGCCATCCACACCGGACTGGAGGATGACCCGTTCTCCACCGAACCCTGCTAGCGGGCCCGGCCGTCAGCCGGCGTGGGCGGCGAGCCGCTCTTCGCGGTCCGCGGTGATCAGCGCGTTCAGCACACCGTCGAGGTCGCCGTCGAGGACCTGGTCCAGGTTGTAGGCCTTGTAGTTCACCCGGTGGTCGGCGATGCGGTTCTCGGCGAAGTTGTAGGTGCGGACCCGCTCGGAGCGGTCGACGGTCCGGACCTGCGAACGACGCGCGTCCGACGCCTTCGCGGCGGCTTCCTCCTCGGCGATCGCCTGGAGACGGGCCTGCAGCACCTGCAGGGCGCGGGCGCGGTTCTGGATCTGCGACTTCTCGTTCTGGCACGAGACGACCACACCGGTCGGGAGGTGCGTGATCCGCACGGCCGAGTCGGTCGTGTTCACGCTCTGGCCGCCGGGGCCGGACGAGCGGTAGACGTCGATCCGCAGGTCGTTCGGGTCGATCTCGACCTCGACGTCCTCGGGTTCGGGGTAGATCAGCACGCCGGACGCGGAGGTGTGGATGCGGCCCTGCGATTCGGTGGCGGGCACGCGCTGCACACGGTGCACCCCGCCCTCGAACTTCAGCCGGGCCCAGACGCCGTCGACGTCGGCCGAACGGCTCTTGATGGAGACGGTGACGTCCTTGAAGCCGCCGAGGTCCGAGTCGACGGAGTCGAGCACCTCGGCCTTCCAGCCGTGACGCTCGGCGTAGCGCAGGTACATGCGCAGCAGGTCGCCGGCGAACAGCGCCGACTCCTCGCCGCCTTCGCCCGATTTGATCTCCATGACCACGTCGGAGCCGTCGTAGGGGTCGCGCGGCAGGAGCAGTTCGGTGAGCTTGGCTTCGAGCACGGGGATCTTGGCGGAGATCTCCTCCGCTTCGGCCGCGAAGGCCGCGTCTTCCGCCGACAGCTCCTTCGCCGTCTCCAGGTCTTCGCGAGCGGTGTCGAGCTCCCTCACCGTCTTGACGACCGGGCTCAGCTCCGCGTAGCGACGACCGAGCTTACGAGCGCGCGCCTGGTCGGCGTGCACGGACGGGTCGGCCAGCTGCTCTTCCAGCTGGGCGTGCTCTTCGAGCAGACCCTTCAGCGAACTCGAATCCACCACTCCACCTCTCAACGACCCGGGAAAACCAAGGCTGCGACACAACGAAAACGGCGCCTACCCGGACATGCGGGTAGGCGCCGTCGTTCAAGCTACTTGGCGTCTTCGGCCTTCTTGCGCTTGCCGTAGCGAGCCTCGAAGCGCGCGACGCGGCCGCCGGTGTCCATGAGCTTCTGCTTGCCGGTGTAGAACGGGTGGCAGTTCGAGCAGATCTCGACGTGGAGGTTGCCGGAGGTCTTGGTGCTGCGCGTGGTGAATTCGTTGCCACAGTCACAGTTGACGTGCGTGACGACGTACTCGGGGTGAATACCGCTCTTCATGGTGTCCTCTCTCGTTGGCCCCGGGTCCCCGTTCGGGGTGAACCGGTGCCGGACTTCAGCGGATGATTTTGCCAGATGTGCTGGCAGTGGCGTCAACGCACCCCTCCCCCGGCATATTCCAGTACGTTGAGTTATCAACTATCGACGCCGAGTTGTACGAAATTTGTACTTGATCACGAGACCGTTCTCCCTGTTGGTAATTCCTCAACAGGAGGTACTGATCATGCGCACCATCCTCGCCAAGGTGGCGAAGCCGGCGTCCGTCGCCGCGCTGGCCATCGCGGCCCTCGCCGTGGCTCCGGTCGCCGGGGCCGCACCGGCCGCCCCCGAAGCGGGCGCCACCATCACCGCCGCCGACATCAACCCGGCCGCGGGAACGTTCACCACCGTGCCCGAGGGCGACCTGTCCATCCAGGGCGCCGGTGACGGCACGCCCGCCGGCGCCGTCCAGTGGTACAAGAACCACGCCGGCTCCACCGCGTACCAGGGCCTCTGCGAAAAGGCCGCCGAGAACGCGTACGGCACCACCGGCGTCTGGGCCTCGGCCAACGCGCACTGGAACGGCGCGAGCCCGAAGCACACGACCGGGACTCCGCCGAAGGGCTCCTTCGTGTACTGGAACATCAGCCAGTGGGGCCACGTCGGCATCGCCGACGGCTCCGGCGGGATCTACGCCTCCAGCATCGGCGGCAAGATCGGCCACGCTTCGAGCGTGAACTACTTCAACAACTACCGCGGCTGGACCCCCGCGGCGGTTCCGCACCGCTGATTCCCTGGCGCTTCGGGGGTAGCGCGCAGCAGCGCGTGAAGGCCCCCTTCTCTCGGTTCAGCCGGGGGAAGGGGGCCTTCACGCGCTTCAAGGTGTGGGCGCGAGTCTCGTGAGTGGCTAGGACGGTTCTCGGCTCCAGGCGTCGTGTTCGGGCGAGAGGGCGATCACTCGTGATCAGACGGCGATCATGCGTGATCAAGCGGCGATCACCGAGTTCGCCGTCTGATCACGCGAGTTACGTTCCTGATCACGCGAGTTACGTCCTCGGCCATGGTTTTGCGGGACCGGCCGACCTTCACGCGCATCCGAGACTTGAGGGGAGCCGGGCCTCGGCGATGAGGGCCGAACGGACGTCGCGAAAGCCACTTTCGCGACGTCTGGCGTCCCGAAAGTGGCTTTCGC
>NZ_JBFBGL010000075.1:26271-35669 GCF_040684635.1 Amycolatopsis sp. NPDC089917 | reverse complement strand
GATCGGCCGCCCGGCCAACTCCGGGTCACGTCCTGAATGTCCGTGAAGGCCTCCTTGAGGGACCCTGGGTCCCTCAAGGAGGCCTTCACGGACTTCCGATCTCTCAGGACTTCACCGGCGAAGCGGCCGAAGTGAACGACCGGTGCGCCGCGTCGAGCAGGTACACGTTCGCCTTCCCGACGTCGAAGTACATCCCCGTGAGCCGGAGGTCACCTCGCGCCAGCGCGACCTCGACCACCGGGTACGAACGCAGGTTTTCCAGTTGCTGCACCACGTTGTGCAGGGCGAGCCGGTCGCCCTCGTGATCGGGACGGACACCGTCGAGCAGCACCGGCCCTTCGCTTTGGCTGCGCCGCATCGTCGTCTCGCCGTGACGCAGCCAACCGCCGAGATGCGCGAGCCCGGCAGGCGCGTCGCCGAGCAACGCCTTCATCGCCCCGCAACCGGAATGCCCGCACACCACCACTTCCCGCACGCGCAGCAGACCGACGGCGTACTCGATCGCCGCTCCCACCGAGAAATCCGCTTCGGCACCGGCGTGCGGGACGAGGTTTCCGATGTTCCGCACGGTGAACAGGTCGCCCGGCCCGCTGGTCGTGATCAGATTCGGCACGATCCGCGCGTCGCCGCAGGTGACGAACAGCGTGTGCGGCTGCTGGCCGTTCGCCAGCCCGTCCCAGGTGGTCCGCAGCAGCGGCGCCGTCCGCCGCTGGAATTCCGACGCACCGCGGCACAACGGGACGCTGCCGCCGCGCTGGCTCGGCAGTTCGAGGTGTTCGGCCTGCCATTCCGACCACGGCGCGAGCCAGCGCGGCACCACCCGGGACGCGACACCGCGGCGCACGGTCGGCACGCCCGCCTTGCCGCGTTCGAACCACGGATGCCCGATCTCGTCGACGATCACGACTCCGCCGCCGCGTTCGTACGCGCGCTGCCATCCGCGCAGGCAGTCGAAAGCGGCGTGGTCGAGGTAGTCGACGAAGAGTTCCAGGGTCACTTCCGAACGCGCGGGGACTTCGGCGAGGACGGTCGTGAGCCTTGGCACGGAAAGGAAAGTGAGCGCGCCTTCGATGACGACCCTGGTCCGCGAACCGTCCTGTTCGACGTGGATCCCGGAGAACAGCATCCGGCGCAGCATCAGCGCGAGCGCCACCGCGATCCCCGCGGCGACACCGGTGAGCAGGTTGACGGCGACCGCGCCGAGCAGGGTCGCGAGATAGACCGGCAGGTCTCCGTGGCGGCGGACCTCGCGCAGATTGGCCACGTTGACCAGTTTCGCGCCGACGTAGACGAGGAGACCGGCGAGCGCGGCGAGCGGGATCAGCCGCAGCGCGCCCGCCAGGAACAGGCAGCAGCCGAGGATCCAGACGCTGTGCAGGATCGCCGAAGCCCGGGTGCGGGCGCCCGCTTCGAAGTTGGTCATGGTGCGCACGACGACGCCGGTGACCGGGAATCCGCCGAGCGAGCCGGCGGCGACGTTCGCCAGGCCCTGCCCGATCAGTTCACGGTTGAGGTCGGTGCGCGGGCCGTCGCGCAGTTTGTCGATGGCGACGGCGGAAAGCAGGCTCTCCAGGCTGGCGATGAGCGCGATGGAGAGGACGGCGGCGATGACCGCCGCCCAGGACCCGGACGGCGCCTCGGGGACGAAACCCAGCCCCGGCAAGCCGTTCGGGAGGTCGACGCGCGGCAGGTCCATGCCCGCCACGACGGAAAGGCCGGTCGCCAGCGCGACGGCGGCGAGCGGACCGGGGACGCGGCGCACCGAACGCGGCATCCGGGTCCACACCAGCAGGACGCCGACGGTGACCACGCCGACGACCGCGGCCTGGTCGTGGTGGCCGACGATCCGGCCCGGCAGCGCGAGGATGTTCCCGATCGTGGAACTCCCCGCCACCCCGCCGAGCACGACGTGCAGCTGGCCGAGGACGAGGATCAGCCCGATCCCGGCGAGCAGGCCGTGCACGATGGCGGGCGAGATGGCCAGCGCGGCGCGGGCGACCCGGCTGACGCCGAAGAGGATCTGGACCACGCCTGCCGCGGCGGTGATCGCGCAGGTGGCCGCCCAGCCGAAAGCGGAGATGGTCTCCGCGATGACGATGGTCAGCGCGGCGGACGGGCCGCTGACCTGGAGGACGGAAGCCCCGAAGAGGCTCGCGACGATGCCGCCGACGACGGCGGAGACGAGTCCGGCGAGCAGAGGGGCTCCGGCGGCGTGTGCGACGCCGAGCGAAAGCGGGACGGCCACGAGGAAGACGACGACCGAAGCCGGGATGTCGTGGCGGAGGTTCTTCAGGAGGGTCGATGTGGGATTGCGACGGCCCGGAGGCCCGGTGTCGTGCTCGTCACCAACGATGTCGATCATGGGGGCAGGAAACCCGATCGGCGCGCAAAAGTCCGCTACGCAAAGGTTTCTCAGGTTTGCTTGTGCATCAGAGAACTAGGGCATAACGCCTTTTCACGACATAACACCCGAGAGGGGTCTCGATCGGACTCGCCCGTTCGCTTGACCCCGATCATCCCGCGACCACGCTCTGTACCCAGCGTGGCCTTTGCGGATTGCTGTGGCCGTCGTCACACTCTTTCGGTTGAATTCGTCCCGTTTCAGGCTTTTTGCGCGGCCGCGACCACGGCCGAGGTGATCGTCGCGAGGTCTTCCGCGTCGGAGATGTAGGGCGGCATCGTGTAGATCAGGTTCCGGAACGGGCGCAGCCAGACGCCGTTCGCGGTGAGCACGTCGGTCGCGATCGCCATGTCCACCGGGTGGTCCAGTTCCACCACGCCGATGGCACCGAGCACCCGCACGTCGACGACCGAAGACAGCTCGCGAGCCGGTTCGAGACCGGCCTTCAGCGCGGCTTCGATCCGCGGGACGTCGGACTTCCAGCCGCCTTCGGCCAGGATCCCCAGCGAGGCGTTGGCGACGGCCGAGGACAGCGGGTTGGCCATGAACGTCGGGCCGTGCGCCAGCACCGGCAGCTCGCCGCGCGAAATCCCGTCGGCGATCTCCGGCGTGCACAACGCCGCCGCCATCGTCAGGTAACCGCCGGTCAGCGCCTTGCCCAGGCACAGGACGTCCGGTGTGACCCCGGCGTGCTCGGCGGCGAACATCTTGCCGGTGCGCCCGAAACCGGTCGCGATCTCGTCGAAGACGAGCAGCACGTCGTTGGCCTCGGAGATCTCGCGCAGCGCGCGCAGGTACGCGGGCGGGTGGAACCGCATGCCCCCGGCACCCTGCACGACCGGCTCGACGATGATCGCGGCCAGCTCGCCCGCGTGCCGCTCGATTTCGCTCGCGAGCAGGTCCAGGTAGGCCTGATCCGGCTCGTCGCCGAAGCCGCCGGGAGGCTTGGGCAGGAACAGCTGCTCCGGCAGGATCCCGCGCCACAGCGAGTGCATCCCGCCCTCGGGGTCGCAGACGCTCATCGGCGTGAACGTGTCGCCGTGGTAGCCGCCGCGCCAGGTCATCAGGCGCCGCTTTTCCTTGCGCCCCACCGACTGCCAGTACTGCAGGCACATCTTGACGGCGACCTCGACCGACACCGAACCGGAGTCGCACAGGAAGACGTGCCTCAGTCCGTCCGGGGCGAGGTCGACCAGCGTCTTCGCCAGCCTGATGGCCGGCTCATGGGTGAGCCCGCCGAACATCACGTGACTCATCCGGCCCGCCTGCTCGGCCAGCGCCGCGTCCAGCACCGGGTTCCGGTAGCCGTGGATCGCCGCCCACCAGGACGACATGCCGTCGACCAGCTCGCGGCCGTCGTCGAGGGTGAGCCGGACCCCGCTCGCCTCGCGGACCAGCAGGGAGTCGATCGGGCTCGGCATCGGCCCGTACGGGTGCCAGACGTGTTCCGCGTCGAGGGCGAGGAGTTCGGCGGCGTCCATCCGGCGACCCTACGACACGCCCTTCTCAGCGCAGGCGCACAGGGAGGGTTTCGAGGCCGTGGACGAGGGTGCTTTCCCGCCACCGCAAGGTTTCCGGGTCGGCGTCCAGGCTCAGGCCGGGGAACCGCTCCAGAAGGCCGCGCAACGCGATCTCGGCCTCCAGCCGGGCCAGCGGGGCGCCGACGCAGTAGTGGATCCCGTGCCCGAACGCGAGATGCCCGGTCGACTGCCGCGTGACGTCCAGCCGATGCGGGTCTTCGAACCGCTCGGCGTCCCGGTTCGCGCCGATCAGGGAGACGAGCACGAACTCGTCCGCCGGGATCTCGACGTCGCCGACCGGGACGGGTTCCCGGGTGAACCGGATGGTCGCCAGGTGGATCGCGCCGTCGTAGCGCAGGAACTCCTCGACCGCTCCGGGCAGCAACGCGGGATCGGCGCGGAGCGCGGCCAGCTGTTCCGGCTCCCGCAGCAGCGCGAAGACGCTGTTCGCGATCAGATTGACCGTCGTCTCGAACCCGGCCACCAGCAGGAGGAACGCCATCGACAGCAGTTCTTCGCCGGAGAGCGAGTCGCCCTCGTCGCTGGCGTGGATCAGACCGGAAAGCAGGTCATCGGCGGGCTCGGCGCGCTTCTCCGCGATGAGGTCGACGAGGTACGCGTGCATCTTCGCCGCCGCTGCCTGGAGTTCCTCCGGCGTCGACCAGGCGAGCATCGTATTCGACCACTTCGCGAACGCCGGCTGGTCGCCCGCGTGGACGCCGAGCAGTTCGCAGATCACGCGGATCGGCAGCGGGACGGCGAACGCGGGCAGCAGGTCGACGCGCTCGGCGTCGCCGATGTCGTCCAGCAGCTCCGCGGCGATCTGCTCGATCCTCGGCCGCAGCCGGGAAACCGTGCGCGAGGTGAAGGCCTGGTTGACCAGTTTGCGCAACCGCGTGTGGTCCGGCGGATCCGAGTTGAGCATGTGCCCGCTGAGCGCGCGCACGGCGCTGTCGCCCGCGGATTCGAAGCCGCCGCGTTCGAAGAGGCGCCTGGCCTCGGCCGTGTCCTTGCCGACGCGGGGGTCCGCGAGCACGGCGCGGGCCTCGGCGTGGCCGGTGACGAGCCAGACCTCCAGGCCGCGCGGCAGGCGCACCTTCCGGACCCGGCCGCCTTCCCGCAGCAGCGCGGAGACCCGGTGCGGTTCCTGGACGAAGTCCCAGGCCAGGGTCTTGAGATTTTCGGCTGCCCCCATCGGTGCGCCTCCCCAGCGCGCCGGTCAGCGTTCGGCCAGCGCGGCCACCACTCGCTCGGTCACTTCGGTCCAGTATGCCCGCTGTTCTTCGCGTTCGTCGGCGCCCGCGAGCCATTCCTGATGAAAACGGAGGGTGGTCTTCTGGTCGGTTCCGCTTACCGTGATCTGCAGGGTCGAATCGTGGTCCCAGTCTTTCGGCCGCCAGGTCAGCCTGAGCTTGTCGCCCTCGGCACGACCGCGGATCTCGCCGGTCGTCCCGTTGGCCGTCTCGTAGGTCGTGCCCAGCTCATCGCCGAGTTCGGCGCCCGGACCGAGCCAGATCCCCACGCCCTCGCGTCCGACCAGGAAGTCCCACACCTGGGTGCTGCTGTACGGCACCGTCTGGGAAACGCCTACCTGCCAACCACTTCCGGCTGTTTTGGCCGTTGCTTTGGTCACGCAGGCCATCATCCCATCGGGTGTACCGTGCGACAGTCACCGGTCCGGGTGGAGGATCTCTGTCTGTGCGCTACCGTCCGATTTCTCCCGCTCTGCTGGTCTCCGAACTGACCGAACGCATCACGGCCATCACGGACCGCCGCCGGATCGCGGTCGCGATCGACGGCGCGGCCGGTGCGACCGACACCACAGAACTCGCCGACGCCCTGGTCGATCCCCTGCGGGTCGCCGGTCACGCGGTACAGCGGATCTCGGCGAACGACTTCCTCCGCCCCGCCTCGCTGCGTTTCGAACGCGGCAAAGAGGATCCGGACTCGCGCTACACCGACTGGCTCGACCTCGGCGCCTTGCGCCGCGAGGTGCTCGACCCGCTCGCCGAGGACGGCAGCGGCCTGGTCCTGCCCTCGCTGTGGGACCCGGTGCGCGATCGCGCCACCCGGGCCGAACGCGTCGAAGTGCCCGAAGGCGGCGTCGTCCTGCTGGACGGCGAATTCCTGTTCGGCGCCGGGCTCGCTTTCGATCTGAGCGTGCACCTGTGGCTCTCGCCCGCCGCGCTCGAACGGCGGGTACCCGACGCGTGGGCGCTCCCCGCTTACGAGCGCTACGAACAGGAAGTCGACCCGGCTGCGCTGTCGGACGTGGTGATCCGCGTCGACGATCCGAAGCACCCGGCGCGCTACGAACCCTGACCGCTCAGCGCACGGCCGCGACCGGGTCGCCGTCGAGCAGGCCGGAAAGCCTGCCCGCCATGGTGTCCCAGCGCCAGTTCTCGCTGACCCATTCGCGGCCCGCGGCGCCCATGCGCCGCGCCCGCACCGGATCGGCGAGCAACGCGGCCAGCGTGTCCCTCAGCTGCTGCTCGTCGCGGCCGTCGACGACGTGCCCGGTGACCTCGTCCAGCACCGTTTCCGGCGCGCCGCCGGAGTTCCCGGCGACGACCGGCAGCCCGGTCGCCGAAGCCTCCAGGTACACGATGCCCAGGCCCTCGACGTCGAGTCCCTTACCGCGCGTCCGGGCCGGCATCGCGAAGACGTCGCCCGCGTTGTAGTGGGCGGGCAACTCCTTCCACGGCACCGATCCGGTGATGACGACGCTGTCCTGGACCCCCAGCGCGTCGACGAGCCCGGTGAGCGTCTTGCGATACGGGCCGCCGCCGACGATCAGCAGCGCCACGTCCGGGATCCGCTCGCGGAGCTCGGGCAGGATCTTGATGAGCATGTCCTGGCCCTTGCGCGGCACCAGCCGCGAGACGCAGACGATCGTCGGACGGTCGCCGAGACCGTGCCGATCGCGGATCTCCTTGCCCGCGGCGTCGTCCGGCCGGTAGAGCTCGGTGTCGACGCCGCACGGAAGCATCTCCAGCCCCGCCATCGGGCCGAAGGCGGCCGAAAACCGGGAGCGCGTGTACTTGCTGACGTAGGTGATCACGTCGACGGTGTCGCCGATCCGCCGCAACGCCTGCCGTGACCCCGGGAGCATCGACCAGCCGACCTCGTGGCCGTGCGTCGACGCCAGCACCCGGCGGGCACCCGCCGACCGCAGCGAATGCCCCAGCAGCGCCAGCGGCGCGGCGGCGCCGAACCAGACGGCCTCGCAGTCGCGGGCGCGCATGATCTCCTTCGCCCGCTTGAGAACGTCCGGTGTCGGCAGCATCAGGGACGTCGGATGGCGCACCACCTCGAACGGGGCGGCGGCGTCGAACTCGCCGTGCGAGCCGGTGCTCGATTCCCAGGACGGGGCGTAGACGACGAGGTCGTCCGCGGGCAGGCGGGTGGCCAGCGAGTTCAGATAGTTCTGGATGCCGCCCGGCCGGGGCGGGAAGTCGTTGGTCACCAGCAGGGTCCTCAGCACCCCTGCAAGGCTACTTGGCCCCGGACACGCGAAAGGGGCGGCACCGCTTGCGCGGCACCGCCCCTTTTCTCGCTGTTCGTCAGGCCGTCGGGCGACGGGCTCCGACGTAGTTGTTCTGCAGCGGCGACACCTTGACGACGTCACCGGTGGTCGGCGCGTGCACCATCATGCCGTTGCCGACGTACATGCCGACGTGCGAGACCGGCGAGTTGTAGAACACCAGGTCGCCCGGCTGGAGCTGCGACCGCTGCACCGGGGCGCCGAAGGTCGACTGCTGACGGCTGGACCGCGGCAGGGTGAGCCCCGCCTGCTTGTACGCCCACAGCATCAGACCGGAGCAGTCGAAGGACGACGGACCGGTCGCACCCCAGTCGTAGGGGCTGCCGAGCTTGCTCTTCGCGGCCGAAAGGGCCGCGGCGGCCTCGGGACCCGGGGCGGGCAGATCGGGGAACGCGCCGCCCTTGTCCTTCTGGGAGTTCCGGTCCGCGGCGCTCAGGTTGCCGCTGGCCCGCTGGATCTCCTTGAGCTGGTCGTCCAGCGTCTTCTTGCGCGCCTCGATGTCCGTCGTCAGCTTGGCTGCGGCGTCACGGGCGGAAGTGGCCGTGTTCTGGGCGTCCGCCGCCTGCTTCGCGGCAGCGGCGGACTGGGCGACGGCACCGCTCAGGTTGCCCAGGGCGGTGTTCTTGTTCGCCGCGAGGACTTCGAGCGCCGACGAGCGCTCCAGGAAGTCCTGCGTCGACGCGCCCGACAGCAGCGAGGACAGCTTGTTCAGCTGCACACCGCTGGTGAAGGAAGCACCGGCGAACTTGTTCACCTCGTCCTGGAACGTTTTCTCGTCACCGGCCGCCTTGACACCGAGGTCCTTGGCGGAGGCGGCGTCGGCGGTGGCCTTGTCGAGCTCGCCCTGCTTCGCGGCGAGGTCGTCCTTCGCCTTGAGGAGGTCTTCGTTCGCCTTCTCGGCCTGTGCCGCGAGGTCGCGGTACTTGGCGAGGGCGTCCGAGCCGGAGGGGGGCTGCTGGGGGGCGGGGGCTGGGGCTGCAGTGGCAGCGGGCTGGGCGACCGTTACCGCGGTGATCACCGCGGCCGCGGCCAAAGCTCCTGACACCACGCGCTTGACTGGATGCGACTGCACGGTCGCGCGTGTCTCCTTTGCTGTCGGCCACCGACGCAGAACCCGGGACGAAGAGGTCGGGGGCCCTCTTCCACGGAGCCGCGTCGCCGACCGTGAGGCCCGCGCGGTTCCCCGCGTTCCCGCCTTGCGCCTGGCCGAGTGCTATCGCAACAGGTTTGGCGCACGGCTGGTTCTGGTGCAGCTCCCCGACAAAGCTGCTTCAGTGGCGATCCCGCGTAGCCGTCTGGCGACGACTTCCGGCCACGAGATCTCGGACAGGTTACGAAACCCCGGGCACCGCGTCCACCATGGCAGGCGCAAAAACTCTCCGTGATGCGCCGAAACACCTTCGGACCAGCATGAGCGGAAAGTTGTGACGGGCGTTACATCCTGGGGCTGATCTCGACTACCTACCGTTCACCTGATCGGATCGACCACTCGTCGAATGTCCCGGTCGAGGTGTGTCTCAGGCCGACTTCCGGCGCTCCTGTCCGACGATCTCGACCATCCGGAGGCGCGGGACCATCCCGGCTTCGGCGAGCGCGTCGACCGCCTTCCGCTCGTCGGCGTCCCATTCGAGCGCGAGTGGCGCGCCCAGGAGAACGCTGACGACACAGTCATGACACGCGTCACCGCGGACCGCGCACCGGTCGCAATCGATGACGAGCGTCTCTATGTCCGCTATATCGGCGATGGCCTTGTCGTCCATCTCGGGCTCCTCACTTTCAGTGGTGAGGTGCACATTAAGAGCGACCACCGACAGTTTCGGGAGAGCGAAGGCGCCGGTACCGAATCGGCCGGGCCGGCGGCATCCCGTCCACGAAGGGCGTCCTCTAGTCCCGCGTTTCGTCCTCCGGATGCGGTGGTCCGCACCGCGGCGCC
>NZ_JBFBGL010000075.1:0-26261 GCF_040684635.1 Amycolatopsis sp. NPDC089917 | reverse complement strand
GGCGATTCGGGTTAGAACACGAATCGCCACTCACGACCACCCCGACCCGATGCGCTCCGGTGGCGCCCAACGTCGCGAAAACGGACGGCACCCGGATACCGGCGACTCCCGCCGCGTGTCGTCCACTCAGTCACGCGTGTCGTCCCGCCGATCACGCGAAATCGCCCGACCGCGGATGCCGACCGACCCGGCCAGATGCGTGCCAGCGGAACAGTGATGGTGCGAAAGTGGCTTTCGCAACGCATTCCGGCGAGGTTCGCGATAAAGCGCCCCCGCACCCCTTTCACACCCGGCTGAGCCTCGACACCAGCACCGCCGACGGAACCGGATGCGCGCCCTTGCGCCGCACCGAATCCGCCACCGCCCGGTCCGTGCTCGCGACGACCATCGGCCGCCCCGGCGGCTCGGCCGCGACCAGCGACCGGATGACGTCGTCCGCGAGCACGCCGCGCTCGGAGAACAGCACCCGCACCCCGCGCGGCACCGCGGCGGGCACGGAAAGCACGCCGGCGCCGTCGAACACCACGGTCACCTCGGCCGAGGTCCGCGCGGCGAGCGCGGAAAGCTGGTGGATCAGCCGGTCCCGCTGATCGGACAGCGCCATCTCCGGATATCCGGTCTTCGTGACGTTGTAGCCGTCGACGATCAGATGCACGTTGGGCAGCGCGAGATGCCTGTCGAGCGCGGTGACGTCCTGGATCTTGCCGCCCGCGCCCAGCCCCGACGTCGCGCCGCGGACCATGTCCGCCGGACGCTGGCCCCGCGCGCTCACCGAGAGTTCCCGGCGAAGCCCGCCGACCGCTCCTTCGATGGTGTCCAGCAACAGTCCGAGCCGGACCTCGTCCGCCTGACGGGCCTCACGTGCCGACTGACGCGCGATCTCGGCGTCCGTGACGGCTTTCTCCGCCCGCGCCCGCTCCGTCGCCACACGCTGCTTCTCACGGTCCAATTGGGCCTTCAGCGCCTTGATCTCCTCGGCGCGTTCGGCCCCTCCGCTTTCCAGCTGAACGTGTGCCTCGGCGACGGCGTCCTTGGCCTGTCGCAACTGGACACCTTGCTCCCGCAGGCGCTTCAGCAATTTGTCGACTTCGGCGTCGCGTTCGCCCCGCGCCCCACCGGCGATCTCCCTGGCCTCGCGCAACTCCTCGCGTAACTGGGCCACTTCGGTCTCAAGGCGTTGGTTGCGGGCCAAGGCGGCGTCGCGTTCGGCGCGCAACGCCGTCTCCTCGGCGTTCTTCGCCACCAACCGGACGCGTCCGGCCGCTCCCGCTTCGCCGAGCAGCACGGCGGCGGCCGCGGCGGCGACGGAATCGGGGGCGTTCGGGTCGAGGGCGTCCTTGCGGTGGTCGCGCAGCCATTCGGTGACGGCGACCCGGAACTGCGACGACTCCCCCAGCGCGGCGAGCAACGCCGTCCCGCCGAGTTTCGCGCGTTTCGCCGGGGCGAACTTCGCGACCGGGCGCAGCTGCCTCGGCACGTCGGCGACGGGCAGCTTGCCGACGGCGGCGGCCGCGAGCTCGGCGATCCGCTCCCGCACGGTCTCCGGCAGGGCCGTCCAGCCCTCGGCCGGTACCTCTTCCGACGTCTCTTCGTCACCCACCGGCGCCACGACACCCGAGGGGCCGCCGGTGGCGTCCTCGGGCAATTCGGGCACTGCGGGCTGCGGTTGCATCGCTCCAGCGTAGGCCCCATGGCCTCGGGCCGCGCTCAATGGGACGGCGAGTGCACATCCCGGGATTGTCGGTGCCCACCCCTACTGTGCCCGATCATGGACACCGGACGGCGGCCCGGCGCGGCGCAACTCGCCTTCGACGAGCTGGGAACCCCTTTGCGGGACATCACTTTCGTCGTGTTCGACCTGGAGACCACCGGCACCAAACCCGGCCCGGACGGGATCACCGAAATCGGCGCGGTCAAGATCCGCGCCGGCGAGATCGTCGGCGAGTTCGCCACCTTCGTGAACCCGGGCATGCCGATCCCGCCGCAGATCGTCGAGCTCACCGGGATCACCGGCGCGATGGTCTACGACGCTCCCCGGATCGAACGCGTGCTGCCGTCGTTCCTCGAGTTCATCTCCGGTGCGGTGCTCGTGGCGCACAACGCCGCCTTCGACACCGGCTTCATGCGCGCGGCCTGCGAGGGCCACGGCTATCACTGGCCCAAGACGGCCGTGGTCTGCACGGTCCGGCTCGCCCGCCGCGTCATCTCCCGCGACGAGACCCCCAGCTACCGCCTGTCCGCGCTGGCCGCGTTGTTCGGGGCGCGCACGACGCCCAACCACCGCGCGCTCGCGGACGCGCGCGCCACTGTCGACGTCCTGCACGCGCTGCTCGAACGCGTGGGCAACCTGGGCGTCCACACACTCGAAGAACTCCTGGACTACCTGCCCGAGGTCACCCCGGCCCAGCGCCGCAAACGTTCGCTGGCCGAACACCTGCCGTCGCGGCCCGGCGTCTACCTGTTCCGCGGCCCCAGCGACGAGGTGCTCTACGTCGGGACGTCGTCCGACCTGCGCCGCCGGGTCCGGCAGTACTTCACCGGCTCGGAGAGCCGCGGGCGGATCCGGGAGATGGTCGCGCTGGCCGAACGGGTCGACGCGGTCGAGTGCGCGCACTCGCTGGAGGCGGCGGTCCGCGAACTACGGCTGATCGCCGCCCACCGTCCGATGTACAACCGCCGTTCCAAGAACCCACGGCACGCCTGGTGGGTCGCGTTGACCGAGGAGGCCTTCCCACGCCTGTCGGTGGTCCGCATGCCGCGAGACGGGATGCTGGGGCCCTTTCGCACCCAGACCGACGCCCGATCGGCCGCGGACACCCTCGCCGGCGCCTCGGGGCTGCGGACGTGCACCCAGCGCATCTCGGCCACCTCGCCGAACGGCAAGCCCTGCGTCCTCGCCGAACTCGGCCGCTGCGGTGCCCCGTGCGCCGGTCAGCAGACGGTCGAGGCGTACCGCCCCGGCGTGCTGGCGGTGTCCGGGCTCATCGCCGGGACGGACGGGCGGCCGCTGCGGGACGCCGCCGATCAGCTCGCCCGGCTCTCGGCGGCGGAGCACTACGAACAGGCCGCCCGGCACCGCGATCAGCTGGCCGGGCTGATCCGCGCGGTCGGCCGGGCGCACCGGCTGTCGGCGCTGGCGGGCATCCCGGAGCTGATCGCCGCCGGACCGGACGGCAACGGCGGCTGGGAACTGGCGGTGATCCGGCACGGCAGGCTCGCGTCGGCGGGCGTCGCGCGGCGCGGGACACCGCCGATGCCGGTGGTCGAGCTGCTGGTGGCCTCGGCGGAGACGGTGATCCCGGGCCCGGGCCCGCTCTTCGGCGCGATCTCCGAAGAGGTCCGCATCCTGCTGCGCTGGCTGACCCGCCCGGGCGTCCGGCTCGTGCGCACCACGCACCCCTGGGCGGAGCCGGCCGCCGTCGCGGGCGGCTGGCAGGAGTGGCTGGACCTCGCGGCGAGCGCGACGGCGTTGGAGCAGGTGGCGGGCTAGGATCGCGGCACCGGATTCCCTTAAGTAGGAGGCGCTGTAGTGATCACCGCGATCGTGCTGATCCAGGTCGAGGCCGATGCCATCCCCGAGGCGGCACAGGCGATCGCGGACATCGAGGGCGTCCGCGAGGTCTACTCCTGCGCGGGCGACGTCGATCTGATCGCTTCGGTCCGCGTCGCGGCCCACGAAGACCTGGCGGATCTGATCCCGGCGAAGATCGGCAAGGTCCCCGGCGTGCTGAGCACGGTCACGCACATCGCGTTCCGCTCGTACTCGAAGGCCGACAGCGAGTCCGCGTTCGACATCGGCGTCGAAGGCGCCTGAGTCTCCCCTCAGTACATGAAGGCCCCCTTCCTTGCGCCTGGCGCAAGGAAGGGGGCCTTCATGTACTTCTGTCGAGCTTAGTGCCCGGAGGTGATCTCCTTGCGCTCCTGCGAGGGCTCACCGCCGATGTCGTCGACCTTGCCGTTGCCGTTGGCACCGTGTCCGTTGGAGCCGTGCCCGTTGGCCCGGGCGCGCTCCAGCGCGATGGTCTCCTCGACCGGGTCCGGCGACCAGGTCGAACCCGCGACGGCGTGACCGGCCGAACCGAGCTTGTTCATCTTCTTCGGCACCGACGCGCCCTGGTACTCGAGCGGCAGCGGGTGACCGTGGTCGTCCACCGGGCCGAGCGGCTGGTGGATCTCGATGAACTCACCGTGCGGCAGGCGCTTGATGATGCCGGTCTCGACACCGTGCTCCAGCACCTCGCGGTCGGCCCGCTGGAGACCCAGGCAGATCCGGTAGGTGATGTAGTACGCGATCGGCGGCAGCAGCAGCACGCCGATCCGGCCCGCCCACGTCGTCGCGTTCAGCGAGATGTCGAAGGCGAACGCGATGATGTCGTTGAAGCCCGACAGCATGATGACCGCGAAGAACGTGAGGGCCATGATGCCGAGCGAGGTCCGGACCGGGACGTCGCGTGGACGCTGCAGCAGGTTGTGGTGCGCGGTGTCCTTGGACAGCTTCCGCTCGATCCAGGGATACATCACCAGCAAGCCGATCAGCAGCGGCATCCCGACCGCGCCTGGGAAGAACACCGCCGGGACCGTGTAGTTTCCGAGGTAGAGCTCCCACGCGGGCCAGATCCGCAGCATGCCGTCGGCCCAGGCCATGTACCAGTCGGGCTGGGAACCCGCCGAGACCTGCGCCGCGTTGTACGGGCCGATGTTCCAGATCGGGTTGATCTGGAAGAGCCCCGACATCAGCGCGATGACACCCGTGACCAGAGCGAAGAACGCACCGCCCTTGAGCGCGAACACCGGCATGATCCGGACGCCGACGACGTTGGTCTCCTTGCGGCGCACGCCCGGGAACTGCGTGTGTTTCTGGTACCAGACCAGCGCGAGGTGCGCGGCCACCAAGCCGAGCATGATGCCCGGCAGCAGCAGGATGTGGATCGTGTACAGGCGCGGGATGATCTCGTTGCCCGGGAACTCCCCGCCGAACAGCGCCCAGTGGATCCAGGTGCCCATGACCGGCACCGACAGCACGATGCCCGACAGGGTCGCGCGGATACCGGTACCGGAGAGCAGGTCGTCCGGCAGCGAGTAACCGAAGAAGCCCTCGAACATGCCCAGGACCAGCAGCAGCGCGCCGATGACCCAGTTCGCCTCACGCGGGCGCCGGAACGCGCCGGTGAAGAAGATCCGGAACATGTGCACCATCATCGACGCCACGAAGATCAGCGCGGCCCAGTGATGCAGCTGGCGGACGAACAGACCACCGCGGACGTCGAACGAGATGTCCAGCGTGGTCGCGAAGGCCCGCGACATCTCGACACCCTGCAAACCGGTGAAGCTGCCGTTGTAGACGACCTCCTCCATGGAGGGGTCGAAGAACAGCGTGAGGTACACACCCGACAGCAGCAGGATGAGGAAGCTGTAGAGCGCGATCTCGCCGAGCAGGAACGACCAGTGGGTCGGGAACACCTTGTTGATCTGGTGCCGCATGCCCTTGGCCAGGTGATACCGGTCGTCGGCCCACTTCGCACCAGCGCCCACGGCCTTCTCGGCCGGGTTCGTCCCCTTGGTCGGGGTGGTGAGTGAACTCATGACTTACGCTCCCAAAAGGCCGGTCCGACGGCCTCGTTGAAGTCTCCGCGCGCGACCAGGTAGCCGTCCTTGTTCACTGTAATCGGCAATTGGGCCAACGGCCGGGTCGCCGGTCCGAAAATCGGCTTGGCGTAGTGGAGCGCGTCGAACTGCGACTGGTGACAAGGGCAGAGGATGCGGTTGGTCCGCTGCTCGTACAGGGAGGTCGGGCAGCCGACGTGGCTGCAGATCTTCGTGTACGCGTAGTAGTCGCCGAAGTTGTAATCCTCCTGCTTAGCCCGCTTGACGACCTTCGCGGCGTCGGTCGGGCGGAGGCGGATCAGCATGACCGGGTTGTCGACGCGCTTGAAGGCGGCCGACAGGGCGTGCTCGTCCTCCCGCTCGGACTCACGGAACGGGAACACCGTTTCCATGGCGCCCGCGTCGAGGTCCTCGACCCTGACCAGGGAAATCTCGTGCGGACGGCCGGTGTTGCGGCGCAGGAAGACCTCTTCTTCCGGGAAGTTCTTCTTCCAGCCTGAGTGCCACAGCGAGTCGCGGTTCTCGGTGTCCTTCCACGGGTCCTTGATGAAGGACGCGACCGGCAGCGCCGCGACGGCGAGGCCGAGCACACCGGCACCGGCACCCGCGGACCGCTTGATCATCGAACGGCGCGCGATGGTGCTGTCGTTACCCGAGTGGGCCAGCTGGGCGACGATGGTGGCCTTGTCGACCTCCTTGGAACCGCCGTCCCCGCGCTCCTGCACGGCGACCTCGGCCGGGATGAACTTCTTGGTGTAGAGGATCACCCCGATACCGAGGCTGAGCACGGCGAGCCCGAGGGAGACCCCGAGCAGCGGCGTGTACAGCGTGTACTTGGTGTAACCGGTCGTACCCGGCTCCTTGTACTCGAACCAGTGCGGCCACGCGATGAGGACCACGAACGCGAGGCCGGACAGCGCGGCCAGCACGAACCAGAGGGCGACAGTGCGCTCGGCGCGCTTCTCCGCCCGTGTCCCCTCGACCGGCCACGGCTTCGGGTACTCCACGATCTCGACCCCGTCGAGCGCGGTACCCAGCTTGACGAGCTGGTCGCGATCCATGTCCGCCAATTCCGCCTCTGTCGGCGGCTTCGGCCCTTCGGCGCTCATGCCTTCGATCCAATCCACAACGTCACGCCGATCAGCGCGGCGATCCCGACGATCCACGCGATCGCGCCCTCCGAGGCCGGGCCAAGACCGCCGAGCGAGCTACCGCCGGGTGCGTTGTTCCCGTGACTCACGGACTTCACGAACGCGATGATGTCCTTCTTCTCCTCCGGCGACAGCTGCCGGTCGGAGAACTTGGGCATGTTCTGCGGCCCGGTGAGCATCGCGGTGTAGATCTGCTCTTCCGTGGCCGGGTCCAGGTTCGGGGCGAACTTGCCCGACGAGAGCGCGCCGCCGCGGCCGGTGAAGCCGTGGCAGGAGGCGCAGTTGAGGCGGAAGAGTTCGCTGCCGCGCGCGACGTCCTCGCCACGCAGCGCGTCACCCTTCTCGGTGGGACGCTGCGCGCCGCCGCCGTTGGCCTGGATGTAGGCGCCCAGTGCGTTGATCTCGGCCTCGGACAGCTTCGGCGGCTTCCGCTGCGCCTGGGCTTCCTGGCGGACCGCCGGCATGCGGCCGGTCGAGGTCTGGAAGTACACGGCCGCGTCGCCGATGCCGATGAGGCTCGGGCCACGGTCGGTGACACCTTCTAGCTTCGGCCCGTGACATTCGATACACGTGTTGTTGTAGAGCTTCTCGCCCTCGCGCAGGAGGGCGGACTCGCCCTGCGCCTGCGCGGTCTGCGGCTCCGGCGCGAAAACGGCGTACAGCCCGCCCACGCTCAGGAGCGCGATCCCGAGCGCCAGCACGCCGGCGAACCGCCTGCGTGCCTTCGACCGCTTGCGGAAGCGGCGCTCCGTGTCGTTCTTGCTGGAGGTCATCTTGCGGCAACCCTTGCTGTCAGTTCAGGCCGATAGGTCGTGGTGGCGGCTTCGTTCACGGAAGGATGTAGATCACCGCGAACAGGCCCACCCACACGATGTCGACGAAGTGCCAGTAGTACGACACGACGATCGCCGAGGTGGCCTGGGCCGGGGTGAACTTGCTCAGCTTGGTGCGGATGAGCAGGTACACGAACGCGATGAGCCCGCCGATGACGTGCAGGCCGTGGAACCCGGTCGCGAGGAAGAAGACCGTGCCGAACGGGCCGGACGGGATCGTCATCCCCTCGTCGATCAGGTGGAGGTACTCGTAACCCTGGCCGCCGACGAAGATCGCGCCCATGATCAACGTGATGATGTACCAGCGGCGCAAGCCGAAGACGTCACCCTTTTCGGCGGCGAACACGCCGAACTGGCAAGTGAACGAGGACGCCACGAGGATCACCGTGAACGGGATCGCCAGGGCGACGTTCAACTCGAAGGGCTCACCGTGCAGGGGCGGCGGCCACTGGCCGGTCGCGTTCTGCGCCTTCACGGTGAAGAACATGGCGAACAGTCCGGCGAAGAACATCAGTTCGCTGGACAGCCACACGATGGTGCCGACACTGACCATGTTCGGCCGGTTCAGCGAGTGGACCCGCTGGCTGATGGTGGGAGCTGCCGTTGTCACGCGTCGCATTATGTCCTCTCACGCATGGGGCCCGCCGGGTGGGTCCACGGCAAGTCGCGTGCGTGTCGGGTCACATCTGAACGAAAGTGGGAACAGGGCTACTCATGGGTTTACTAGATCGGCTTCGTGACCTGGTCAAGAAGCCGAAGATCCCAGGTCTGACCGTCGACACGCCCGGCGTGGAGATCGTCGCGGAGGCCTTCGATCCCGCCGAGGCGGATTCTTCGGTGCTCGCGAGATCACCCGCTTGGGTCGCCGAAGCGCCGGCGATCCTGCGCCACCACTTGAAACTTCCGCCCGAAAAGGTGGCGGAGGCGGCCTCGATCCTCGCCCAGGACGGCTGGGAGCTGCGGGAACAGGGCCCGGACGGCGATCTCACGCTGGCGCACGCCCTGCGCGTCCAGACCCTCGACGCGCTGCACTGCGCGCAGGAACGGTCACGGATGGCGGGGCTCGCGCAGCGGCTCGGCGGGGATTCGGTGGGCTGGGACGCGCTCCAGCCGTCGGGGGCGCCCACGTGATGTCGGTCATGGCGGATAACATCGCGGGGTCGACATGACTAGACGAGGCGGAGGCGCGCTCATGGGCGAGCAGGCGATGCGGATCCTGGTGTTCAGCCACAAGGCGGAGGTGCGCGAGGCGATCATCAACGCCGTCGGCCGCAGGCCCGCCGCCGACCTCGGCCGGGTGGACTACACCGAGGCGTCCGGCATCTCCGAGGTGCTCGTCGAGATGGACGCGGGCAACGTGGACCTGGCCATCCTCGACGGCGAGGCGCAGCCGACCGGCGGCATCGGGCTGACCCGTCAGCTGAAGAACGAGATCGAGGACTGCCCTCCGATCGTGGTTTCGGTGCGGCGCAAGGACGACCGCTGGCTGGCGACCTGGTCGCAGGCCGACGCGGTGCTGGTCCACCCGCTCGACCCGCTGACCGCCGCCGAGACCGTCGCCGACGTGCTGCGCGCCCGGCGGGTGCCGGCCGTGCACGGCTGAGCTGGTGACCATCAAGACCTGGCCGTCCCTGCTCAACCAGCTCATCGCGCGCGCGGATCTGTCCGAGGAGGACACCGCGTGGGCGATGGACCAGATCATGAGCGGGGCGGCGACACCCTCCCAGATCGCCGGATTCGCCGTCGCGCTGCGCGCGAAGGGTGAGACACCGGCGGAGATCTCCGGGATGGCCGACGCCATGCTGGCGCACGCCAAACGGGTGACCATCGACAGGCCGTCGGTGGACATCGTCGGCACCGGCGGCGACCGGTCCAATTCGGTCAACATCTCCACCATGGCCACGGTGGTGACGGCCGCGGCAGGCGCCCCGGTGGCCAAGCACGGCAACCGGAGCGCGTCGTCGAAGTCCGGCGCGGCCGACGTGCTGGAGGAGCTGGGCGTCACCATCGACCTGCCGCCCGAGACGGTGCAGCGCAGCGTGAACGAGCTGGGCATCGGCTTCTGCTTCGCGCCGAAGTTCCACCCCGCGCTGCGCCACGCCGGCCCGACGCGCGGCGAGCTCGGCGTGCCCACGACGTTCAACCTGCTGGGCCCGCTCACCAACCCCGCGCAACCGCGCAGTTCGCTGATCGGCTGCGCGTACGAGGACAAGACGCGCGTGCTGGCCGAGGTGTTCGCACGGCGCGGGATGACCGTGCTGCTCGTGCGCGGCGACGACGGGCTCGACGAGATCACCACCACGACCACCACCTCGGTGTGGGCGGTCTCCGGCGGCGAGATCACCGAGCGGACCTTCGATCCTTCGTCGCTGAGCATCGCGCGGGCGACCGCGGACGACCTGCGCGGTGGCGACGCGGCGCACAACGCCGACGTGTTCCGCCAGGTGATGGCCGGGAAGACCGGTCCGGTGCGGGACGCGGTGCTGCTCAACTCGGCGGCCGCGCTGGCGGCTTTCGCCGGGTTCTCGGGGTCACTGGAAGACGACCTCGCGGCCGGGCTCGCGCGGGCGGCCTCGGCCATCGACTCGGGCGCGGCGGCCGACCTGCTGAACCGGTGGATCGCCTTCGCCTGACGCGCGTTTTCGTCCCGCCTCGGTCCCGCTCGCGCCGCACTCGTTCCCGAGAGTGTCATGAAAGGGTCGTTCAAGACGTTTTTCGTCCTGAACGACCCTTTCATGACATCCCGCGACCTCTTGCGCCCCTCCGGACGCCGCCCCCTCCAGCAAGCGCTATGAAGGGGCCTTTCATGGCGCGGGTCGACGCCACCGGCGAACGCCTACGAAGCGGTGCTGAACCGTGCCCGGTAAGCCGTAGGCGTCAGTCCCGTAGCCCGCCTCAGCTGGGCCCGCAGGTTCGCCGCGGTACCGAAACCCGAAGCCCGCGCCACCAGGTCCAGCCGCTGTTCGCCGCGCTCGATGAGCCGGCACGCCAGCGCGATCCGCTCCGTGGTGAGCCACGCCAGCGGCGTCGTCCCGAGTTCGGCGCGGAACCGCCGGTGCAGCGTCGCCTGGCTGGCCGCCGCCCGCGCGGCGAGATCGGCGACGGTGAGCGGCCGGTCCAGCCGTTCCCGCGCCCATTCGAGCACCGGCGCCAGCGAGGTGTCCGGCACCGGCGGCAACGGCCGTTCGACGAATTGCCGTTGACCTCCGTCGCGGTGCCCGCTGAACACCAGCCGCCTGCTCACCGCGTTGGCGATCTCGGCGCCGTGGTCGCGGCTGATCAGGTGCAGTCCCAGGTCGAGCGCGGCCGCGCTGCCCGCCGCGGTCAGGATGTCGCCGTCGTCGACGAACAGCACGTCGGGCTCCAGCAGCACGTTCGGGTACGACTCACTGAAGAGCCCGGCCCATTTCCAGTGCGTGGTCGCGCGCCGCCCGTCCAGGACGCCCGCCTGCGCGAGCGTGAAGGCGCCGGTGCAGAAGCTCACCAGCCGGGCGCCCCGCGCGGCCGCTGCGCGGATGGCCGTCAGCACCGGTTCCCGCACCGGGGTCTCCGGATCGGGCCGGTTGGGCACGATCACCGTGTCGGCGGCCTCCACGGCGTCGAGCCCGGCGACCCCGCTGAGGGTGAACATCCCCAGGTGCATGCGTACGGACGGCTCGGCGGCGCACAGCGTGAAGCCGTACCAAGGCCGGTCCAGTTCGGGCCGCCGCAGGCCGAAGAGCTCGGTCGCGACGCCCATTTCGAAGGGATTGGACCCCTCGTCGACCAGGACGGCGACCTCGTGCGAGGAATCATGCGACATATGCGATTCCTAGCACTCACCGCCCGGCCGGTCCAGTGACCAGGATCGGGCCATGAGCGAGAAACCGATCGATCTGCAGACCGCGCTGGCCGGGTTCGACGAGATCTGGAGTCCGCGGATCGTCACCCACGTCAACGACTACGACGTCCGTCTCGCCAAGGTCGCGGGCGAGCACGTCTGGCACGTCCACGAGAACACCGACGAGTTCTTCCTCGTCCTCGACGGCAGCCTGGACATCGCGTTGCGCGAGGAGGCGGGCGAACGGGTCGTCACACTGCCGCGCGGCTCGGTGTTCGTCGTCCCGCGCGGGACTTTCCACAAACCGTCCTCAGTGGACGGTGCGTCGCTGCTGTTGTTCGAGCCGACCGGAACGCTTTCCGTCGGCGATCGGCACGACGAGGTTCCTGACCACGTCCAGGTCACCGTCGGGCAGGAAATGTCCTTCTAGCCCAAGGAAAACGTCTTGCGGTAGGCGCTCGGACTGGTCCCCCGCAGCTTGCCGAACTGGTGCCGCAGCGCCGCCGCCGAGGCGTACCCACAGGCGACCGCGATGTCCTCAATGGACAGACGTCCCTCTTCGAGCAGGGACTGCGCGCGGTCGAGGCGGCGTTCGGTGAGCCACCGGTGCGGGGTCGTCCCGGTGGCCGCCGAGAACCGGCGCAGGAACGTGCGCTCCCCCAGACCGCTGCGCCGGGCGAGTTCAGCGACGGTGAACGGCCGATCCAGCCGCCGCTCGATCCATTCGAGCGCTTCGGCGAGCACGGTGTCGTCCGGCGCGGCGGTCTCCGGGACCGGCGCCTGCACGAACTGCGCCTGCCCGCCCACCCGGTGCGGCGCCGCGACCATCCGCCTGGCCAGCGTGGTGGCCGCGGCGACACCGCGCAGTTCGCGCACCAGATGCAGGCACAGATCGACGGCGGCGACGGTCCCCGCGCTGGTGAGGACGCCGCCGTCGTCGACGTACAACGCCTTCGGGTCGACCTTCGCCGTCGGGAAACGCGATCGGAACTCCTGCTCGTAGACCCAGTGGACGGTGCAGTTGCGCCCGTCGAGCAGTCCCGCGTAGCCGAGCGAGAAGACGCCCGCGCAGAAGCCCGCGACCCAGGCGCCCCGATCGGCGGCGTCGCGAAGGACCTCCAGGACCGGTTCCGGCGGAGGAGCGCTGCGAGGAGCGCAGGTCGGGACGATCAGCAGGTCCGCGGACGCCGCGAAGTCCAGGCTCTCCAGCCCGTCGAGCCCGAAACCGGACCAGCTCAGGACGTTCTCTCCGCCGGGGGAGCAGACCGCGAAATCCCAGCCTTCGATGCCGTCGGCGCTGCGATCGGTGCCGAAGACCTCGCACGCGACGCCGAGTTCGAACGGCGACACCTGGTCGGCGAGCACCACCGCGACCTTCTTCACATCCATCCGGGCAGTGTGTCACAAGTTTTGCGGTCGATGTCATCTCTGACACTGGTCGACCGCGGGAACGAGGGCGAAAGTGGTGCCCATGAACAAGAACAACCCCCTGCTCCAGTGGACGGCCGCGATGGCGCTGTCCGGCACGATCGGCGCCGTCGTCCTGGAAAGCGGGGCCGACGCGCCCGCCGTGGCGTTCGCGAGGAGCCTGGTCGGCGGCCTGCTGCTCCTGGTGTGGAGCGCCGCCCGCGGCTGGCTCCGCCCGTGGACGCTCACTCGCCGCGACCTGCTGCTCGCCATCCTCGGCGGGCTGTTCCTGGTCGGGAACTGGGTACTGCTCTTCGCGTCCTACGCGCTGTCCTCGATCTCGGTCAGCACCGTCGTCTATCACACGCAGCCGCTGATGCTGGTCGGTCTCGCGGCGGCGTTCCTCGGCGAGAAGATGGCGAAGAGCCAGCTGATCCGGGCGCTGATCGCGTTCGGCGGCGTGACGCTCATCTCCCTGTCCGCGCACGGCGCCGACGGCAAACCCGTGCGGCTGGAAGGCATCGCGCTCGCTCTCGGCGCGGCCGCGCTCTACGCCGGCGCCTCGTTCGTCGCGAAGCAGCTCACCCACGTGCGCCCGCACGTCCTGGCGGCCGTGCAGCTGGTGACCGGCACGATCGTGCTCGCCCCCGCCCTGCTCGTCACGCCGCTGCCCACGAACACCTCAGGGCTGCTGTGGCTGGTCCTGCTGGGCACGGTGCACACCGCGCTGATGTACGTCCTGATGTACGCGAGCATCGGCAAGCTGCCGACCATGACGGTGGCGCTGCTGTCCTACATCTACCCCGTGGTCGCCGTGGTGGTGGACGTCCTCGCCTACGGGCACCGGCCGACCTGGCCGGAGGGCCTGGGGATGCTGGCCGTCCTGGCGGCCGCCCTCGCGCCGAAACGCACGCCCGCCCGCCGACCCGAGCCCCAGCCCGCCCGCGTTTAGTCCTCTGAATGCGAAAAGCGGCGCCCCGGTCCGAAGACCAAGGCGCCGCCTTCGGCGTCGGGACGTCAGTCGTGGTTCGGGCCGGTGTGGTACTCGAACACCAGCCCGCCGATGGCGATGATGACCAGGCCCAGGGCGATGATCAGCAGCCAGATGTGGAAGAACGCGAGCGCGACACCGGTCAGCGCGGCGGCCGCCGCGAGACCGATCGGCCAGTAGCTGCCCGGGCTGAAGAAGCCCAGTTCACCGGCGCCGTCGCTGATCTCGGCGTCTTCCCGGTCCTCCGGCCGCGGCTCGATGCGCCGCGCCACGAACTGCAGGTAGCTCCCGGCCAGGAAGGCCAGGCCACCGGTGAGGATCAGGGCCACCACACCGACCGGCTCGACGCCGTCGCGGGTCATCGTTCCGGTCATGTACGCGTAGATACCCGCGACGATGACGGAGAAGACCGCGACGAGGAAGAAAATCCGTCCTTCGACCTTCATGGACGTTGCCTCACTCCTGTTTCGGGCTCGAACAGCCGGGTCAGTTGGACGCGACCCGCGCGGTGCGGTCGGTGTTGAACGGGGTGGTGGTGACGGCGTAGGGCGCGCACAGGTCGCCGCAGTTCATCGCCGTCAGCGCCTCGGAAGCCGTGTTCGGCTTGCCGCTCTTCGGGTTCACCGTGCCGCGGAGCTGGATGTACTGCGCGTACTTGTCCGGCGAAAGGGCCCTGACCTCGAAGTTCATCCCCGAGTGGTAGGTGCCGCACAGCTCGGCGCAGCGGCCGACGAACGACCCTTCCTTGTCGATCGAGTTCTGGAAGGTGAAGTCCTGGTTGTTCTTCTCCGGGTCCGGCATGACGTCCCGCTTGAAGTGGAACTCCGGCACCCAGAACGAGTGGATGACGTCCGCCGACCGCAGGTTGTACTGGATCGTCTTGTTCGTCGGCAGGACGAGCAGCGGGATCTCGGTCGAGCTGCCGACCGTGGTGATCTCGGGGTCGTCGTGGTTCTTGGAGTCGCTCTTGTACTTGAACTCCCAGTTCCACTGGAACGCGACGATGTCGACCGTGACGTCCGGGTTGTCCGTCTCGGCGAGCACGCGGTTCTCGGTGGTCGCGGTGAAGAAGAACAGCACGCAGACCATGATCGTCGGGACGACGACCGTGAAGATCTCCAGCGGGATGTTGTACTGGAACTGGCGGGGCAGTTCCTCTTCCGCGCCGTCGGCGGTCTTCTTCTTGCGGTGGAAGATCGCGGTCCAGAAGATCAGCGCCCAGACGATGACACCGACGGCCAGCGCCGCGACGACCGTCCACGTCCACAGGGTGCGCATGTCGTGCGCCTGCGGGGTCACCCCGACCGGCCAGCCGAAGCGGAGGATCTCGTCCCCGGAACAGCCCGTCGCGGTCAGCATCACCAGCGCCGCGAGCGCTGCGATACGACCAGCCCGCTTAACCGGGATGCGCTCTGGATTTCCCACTGCGCCTTGCCCTTTCACCCAGAGCCTCCTCGACCGATCTTTGTGACAGGGCGGAGCCTAGCCGAGTTGTGGCGCCGCGCTGACTAAGGGGTAACCCCAACACGCGTATCCCCCACCACATCCGGGTGTATGTACACCCGGGCATACTGGGCCCTTCTCCCCCGCTCGGCCAACAAGAGGTGTGTGAACTAGACGTGTGCGGCCTGCTTGGACTGATCTGTTCGACCGAAGCCGACGCTGCCAGCGCCCGTGACGCCGTCGACGCGGCCATGCGCTGCCAGCGCCACCGCGGCCCCGACGAGCACGACACCTGGGCCGACGCCGAGGTGGTCTACGGCTTCAACCGGCTGGCCTTCATCGACGTCGACCACGCCCACCAGCCGCTGATCTGGGGTCCGCCGGAAGCGCCCGAGCGCTACACGCTGAACTTCAACGGCGAGATCTACAACTACAAAGAGCTGCGCGACGAGCTGGCCGCCGAGCACGGTGCGAAATTCGCCACAGAGGGTGACGGTGAGGCGATCGTCGCGGCGTACCACTACCTCGGCGACGACGCGGTGAAGAAGCTGCGCGGCATGTTCGCCTTCATGATCTGGGACTCCCAGGAGAAGGTCGTCTTCGGCGCGCGCGACCCGTTCGGCATCAAGCCGCTGTTCTACTCGGCGGGCCCCGGCAAGATCGCCTTCTCCAGCGAGAAGAAGAGCCTGCTGGAGCTTTCGAGCGTGCTCGGCGTCGAGGACGAGCTGGACAAGACGGCCCTCCAGCACTACCTGGTCCTCCAGTACGTGCCGGAGCCCGAGTCGATGCACACCGGCGTCCGCCGCGTCGAGTCCGGCACGTCGTTCCGGGTCGTCCCGGGCGGAAACGTCGAGTTCACCCGCTACTTCCACCCGCAGTTCAACGCGAAGCCGGTCAACAACCAGGCCGAGGCCGACGAACTGTACGAGCGCATCGCCGATGTGATGCGCGACTCGGTCGGCAAGCACATGATCTCCGACCCGGACGTCACGGTCGGCGCCTTCCTCTCCGGCGGCATCGACTCCACCGCGACCGCGACGCTGGCCAAGGAGCACAACCCGAACCTGATCGCGTTCACCACCGGATTCGAGCGCGAGGGCTACTCCGAGGTCGACGTCGCCGCCGAATCGGCCGCCGCGATCGGCGTGAAGCACGTGGTCCGCACGGTGTCCGCGGACGAGATGATGGAGGCGCTGCCGCTCATCGTCTGGTACCTCGACGACCCGGTTGCCGACCCGGCGCTCGTGCCGCTGTGGTTCATCGCCCGCGAAGCGCGCAAGCACGTCAAGGCGGTGCTGTCCGGCGAAGGCGCCGACGAGCTCTTCTGCGGCTACACGATCTACAACGAGCCGATCTCGCTGGCGCCGTTCGAGAAGATCCCCGGCGGCATGCGGAAGATCATCGGCAAGGTCTCCACGAAGATCCCCGAAGGCACCCGCGGCAAGGACCTGCTGCGGCGCGGGGCGCTGCCGCTGGAGGACCGCTACTACGGCAACGCGCGCAACTTCCGCGACGACCAGCTCCGCAAGGTTCTGCGCACGTACGAGGAAGGCATCGGCTTCAAGGACGTCACCGCTCCTTGGTACAAGATCTCCGAGGACTGGGACCCGGTCGCGCGCATGCAGCACGTCGACCTCTACACCTGGCTGCGCGGCGACATCCTGGTCAAGGCCGACAAGGTGACCATGGCGAACTCGCTGGAACTGCGCGTGCCGTTCCTCGACGCCGAGGTGTTCAAGGTCGCTTCGACCATCCCGCTGGACCAGAAGCTCGCGCACGGCACCACGAAGTACGCGCTGCGCCAGGCGCTGGCGAAGATCATCCCGGGGCACGTGCTCAACCGACGCAAGCTCGGCTTCCCGGTGCCGATCCGCCTGTGGTTGCGCAACGAGATGTACGACTGGGCCAAGGGCATCATCTCGGACTCGCAGACCGACGCGCTGCTCGACAAGAAGGCCGTCCTGGCGCTGCTCGACGAGCACAAGGCCGGGCAGCTCGACCGCAGCCGCCAGCTGTGGGCGCTGCTGGTGTTCATGCTGTGGCACGGGATCTTCGTCGAGAACCGCATCAAGCCCGAGATCCCGGAACCCGTCTACCCGGTGAAACTCTAGTCACGACTCGGCACGCTGGCCTTCACCGTTCCTCCGGTGGAGGCCAGCATGGAGCGATGGACTTCGTCCTCGTGCACGGCACGACGCAGAGCCCGGCAGGCTGGGACCGCGTGGCCAAACTGCTCAGGGCCGCCGGGCATCGCGCGATCGCGGTGGACCTGCTGACCCCGGCCGATCTGCCCGTCGAGGGCTACGCGCAGCACGCGCGGGACCAGTACGACGGCGAGCGGCCGATCGTCGTTGCCCATTCCGGGGCCGGGGTCCTGCTCCCCGCGATCGCCGAGGCGCTCGACGCGCGGGCGCTGGTGTGGGTCGCCGCTTACATCCCCGATTTCGCCGGCGGGCGGAGCCTGCGCGACGAGGTCCCGGCCTCGTTCGCCCCCGAGTGGATCGGCGTGGACCCGACCGCGGATCCCGCGAAGGCGTCGGAGTTCCTCTTCCACGATTGCGATCCCGAGACCGAACATCTGGCGTTGGACAGCCTGCGGCTGTTCAGTCCCGCGGTCCTCGCCGCCCATCACGCCGAGCCCGCGCCGGAGATCCCGTCGACGGTGATCGTCCCCGCGCGCGACCGCACGCTGAAACCGGAGTGGATGCGCCAGGCGGCAAGGGAGCGGCTCGGCGTCGGCGCGATCGAGATCGACGCCGGGCACTGTCCCCACATGTCGCGCCCCGCCGAGGTCGCCGGAATCCTGACCGGACGCGGCTGAAGGGGGCCCTTCCCTCGCTCGCTCCCCTGCTGTGCAAGTCCGTGAAGGCCTCCTTGAGGGACCCAGAGTCCCTCAAGGAGGCCTTCACGGACTTCAAACTTAGGCCGGCAGGATCGCCGCGATCTCCTCGGCCGACTCCGGGCCGAAGGCTTCCTTGAGGCGCCCCAGGACGTCCGTGCGGTCGAAGGTCCACTCCTGCGTGCCCACGGTCTCCAGCACCAGCACGGCGATCAGCGAGCCCAGCTGCGCCGAACGCTCCAGGCTGAGCCCGCCGTCGAGCCCGGCGATGAACCCGGCGCGGAAGCCGTCGCCGACGCCGGTCGGGTCGACCTTGCCGCGTTCCGGGACGGCGCCGATCTGCAGCGAGAGACCGTCCTTGCCGATGATCTCGACGCCCTTCTCCCCGAGCGTGGTGATCCGCATGCCGACGCGGTCGAGAACGTCGGCCTCGGTCCAGCCGGTCTTCTGGAGCAGCAGTTCCCATTCGTAGTCGTTGCTGAACAGGTACTTCGCGCCGTCGACGAAGGCGCGCACCTGCTCGCCGTCCATCCGCGCGAGCTGCTGCGAGGGGTCGACGGCGAAGGTGTAACCGCGCTGGCGGCACTCCTCGGCGTGCCGGACCATGCCCTCGGGGTCGTCCGGGCTGATCAGCACGAGCGACAGCTCACCGGCGTGCGCGGCGACCGGCGCCAGTTCGATGTTGCGGGATTCGGCCATCGCGCCGGCGTAGAAGGTGGCGATCTGGCAGAGGTCCTCGTCGGTGGTGCAGACGAAGCGCGCGGTGTGCGCGACCTCGGAGACCAGCACGCCGGCGGTGTCGACGCCGTGCCGCTCCAGCCACGAGCGGTAGTCGGCGAAGTCGGAGCCCACCGCGCCGACCAGGATCGGGCGCTTGCCGAGCACGCCGAGGCCGAAGGCGATGTTCGCGCCGATCCCGCCCCGCCGGACGACGAGGTCGTCGGCCAGGAAGCTCAGGGACACGCGATGCAGCTGCTCGGCGATGAGCTGCTCGGCGAACCTGCCCGGGAAGTGCATGAGATGGTCGGTTGCGATACTGCCGGATACTGCGATCCTGGCGCTGTCTGCCACCGGTTCTCCTTGATCGGTCGGCCCCGCGAAGGCGAGGACGGCTAAGTTACCCGCAGGTCATGCCCCATACGGGTTGCTTCAGGCACGGCCATCAACACTACCGGTTGGTAGTGGTGTCCTACTCGAACACGAGTCATTAACTTGTCGTTCGTGACCACTCCTGCGTATCACCTCGAACCGGAATCGATCGGCGAACTCATCGCCGACTGTGCCGGGATCCCGTCGTCCCTCCAGGCCGAGAACCTGCCCCTGCCCCGGCAGATCGCTCCGCCCTGGACCGTGGACGAGCGCTGCCTCGCCCAGGTCGCCGATCTGGACGCCTACGTCTGATCCCGTTCCGGGCATGAGGAAGGGCCGCGACCTGGGTGAGGTTCGCGGCCCTTCTTCATGCCTCGACGCGGATCAGTGGAAGCTGTCGCCGCAGGCGCAGCTGCCGGTCGCGTTGGGGTTGTCGATCGTGAAGCCCTGCTTCTCGATCGAGTCGACGAAGTCGATCACGGCGCTCGACACGTACGGCGCGCTCATCCGGTCGACGGCCACGCGGAGGCCGTCGAAGTCACGGAACAGGTCACCGTCGAGCGTGCGCTCGTCGAAGAACAGCTGGTAGCGCAGACCCGCGCACCCACCGGGCTGGACGGCGATGCGCAGGTGCATGTCGTCACGGCCCTCCTGCTCGAGCAGGGCCTTCGCCTTGACGGCGGCGGCGTCGGTCAAGGTGACGCCGTGCGTCTCCTCGGCGGTCTCGGCCTGAGCTGCGGCTGCCTGCTCAGCGGTCGTCATGGTTCTCCCTCTGGTCGAACTCGCTGCGGGTACTCGTCTTGCACATGGTCCAACACGTCGGAGTCCCGATCTGTTCCCCTCCATGGTGACATATCGCTCGGCCTGGTGCGTGGCACCGTGACGGCTGCAACTACCCTGGTGAGGTGAGGTTCCTGCGCCGTAGCACCACAGACTCCGCCACGACGGACACCGAGACGCCCGAGAGCAAGGCCGTCGAGGTCCAGGCCAAGGCGTACACGCCCGGCAAGGGCAAGGCCACGCCCAAGCGGCGTGAGGCCGAGGCCAAGCGCCGCGGTCCGGTGGCGCCGCCGCCGACCACCATGCGCGAGGCGATGAAGCGCAACAAGGAACTGCGCAAGTCCGCGAAGTCCGACCCGGAGTACAAGGCGAAGCAGCGCAACGCCGCCAAGGAACGCCGCGAGCGGATGATGGCGGGCGAGGACAAGTACCTGCTCCCCCGCGACCGCGGCCCGGTCAAGGCCTACATCCGCGACCTGGTCGATTCGCGGCGCAACCTGCTCGGCCTGTTCATGCCGCTGGCGATCCTGGTGTTCGTCGCGCTGATCCTCCCGTACCCGGAGGTGCAGCGGTACGCGACGCTGCTGTGCACCGTGATGCTGCTCGGCATGATCGTCGAGGGCGTGCTCAGCGGACGCCGGATCGCGAAGATGGTCCGGCTGAAGTTCCCGGACGAGGTGATCAAGGGCACCTCGGTCGGCTGGTACTCGTTCATCCGCGCGAGCCAGATCCGCAAGCTGCGTGTCCCGAAGCCGCGGGTCAGCCCCGGCGACAAGGTCTGATCAGGCGAAACCCGGGTCGTTAGCGTGGCTAACGGCCTGGGGTAGAGTCGGGCTCATGGAGTTTCGACGACTGGGCCGCAGTGGCCTCAATGTCAGTGAGATCTCGTACGGCAACTGGCTCACCCACGGGTCCCAGGTGGAAGAGGACCAGGCCCAGGCCTGCATCAAGGCGGCGCTCGACGTCGGCATCACCACGTTCGACACCGCCGACGTCTACGCGAACACGGCGGCCGAATCGGTGCTCGGCCGCGGCCTGAAGGGCCTGCGCCGCGAGAGCCTGGAGATCTTCACCAAGGTCTACTGGCCGACCGGCCCCAAGGGTCCCAACGACACGGGCCTCGGCCGCAAGCACATCATGGAGTCGGCGCACGCTTCGCTGAAGCGGCTCGGCACCGACTACGTCGACCTCTACCAGGCGCACCGGTTCGACCGGACCGTCCCGCTCGAAGAGACGTTCCTCGCCTTCGCCGACCTCGTCCGGCAGGGCAAGGTCCTCTACGTCGGCGTCTCGGAGTGGACCGCCGAGCAGATCACCCAGGGCGCGGCGATCGCCCGCGAACTGAAGGTGCCCCTGATCTCGAACCAGCCGCAGTACAGCGCGCTGTGGCGGGTCATCGAGGCGCAGGTCATCCCCGCCTCCGAGCGCGAGGGGCTCAGCCAGATCGTCTGGTCGCCGATCGCGCAGGGCGTGCTCACCGGCAAGTACAAGCCCGGCCAGGCGCTGCCCGAGGGCTCCCGCGCGACGGACGAGAAGGGCGGCGCGAACATGGTCGCCCGCTTCCTCAACGACGACGTCCTGGAGCGCGTCCAGCGGCTTCAGCCGCTCGCGGACAAGGCGGGCCTGACGATGGCCCAGCTCGCCGTGGCGTGGGTGCTGCAGAACCCGAACGTCGCTTCGGCGATCATCGGCGCTTCGCGGCCGGAACAGGTGCACGAGAACGTGAAGGCGGCCGGCGTGAAGCTGGACGCGGACCTGCTCGCCGCGATCGACGAGGCCCTCGACGGCGTCACCGAGACCGACCCCACCCTCACCCGCTCGCCCTGACCCCCTGAACGCATTTAGTCGACTAACCGCGGACGCTTTTCCCGCGATTAGTCGACTAAATGCGACGTTTCGTCTTGCGTCAGTCCCCGTGCACCCGGGACTGGTAAGCGATCTGGCCGTCCAGGTCGAGAGCGTCACCGGGGGCACGCAAGGGGTCGATTCCCAGGCCCCGCAACAACCTGCTCGCGCCCGCGACGCGGTCACCCGTCCGGCCGTCGAGCCGCTCCGGCCGGTGGCCCCGCTGGATCAGCAGGCCCTCGACGTCGTCGATCAACCGGTACGGGTCGTAGACCTGCTGCTCAGGCATGACCACCACCGGGTACCCAGGTCTTCCCGGTGATCCGCTCGTAGACCTCGGTGTAGCGCTTGCGGGTCGCCTCGACGATCTCGTCCGGGATCGCGGGGCCGGGTGGCGTCTTGTCCCAGCCGGTGGTCGTGGACCAGTCACGGACGAACTGCTTGTCGAACGCGTGCTGCGTGCGGCCCGGCTCGTACTCGTCGGCGGGCCAGAACCGCGACGAGTCCGACGTGAGGACCTCGTCCCCGAGCGTCAGCACGCCGTCGGCGTCGAAACCGAATTCGATCTTGGTGTCGGCGATGATGATGCCGTTCTTCGCCGCGTGTTCCGCGCCCTTGGTGTAGACCTCCAGCGTCAGGTCGCGGATGCGGTCCGCGGTCTCCTGGCCGATCTCGTTCACGACGTCCGCGAAGGTCATGAACTCGTCGTGACCGGTGTCGGAGATCTTCGTGGTGGGCGTGAAGATCGGCTCGGGCAGCTTGTCCGCCTCGACGAGACCGGCGGGCAGTTCGACGCCGGAAACCTTGCCGTCGCGCCGGTATTCGCGCATCCCGAGACCGGTGAGGTAGCCGCGCGCGATGCACTCGACCTGGATCATCTTCAGCGGCTTGCAGCGCGTGGCGCGGCCGGCGAATTCCGCGGGGACGTCGGTCGTGGAAATGACGTGGTTCGGCACCACGTCCGCCATCTTTTCGAACCACCAGGCGGAAAGCTGGTTCAGCAGCGCGCCCTTGTCCGGGATCGGGGTCGGCAGCGAGACGTCGTAGACCGAAACGCGATCCGATGCGACGAGCAGAATGTCGCCGTCGATTTCGTAAAGGTCACGGACCTTACCCGCGTGAATGTGCTTCATGCCCCGTCCTCGATGTTGTATTCGTAGAAAATCCAATGATCCGGCAATGCCGCCGATTCGCCGTACTCGAGTACGTCTCCCTCGGCGGACAAGAACCTGTTACGGCTCAACAAAATCGCCGAACCCTCGGCCACACCGAGTTCCTTCGCCTCCTCGGCACCCGCCAGCCCCGCGGCGTGCTGAGAATGGGTCGACGTCAGAACCCGGCCTGTCCGGTCCGCAACGTATTTGACCGTGCCTTCGACGATCCGCACCGGTTCGAACAGCAAGGGCGCCTTCGACGCGAAAGTGCCGTCGAACCACGAAACGGACGTCGACACCGGCATGCCCTGACCGGCGTACGTGGTCCGCCGCCGCCTGATCGCCGGAGCACCCTGATCGATCCCGAGCGCGCCCGCCACCCGCTCCGGCGCCGGGACGAGCCCGGCTTCCCGGATTTTCGCGTAGTGACCCGGCGGATAAACCTTGCCGGTTCGCGCGATCGAGATCGTCCGATCGTGCGCGGAGCGGTGCAGTGCCCTGGTCTGCACCACTGTCCCGATCCCGCGTACCGCGCGGACCAGACCTTCCGCCCGGAGCGTGGAGAGCACCTTCATCGCCGTCGCCATCGCGACGTTCCAGTTCCTGGCGATCTCCCGCGCGGACGGGACCGCGTCACCTTCCTTGAGCCTTCCCGAAACGATGTCGTCGCGAATGTTTCCCGCGATCTGGAGATACGGCGGTTCAGGTCGGTCGACGGCGGGCAAGGTGACTCCTCACAAGGTCGCGCGGTGCGCACAAGCGTTCTAGCACACCAATGGGCGAGCACCAAGGATCCTGCTCACACCCCATTATTACGTACTAGTACACATTCTGGACGGTGCTCTAGTACACCTGTTACTCTCCGCAGAGTTCCCGAAACCCGTTGGGGGGCTCGATGAACCATCTGAGCATCGACGAACTGCTCGAAGAGCTTCGAAGACGCCGGTGGGTCGTCTACATCTTCGGCCCCCGTGAGGAGCCGGAGGTCTGTGCCGCCGTGTTCCAGTGGGATGCCTGCGCCGACGTTCTCGTCCTGCGCGGTGAGGAACGGGCGAGCGCCTTCCGGGTCTCGACCCTCGCCGACACGGACGTCTTCCAGCCAGCACTCGTTTCGTGGCAGTACCACTCGACGGCCGACTGGACCCTGCGCGCGGTGCTCACCATCCCGCCGCCCGGCGAGGCCGCCGCGCCGATCCAGTTGCTGCAACCACATCCGGACTGCGTGATCCCGATGGAGGCACGCCGGCCGGTCACGATCCTGCCCGCCAACGGAGCCAAGGCCGACGACCAGGGAGATCCCTAACCTCGGCCGATCACCTGCTCGGCGACAACGAGGTCGTGCGGGTAGGTGATCTTGAGGTTCTCCGCGCTGCCCGGAACCCACCGCACCGGCAGCGCGGAGAACCTTTCCATGCACGAAGACGTGTCCGTGCCGACGAAACCTTCGCGCTCCGCCGTTTCGTACGCCTCCAGCAACGGTGCGGCGCGGAAACCCTGCGGCGTCTGCACCCGGATCGCGCCCGGCAACGCGCCGGAAACGGTGTCGCCGTCGACGCGCACGATGTCGTCGGCCGCGACCCCGGGCACCGCTCCCCCGTACCGCCGGGTGCCGGCGAGGACGTCCGCGATCAGCTCCGGGGTGACGAGCGGACGGGCCGCGTCGTGCAGCAGCACCGCGTCGATCTCGCCGCTCTCGATGCGGGAAGTCAAGTGGCGCAAGGCGTTCAGTTCGGAACCCTGCCGCGTCGCGCCGCCGTGGACGAGTTCGACCTCGCCCGGATGCGCGGCGAGCACCTCGCGCGCGAGTCCGGTGTCCTGCGGCCGGATGACCAGTACGAGCACGTCGATGCCGGGCACCCTGGCGAAGGCGTCGAGCGACCACGCGACGACCCGTTTGCCCGCCACGGGCAGATAGACCTTGTTGAGCTTGGCGCCGACCCGGGTACCCGCTCCGCTCGCGAGCACCACTCCGGCGGCCTTTGTCTGAGCCACAGGCAACTCTGGCACAGGCGGGTCGGTAGGTTGGGTCCGGCCACCGAAGCGATCCGAAGGGGCAGGGCGTTGGACGACGAAATCCTCGAGTTCTCCGAAGTCGAGCAGCCGGATGAACACGCGCGCTCCGCGGCGATCGCACTGCATTCGAAACTGATCAAACCCGCGGGCTCCCTGGGCAGGCTCGAAGAACTGGGCGTCTGGGTCGCGGCCTGCCAGGGCCAGTCGCCACCGCGGCCGTTCACGCGGCCCCGGGTCGTGGTGTTCGCCGGAGACCACGGCATCGCCGCGAAGGGTGTCTCGGCGTATCCGGGCGAGGTCACCGCTCAACTCGTCGGCAGCACGCTGACCGGAGGCGCGGCCATCAACGTGCTGGCGGCTTCGGCGGGCGCGAGCGTCCGGGTGGTCGACATGGCCGTCGACAGCGACGCCCCCGCGACGCGGTCGATCGGCGAGTTCAAGGTGCGGCGCGGTTCCGGCTCGATCGACGTCGAGGACGCGCTGACCGACGACGAAGCCCGTGCCGCCGTCCGCGCGGGCCGGACGATCGCCGACGCCGAGGTCGACGGCGGGGCCGACCTGCTCATCGCGGGCGACCTCGGGATCGGGAACAGCACCCCGGCTTCGGTACTGGTCGCGGCACTGACCGGCAGCGAACCGGTGGCCGTCGTCGGCCGCGGTTCGGGGATCGACGACAACGCCTGGATGCGCAAGGCCGCGGCGGTACGGGACGCGCTGCGGCGGGCGAGGACCGTGCTGGCCGACCCGGTCGCGCTCCTGCGGACGTCCGCCGGAGCCGACATCGCCGCCATGGCGGGCTTTCTCGCGCAGGCCGCGCTCCGGAAGACGCCGGTGATCCTGGACGGCCTGGTCGCCTCGGCGGCCGCGCTGGTCGCCGAGGAGCTCGTCCCGGGCGCGCGGCAGTGGTGGACAGCGGGTCAGCGCGGCGGCGAACCCGCGCACGCGCTGGCGCTGGAGCACCTCGACCTGGAGCCGATCCTGGATCTGGACGTGCGCCTCGGTGAGGGCACGGGCGCGGTCACGGCGCTGCCGCTGGTGTTCATGGCGACGCGGGTGCTCGCGGAGATGGCGACGCACGAGCAGGCCGGGGTGAGCGGGCCGCTGATCGAGGCCCCCGCTTCCTGACCCCCGTCCGCATTCCGTCCTCTGAATGCGGAAGTCCGTGAAGGCCTCCTTGAGGGACTCTGGGTCCCTCAAGGAGGCCTTCACGGACTTGGGCATCCCATAAGGACACTTCAATACGTACGTGAAGGGGGCGTCAGCAGCCGATCAGCCGACCCGCCAGGTAGGAC
>NZ_JBFBGL010000074.1:0-36125 GCF_040684635.1 Amycolatopsis sp. NPDC089917 | reverse complement strand
CGCGGGTCTTGCGGTGGTCGTGGGTGACGGAGGCCCGGAGGTGTCGCGAGAGCCACTTTCGGGGCATAGGGTGTCCCGAAAGTGGCTTTCGCGACACCCGAGGCCGACGCACGGGCGAGCGACACAACACGCCACATTGGCCTTGCCCCCCAATAACCCGAATCGCCACTCACGACCACCTGCACCGACGCCTCACCGGCACGCTTTCTGCCCGCCAGCGTCTGATTTCCCTTCCACCCCAACGTTTCGCCAGAAACTGACGACGTCTTCCGTTCATCGATCGTTCACTTCGAAATGGCTCGCCCGCGCGTCAAAAGAGTCGAACGGGCTGAAAGATCAAGCCTGTGAACGAGGGGGTGGGCCGGTGAAACGCCGTCTGTCGATCGGCCTGGCCGTGGTGCTGCTGCTGGCCGTGGTCGCCGTGATCGTCTGGGGCCGGGGCGGTGACGAGAACACCGCGCAGGGTCAGGATCCGACCACGGTGCGCGGGGTCATCGGTTCGGAGAAGCTGGCGTTCTTCTCCGACAAGCGGGTGGTGGACGCGTTCGCCAAGCACGGCCTGAAGGTCGAAGTGGACACCGCGGGCTCACGGCAGATCGCGAGCATGGACCTCGGCGCGTACGAGTTCGCGTTCCCGTCCTCTTCGCCCGCCGCGCAGCGGATCCAGCGCGACCACAGGGTGACCGGCGTGCACACGCCGTTCCAGTCGCCGATGGCGATCGCGACCTTCGAGCCGATCGTGAACCTGTTGAGCGCCAACGGGATCGTGCGCAAGGGCGCCGGGGACTACCAGGTGCTCGACGTCGCGAAGTACCTCGAACTGGCGCAGAAGAGCACGCGCTGGGACCAGCTGCCCGGCAACACCGCCTTCCCGGCCCGCAAGAACGTGCTGGTCACGACCACGGATCCGCGTGAGTCGAACTCGGCGGCGATGTACCTGTCGATCGTTTCCTTCGTCGCCAACGGGAACAACGTGGTCAGCACGCCCGAGGCCGAGGCGAAGGTGCTGCCCGGGGTGTCGAAGCTGTTCATCGACCAGGGGTACACGCAGAACAGCACCGAAGGCCCGTTCGAGGACTACCTCGCCGCGGGCATGGGCAAGACGCCGATGGCGCTGATCTACGAGTCGCAGTTCGTCGACAGGCTGGTCCGCGCCGACGGCTCGATCCGGCCGGACATGCGGCTGCTCTACACGGCGCCGACGGTGTACTCGAAGCACACGCTCGTCCCGTTGAAACCGAACGGCGACCAGGTGGGCAGGCTGCTGGCGACCGACCCGGAGCTGGGGAAACTCGCCGCCACGTTCGGCTTCCGCACCGGGGACCCGCGGTTGTTCGCCGACGTCGTCGCCGCGGCGAAGGCGCCGGTGCCCGCCGATCTGGTGGACGCCGTCGAGCCGCCGTCGTACGAAACGCTGGAGCGCCTGCTCGACGCCGTGAAGAAGCAGTACTGATGGACGATTTCACGCTCACTCCACCGGATCCGGTGGAGGCGATCCCGGCCGAGCGGGCGGCCGGCCTGGTCACCCTCGGCCCGGAGGTCCACGCCGAGGTCGCGCGGAGGGCGGAGAAGTTCGCCGAGCGGCTCGAAGCGCTCGACGTCCGATCGCCGGAGTTCACCCGGGTGCTGGACGAACTGCTCGCGGTCGGCGAGTCGGACATGCGCGCGGCGGCGACCGTCGCGGGCGCGCTGCTGGACCGGTCGACCCGGGCGTTGGCGGAAATCGGGTCACCTCAGCAGCAAGCGACGGTGAGCCTGGCCGGGCTGCGGCGGACCGTGGCGGCGATCGATCCGGCGAAACTGCCGATCACCGGCCGCAAGCTGATGGGCGTGATCCCGCTCGCGGGCAGCGCGAAGAAGGCGCTGGACCGCTACCGCGCGGCCAACGAGCCGGTGAACGCGCTGGTCTTGGAGCTGCGGGCCCGGCAGGACGTCCTGCGCCGGGACAACGCCGCGCTCAAGGGGGAGCGGGAACGGTTGTGGGGGACGCTCGGGAAGCTGTCCGAAGCGGCCGCGTTCGCCGAGGCCGTCGACACGGCGGTCGACCGGCAGGCCGGGATCTTCGACTTCACCGATCCCGCGCGGGCCAAGGCCTTGCGGGCCGACGCGCTGCACCCGATCCGGCAGCGGCATCAGGACCTGCTGACCCAGCTCGCGGTGAGCGCTCAGGGCTATCTCGCGCTGGATCTGGTGCGGCGCAACAACGACGAGCTGATCCGCGGGATCGAGCGGGCGGTGTCGACCACGGTCGCGGCGCTGCGGGTCGCGCTGCTGGTGAGCGGCGCGCTCGCCGGGCAGCGTGACGTGCTCGACGAGGTCCGGGCCGTGCAGGCCACCACCGACGGGCTGATCAGGGCGAACGCCGAGATCCTGGAGCTGCGCGGCGCGGAGATCCAGCGCGCGGGCAGCGATCCGGCGGTGGCGGTGGCGACGATCCGCGAGTCGTTCGACCGGATCTACCGCAGCATCGACGCGATCGACGAGTACAAGGCGGGGGCCGTCTCGACGATGGCGGCGACCGTGGAGGCGTTGTCCGGGGAGATCCGGCGGGCCGAAGACCATCTGCGCCGGTCTCACGAGACGGCGACGGCCGAGGGGGCATCGTGAAACGCTGGATGACGGTCGCGCTGGCGGCGATTTGCGCGCTGTCACTGGTTTCCTGCGATTCGAGCCAGGGCGGGACGCACGGCGTGGGGGAGGCCGAGCCGGGGACCCTGCGCGTGCTCGCGGGCAGTGAGCTGGCGGACCTGCAGCCGTTGCTGGAACAGGAGGCGGCCGCGACCGGGGTCAAGGTCAAGTTCCAGTTCACCGGGACGCTGGAAGGCACCGAGTCGCTCGCGAACGGGAAGGTGGACGGCCAGTACGACGCCGTCTGGTTCTCGTCGAACCGGTACCCCGCCGCGGTTCCGGAGGCGGCGAAGCGGCTGGGCGAGCAGGTGAAGATCATGAGCTCGCCGGTGGTGCTCGGCCTGTCCGCGTCGGCGGCGCAACGGCTCGGCTGGACCGGGCGGCCGGTGGGCTGGGGCGAAATCGCCGAGCAGGCAGGGAAGAAGGCCTTCACCTACGGCATGACCGATCCGTCGGCGTCGAACTCCGGTTTCTCGGCCCTCGTCGGGGTCGCGTCGGCGCTCGCGGGCGCGGGCAACGCCGTCGACGCGCGGCAGATCGCTTCCGTCACCCCGAAACTGACCGAGTTCTTCAGCGCGCAGGCGATGTCGGCGGGGTCGTCCGGCTGGCTTTCCGACGCCTACCAGCGGCGGGCGAGCGGGCAGGATCCCGGCAAGAAGGTCGACGGCCTGATCAACTACGAGTCCGTCCTGCTGTCGATGAACGCGAGCGGGAAACTCCCCGAGCCGCTGACGCTGGTGTACCCCTCCGACGGCGTCGTCACCGCCGACTATCCGCTGACGTTGTTGCAGGGAGCGAATTCCGACGCGCGGGACGCGCACCGCAAGCTGGCCGAGCGGCTGCGCACACCGGATACGCAACGCAAGATCATGGAGACCACGCAACGCCGCCCTGTCGTTCCTGGAGTCCGATTAGGACAGCAGTTCGCGCAGAAGGATCTCGTGGAGCTGCCGTTCCCCGCGACGCAGCAGGCCGTCGACGCGTTGCTGGGCGCCTACTTCGACAAGATCCGGCGTCCGTCGAGGACGCTGTACGTGCTCGACACCTCCGGTTCCATGTCGGGTGACCGGATCGAATCGCTGCGCACCGCGCTGATCGGGCTGACCGGCGCCGACGGGTCACTGACCGGCCGGTACCGCCGCTTCCGCAGCCGCGAAGAGGTCACGATGCTGCCGTTCGACACCGTGCCCGGTAGCCCGGAGACCTTCGCGGTCCCGGAAGGCGACCCGAAGCCCGTGCTGGACAAGATCAAGACCTTCGCCGAAGGCCTCGACGCGAACGGCGGAACGGCTATCTACGACAGCCTCCAGCGCGCGTACGACATCATGGGCCCGCTGGTCGCGCGCGATCCGGACCGGTTCACGTCGATCGTCCTGATGACCGACGGGGCGAACGCGAACGGCTCCAAGTTCGCGGACTTCCAGCGGAAGTTCCCGTCGCTCCCGGAGGCGATGCGGCAGATCCCGGTGTTCACGGTGATCTTCGGCGAGGGTGATTCCGCCGAGCTCGGCGAGGTCGCGAAACGCACCGGCGGCAACGTGTTCGACGCGCGAAGCGACGTGCTGCCCAAGGTGTTCCAGGAAATCCGCGGCTACCAATGATCCGGTACCTCGGCTCCACGAAGAACCTCGCCGGCTGCGTCGGCGGGCTGATCGGGCTCGCGCTGTACCTGACCGGCGTCGTCGGCGGACTGTGGCCGCTGGTGGTCGCCGGGCTGTACGCGGTGTTCGCCCTGCTCGCGCCGCCGGAGCGGGTCCGGCTGGTGCCGGTGGACGTCGTCGCCGAGGCCGGGCAGCTGCGCGCGGACCTCGGCTCGCTGGTGGGCAAGGTGACCGCGCAGGCGCAGCGGATGCCGGAGTCCTCTGTGGACGGTGTCCGGCGGGTCGCCGAAGTTCTCGACGACCTGTTGTCGCGTCCGGAACGGCTGTCGGCCAACCCCGACGTCCAGCACGAGGTCGTCCGGCTGGCGCGGACCGATCTGCCGCTGTCCGTGCAGACCTACCTCAACCTGCCGTGGTGGTTCGCCGCCAAACGGCGGGCGAGCGGCGAGCCGAGCGCGGCCGAGGAACTCCTCGCGCAATTGGAGCTGCTGGAGACCGAGGCGCATCGCATCGCGGAGCGGTTCTTCGCGGGCGACGTCCATCAACAGGCCGATCACACGCGGTACCTGCGTGAGCGAGGCGAAGCCTGAGACCGTCCCGATCACCGGTCAGCGGAAGAACAGTCTGCCGGTCGTTCTGCATGGGCAAGCCGACTTCCCCGTGGTGGACTGCGTGACACCCGGCCCGGTCGTGGTCGGTGTTCCGTCTCTCCCAGGGAGTTCAGACGTGCGTAGACACAGACTCGGGGCGGCCGTTCTGGCCGCTGTCATGGTGTGCCTCGCGGGCGGTGTCCCGGCGAACGCCGAGCAGCGTGAGGAGCACTGCGTCGCCGACACGGCGACCGGGGCGTTCAAGTGCTTCGACAGCGTCGGCGAGTCCCTCGCCGCGGCGTCGGCAGGCGAGGTCGGCGCCTCCGCCACCGTCATCAGCGTGCTGTACGAATACGCGAACTTCGGCGGCGCGAGCGTCGCCGTCACCGGGTCGCCGTGCGTCGAGGGAACCGACCAGACCATCGGCTTCCTCGGCGCCTGGAACGACAAGATCTCCTCGTTCCAGACCTTCCAGAACTGCTACATCACGATGTACGCGGACGCCGAGTACCAGGGCGAGAGCCAGGAGTGGTACGCCAACGACAGCGGCAACTACGGGTCGAACATGAACGACCGCGGCAGCTCGGTGAGGTATTCGCGCGGACCCTCCCGCGCCGAACTGCTCAAGGACTGCGGCCGTGCCACCAAGACCTGCAACGCCCACGTCGACCAGCGCGGTCAGGACTTCTACGGCAGCTGGGGCCGCGTCGACACGGTCTACAACTGCAGCGCCAACAAGATCACCCAGGTGATCGGCAAACGCGACACCCGCAGCGGCAAGAACACGGTGTCGAACGAGATCAGCGTGAGCGCGGGCTTCGCATTCCTCGTCGACTGGTCGGTCGCGTACAAACGCACGTGGGGCCAGGAATGGGGCTGGGAGACCAGCGAAAGCGTCGAGACCCGGATCGAGGTGAACCCGGGCTACTGGGCGGGCCTGGACCGCTCACCGGTCATGCGGGTGGCCAGCGGGTCGTACGACATGTGGTACGACAAGCGCCGATGGGGGCACAACCAGTGGTACGTCTGGAACTTCAGTGGTGAAGGCCCGGCGCCCGGCGTCGTGGGCCAGACCAGGACGGTCGGCAAGAAGATGACGTCGGACGAGAAGAAGAAGGTGTGCGGGAAGTCGGCCGGCCTCGTGCGGTCCTCTTCCGCCGCGGCACAGACGGAAAGCGCCGCTGCCGCGCCTGCCGCTCCTGCGGCGCGCGTCGCCGTGGGACGCCTCCACAGCTGATCGCCCAGGCATGAGGCAAGTCCGTGAAGGCCTCCTTGAGGGACCCAGGGTCCCTCAAGGAGGCCTTCACGGACTCGGGTGAGGGGTTACAGCGGCACCGTCACCGTGTTGCACCCGGGCGTGGGGCCGACGGCGCAGGCGCTCACGATCAGTTCGGTGAAGGCGTCCGGCGCCGTGATCACCTGCCGCTTCGACTCGTTGTCGGCGTCGACCAGCTGCGCCAGGGACTGCGGCCCGCTCAGGACGAACCGCGCGGAGAGGGACGACGTCGTCGAACTGTCGGTGACGGTGGCGATGATCCGGGTCAGGCCTCCGGTCCGCTCGACGGTGCCTCGCACGCTCTGCACGGCGCATCCGAGCGGGCTGCAGACCTGGAACGGCGTGGGCAACGGCGCCGCGGCGGCGGTCCCCGCGAGACCGGCGAAACCGAGGGCGAAAACGCCGGCGGCGGTACCGATCCTGGCGGCATGGGCCAGAGATTTCATGATCACTCCCCAGTGAGTTTTCCGGTGGCCTCTCGACGCTAGCGTTCGCCTCCGCCCGCTCGCCAAGGTTTCACCAGCGAATGAAACGCCCCCTCATCCCGCGGGAAATGCGGGGTGAGGGGGCGTTCCCGGCCTTCGAATCAGGAGCGGCGGGCTCGCTTCGCCTTGCGCGGCGGCGGAAGCGCACCTTCGGCGCGGAGCCGCGCGGCGTGCTCGGCCAGCGCGTCGACGAGGTGCGGGACGTCGGCCTTCTCGGGCTGGACGTCGACCCGCAGCCCGAACTCCACGGCGGTTTCCGCGGTCTTCGGGCCGATGCACGCGACCAGCGTGCGGGTGTGCGGCTTGCCGGCGATGCCGACGAGGTTCCGCACGGTCGAGGACGAGGTGAAGCAGACCGCGTCGAAACCGCCGGTCTTGATCATCTCGCGGGTCTCGGCCGGCGGCGGCGCGGCCCGCACGGTGCGGTACGCCGTCACGTCGTCGATCTCCCAGCCGCGTTCGCGCAGGCCGGCCGACAGGGTCTCGGTGGCGATGTCCGCCCGCGGCAGCAGCACGCGGTCGACCGGGTCGAGGACGTCGTCGTACGGCGGGAACTCGGCGAGGAGACCCTCCGAGGACTGCTCGCCCTCCGGGATCAGCTCGGGGATGATGCCGAACGAGCGCACCTTCGCGGCGGTCGATTCGCCGACGCAGGCGATCTTCACGCCGGAGAAGGCGCGGGCGTCGAGGCCGAACTCCTCGAACTTCTCCCACACCGCGCGGACGGCGTTGGTCGAGGTGAAGACGATCCACTGGTAGCGGCCGTCGACGAGGCCCTTGACCGAACGCTCCATCTGGGCGGGGCTGCGCGGCGGCTCGACCGAGATGGTCGGGACCTCGTGCGAGGTGGCGCCGTGGCCGCGAAGCCGCTCCGCCATCTCACCGGCCTGCTCCTTGGTGCGCGGCACCAGGACCTTCCAGCCGTACAGCGCGCGCGACTCCCACCAGGACAGCTTCGAGCGCTGGCCGACGGCCTGGCCGATGGTCACGATGAGCGGGCCGACGAGCTCGCCCGCCTCGTTCGCGACGGTGGCCAGCGTGGTGTCCAGGGTGCGCTGGGTGTTGATGGTGCCGTTCGAGGTCACCGCGACCGGGGTGGTCGGCGCCAGTCCGTGCTCGGTCAGCGCGGACGCGGCCTCGGCCAGGTGCGCCGACGTCGCGTGCAGCACGATCGGGCCCGGGGTGGCGGCCAGCGCGGCCCATTCGACGTCACCGCGGACGTCGACCTCGGTGTGCGTGCCGCCGAGCGCGACACCGGCGTACGCCGGGACGGCGGCGCCGGGCGAAACGCCCGGGATGATGTCGAATACGGCGCTGGTCCGGGAAACGGCCTGCACCTCGGCGACGACGGCGGGCTGGGTCAGCGGGTCGCCGGCGATCAGCCGCAGCACCAGCCGTCCGGCCTTGGCCTCGTTCACCAGGTCCTTGGCGACCTCGGTGGCCTCGCCGACGGCGGGGCGCACTTCGGCGCCCTCGGCGGCGAACGCCAGGACGCCCGAAGGGACGTCCGGGTCGGTCACCACGACCTCGGCCTTGGCGAGCAGCTCCTGAGCGCGGACGGTCAGCAGACCGGCGTCACCGGGGCCCGAGCCCACGAAGGCGACACGCCCGGTGGTCTTACGCGCGGGGGTCATCTGTGCGTTCTCCTCTTGAGCGGCCGCAGTCGAGCGCGGCCCTACCTTCAACGTTCTGACTCACTGGGTGGGGCCGGACAGCGCGCCCGCCCCCAGGTCGAGCAGCTCGGCGGCCAGTGTCCGGCCGAGCTGTTCAGCATCGCGGAAGTCGGCGAGCGCGGAAGCGCGCACCATGTCGACCGCGTCCCCGTCCCCTTCGACGGCGGCGGTGCCCCGCAACGAGATCCGCTCGACGACCCGCCCTTCGGCGTCCAGGTCCTCGACGATCTCCGCCAGCGCTCCGACGGGTGCGCTGCACCCGGCTTCCAGCGCCGCGAGCAACGCCCGCTCGGCGGTCGCCACGGCACGGGTGCCTTCATCGTCCACTGTGGACCCGAGCAGGTGCTCGATGTCCACGTCACCGGTCCGGCACTCCACCGCCAGCGCACCCTGCGCGGGCGCGGGCAGCATCTGGATCGGGTCGAGGGTCTCGGTGATCTCCTCCGCCCGGCCGATCCTGGCCAGTCCGGCACGCGCCAGGACGACGGCGTCGAGCTCTCCGTCGCTCACCTTGCGCATGCGGGTGTCGATATTGCCTCGGATCGGCACGATTTCCAAACCGAGACCGAGCGCGCGCAGTTGCGCGGTGCGCCGCGGCGAGCCGGTGCCGACGGTCGAACCGGGCGGGAGCTCGCCGAGGGTCAGCCCGTCACGGGCGATCAGCGCGTCACGCGGGTCCTCGCGGCGCGGCACGGCGGCGAGCGTGATGCCCGGCTCCGGCGTCGTCGGCAGGTCCTTGTACGAGTGGACGATGACGTCGACTTCCTCGCGCAGCAACGCTTCGCGCAACGCGGAGGTGAAGACGCCGACGCCGATCGTCGGGATCGGCGCGGACGATTTGTCGCCGGGGGTCGTCACGGTGACGAGCTCGACCTCGGCTCCGGTGGCCCGCAGGGCGTCGGCGATGGTGCCGGTCTGCGCGAGGGCGAGTTTGCTGCCGCGCGTCCCGATGCGGATGACTCTGCTCACTTGATGATCACTCGTCTTTCGGCGTTGTGGGACTCGCCACCGCGGCGGGCGCCTGCGGGTCGAGGCAGAACAGCTCGCGCAACGCGTTGGCGTAATCGGTGTCGGCCGTCTCGGCGGCCAGCTGCTTGACCCGCACCGTCGGCGCGTGCAGCAGCTTGTCGACCACGCGGCGGACCGTGCGGCCGACCTCCTCGCGGACCCCGGCTTCGAGGTCCGGCAGGCGGTTGTCCAGGCGCAGCAGTTCGGCGTCGACCACCTCGGCCGCCCGGCGCCGCAGCGCCGTCACCGTCGGGGTGACCTCGGCGCTGCGCTGACCGGCGAGGTACTCGCGCACCTCGTCGAGCACGATGCCGGTGGCCTTCGCGGTCTGGCGCTCGGTGGTCGGGGTGCCCGCTTCCCGCATGCGGCGCTGGATGGTCTCGAGGTCGACGACGGTGACGTCGGCCAGCTCGGCGACGTCGTGGTCGACGTCGCGCGGGAGGCCGAGGTCGCAGACGACCAGCGGTCGCCCGGCGCGGGCCGGGACGTGTTCGGCGGTGAACACCGCGGCCTGCGCGCCGGTGCAGCAGACGACGACGTCCGCCTCGGCGACGGCGGCCGCGATCCCGCTCATCCGGACGGCCTTCGCGGGTACGCCCTGCTCGGCGCTCGCGGCGGCGAGGCGGGCGGCCTTGGCCTCGGTGCGGTTGGCGATCGTGATCTCGCCGATCCCGGATTTGCGCAGGTGGGACGCGGTGAGCGCGCCCATCGAACCGGCGCCGACGATCAGCGCGTGCTTGCCGGCGATGTCACCGGCCGCGGCCAGCGCCTCGGAGACGACCGACGCGCCGAGCTGGTCCAGCCCGGTCTCGGAGTGGACGCGCTTGCCGACGCGCAGCGTGGTCTGGATCAGCTCGTGCAGCGTGCGGCCGACGGTGCCCGCCTCGCGCGCGGTGGCGTAGGAGGACCGGATCTGGCCGAGGATCTGCGTCTCGCCGACGACCATCGAGTCCAGGCCCGACGTGACCGAGAACAGGTGCTCGATCGCGGCGCCCGCGTAGTGCACGTACAGCGAGTCGTAGAGGTCCGCGGGCTCCATCCCGGCCTGGCGGGCGAGCACGTCGGAGACGTCGTTGAGGCCACCGTGGAAGGTCTCGACGACGGCGTAGACCTCGATGCGGTTGCAGGTCGAGACGAGGATCGCCTCGCTGACGTGCTCGGCCTGCTGCAACTGGTGCAACACCTTGGTCACGTCGGTCGCGGGGACCGCGACGCGTTCCAGGGTGTTGAGCTCGGCACTGCGGTGCGAGAGCCCGACCGCCAACACGCTCATTTTCAGCGCACCACCATTCCGTTGCCGTGGCCGTTCACGCTGCCATTGTCGGCGCCCCCAGGGCCACCGTCTCCTCCGCCGTTGCCGTTGGCGGCCAGATCCGCGCGGCGAGCGACGTGGAACGACAGGATCTGCAGTTCGACCGCGAGGTCGACCTTGCGCACCTCGATATGTGCCGGAACCTGCAGCACCACCGGGGCGAAATTCAAGATGCACTGCACGCCACCTGCGACGAGCCGGTCGCAGACCGACTGCGCGGCGGTGGGCGGAGTGGCGATGACGCCGATGGAGATCTGCCGTTCGGCGCAGACTTTGGGGATCTCGTCGAGATGCGAGACCGGGAGACCGCCGACCGGGACGCCGACCAGATCCGGGTCGAGGTCGAACAGCGCCTCGACCGGGAAGCCGCGGCCGGGGAACCCGCCGTAGTTGGCCAGCGCGTGCCCGAGGTTGCCGATGCCGACCACGGCGACCTTGTGCTTGCGGGTCAGGCCGAGGATCCGCTCGATCTGGCTGACCAGGACCTGGACGTCGTAGCCGACGCCGCGGGTGCCGTAGGAGCCCAGGTAGGACAGGTCCTTGCGCAGTTTCGCGGAGTTGACGCCCGCGGCCTGCGAGAGTTCCTCGCTGGAGATCGTCGTCGCGCCCTGCTCGGCCAGTCCGGAGAGGACGCGGAGGTAGACGGCGAGGCGGGCGACGGCGGCCTCGGGGATGGACTTCGCGCGGACCGCTTCTCCTTCGGGAGCGGTCTCGACGGCGGGCATCTCCGCGGTGGGCGCGTTGTCGGCGTCCGGCGTCACCCGGGTGCGCCGGCCTCGTTGCGACACCACGCTTGTCCGCTCCTCTGGTCCTGCTGACGACATGATTCGCCTGAACCAGGAAAATCGGCTCTTGACCCGCGGCGCTGAGTCCGGTTCGATGCCGGGCGCTCCGGTGGCGACGTATCTACGGTAGCCACTTGTGAACGCAGGCACAAAGTCACAGGTAGAGGGGATGACGCACCCCACAGTGCCCAGGCGCGTGGGTCGTGAGTGGCGATTCGCGGAGCCAACCGAGTCTCAGGCACCTGCGGTCGCACGGTCTCGCGTGATCAGACGGACGACACGCGTGTCGTCCGTCTGATCACGCGTGTCGTCCACTCAGTCACGCGAAAGCCCTGGCTCACGACAGTGAGCGAAGCCTGCATCAACGCGCGTTGACCGACACCGTGTGCCAGCCGGTGGCGCCGTCAGGGACTGTTCCGGCGCGTTCCTGGGTCTGCGTGTAGCCCGACTGATCCGTGGCCCGGACGGCGATCTCGTGCTGACCAGGGGCGACGTCGACCTCGGTCCACCACATCCGCCAGGTGTCCTTCGACGTCTCGGCCGACAGGACGGTCTCCTGCCATTTCCCCTGGTCGACGCGGACTTCGACCTTCGCGACCCCGGTGTGCTGCGCCCACGCGGTCCCGGACACGACCACCTTGCCCGCGGTCACGGCCGAACCGGGCGCGTCGATCCGCGACTGCGTCTTCACCGGCCCCTCGCGGCCCCAGCCGCGGTCGAGCCAGTACGCCTGACGCTCGGCCCAGGTGGTGATCTCCAGTTCGGTGACCCATTTCGTGGCGGACACGTAGCCGTACAGCCCGGGGATCACGATCCGCGCCGGGAAGCCGTGCTCGATCGGGAGCGGTTCGCCGTCCATGCCGATCGCGAGCATCGCGCCGCGTCGCGGGTCCAGGGCCGCTTCGACCGGGGTGCCGCAGGTCCAGCCGTCGACGCTGGTCGCGAACATCTGCTGGGCGCCGGGTTTGACGCCCGCTTCGAGCAGCAGGTCGCGCAGGTCGACGCCGATCCAGCGCGCGTTGGAGATGTACGGGCCGCCGACCTCGTTGGACACGCAGCACAGGGTGACGTCGCGTTCGATCAGCGGCCGCGAACGGATGTCGTCATACCGATAGGTGACCTCGCGGTCGACCATCCCGCGGATCTGGAGACTCCAGTCCTCGGTGCGGACCTGCGGAACCACCAGGGCCGTGTCGATCCGATAGAAATCCTTCGATGGAGTGAGATACGGCGGGGTGCCGAACTTCACGAAGTCCGCGTCGGGCGGGATCGGCGGCGCGGTCCTGGCCGGGACGAGCCTGCCGACGGCGGCACGCGACTCCTCGGCGTTCTTCCTGGTCCCGGCGATCTGTCCGACCAGCGCGGCGACACCGGCCCCTGCCACGACGGAGACGCCGGTGACCAGCACTTTCCGCCGGGGCGGGCCCTCGCCTTCGCGGTCGTCGAAGTACACCTTCGGCCGGAAGAACAGATGCAGCCGGGTGAAGACGACGAGTCCGGCGACCGTCGCGGCCACCGGCGCCAGCAGCGAGACCTGTCCGAGGTCGGTGCGCACGTAGACGGCGGCGACGCCCGCCGCGCCCAGGACGCCGACGAGCACCTGCCCCGGCAGCGGCTTGCCGCGCGAGAGCTGCCCGGCGAGCAGCGCGAACAGCACCAGCACCACGGCCAGGCCGATCTTGAGGACGACCTTGTCCCAGGTCCCCAGCGTCTGCTCGGCCCAGGCGACGACCGCGTGCGGGCTGTGGTCGATGACGAAGTTCGCGACGGCGACGAACGGCGAGGCCGTGTACCCGACGAAACCCGCGACGAGATGGCCGACGCCGAGAGCGGCCGCCAGTGTCAGGAGCCCGGTCAGTGCGGCTTGCGGAAAGGTGAGCCTGCGTTCGTCGTCCACGACTCCATCTTCGCCAGCGATAGCGCTTCGGGTCGGCCGATCGCCCCTTACGAGTGTGTTACGCCAGTGCTTTCCGGAGCCTGTCCTCTTCGACGCGCCAGTAGCCGTGCTCGGCGTCGTCGACGAGGATCACCGGCACGCGGTCGCCGTATTCGGCCCGCCATTCGGGGTCGCTGTCGACGTCCCGCGCCGACCAGGCGACGCCCAGCTCGCCGCAGATCCGCTCGATGTCCTGTTCCGCGACCTCGCACAGGTGGCAACCCGTGCGGGTCATGACGGTCACGTGGTGCGCCATGCGTCAATCCTTACCTGAGGCGTAAGCGCCGGAGCTTCCCGGTGGCCGAATGCGGCAGCGACTCCGCGAACTCGACGGTGTGCGGCACCTTGTACCCGGCCAGGTGCTCCGCGCAGTGCTCGACGACCTGCTGTTCCGAAAGCGACGCGCCGGGCGCGGGGACGACGACGGCCTTCACCGCCTCGCCGGTCCGCTCGTCGACGACACCGACGACACCCGCCTCGAAGACCTCGTCCAGCATCGAGATCACGTTCTCGACCTCGTGCGGGAAGACGTTGAAGCCGTTGACGATGATCAGGTCGTTGGCGCGGTCCACCAGGTGCAGGTCGCCGTCGGTGTCGAGGTAGCCGACGTCGCCGGTGCGGAACCAGCCGTCTTCGTCGGGGCCGTGCGAGCCGTCGGGCCAGTAGCCGGAGAACAGGTTCGCGCCGCGGATCGACACCAGCCCGGTGCCGCCGTCCTCGTCGAAGGCGTCGCCGAGGTCGTCCGGGTCCAGCGGGACGGGCTCCGCGTCGCCGTCGCTGTCGACCAGCCGGAGCTCGACGCCGGGCAGCGGCCGCCCGACCGAACCGGGCTTCGGGTAGCCGGTGACCAGGGTCGTGGTGACCACGGGCGCGCATTCGGTGAGGCCGTAGCCCTCGTAGACGTCCAGCCCGGTGGCGCCGCGCAGCGCGGTGAGGATCTTGGGATGCAGCGGGGCCGCGCCCGAGGTCATCCGCCGGACGGTGGAAAGGCCCTGGCCGAGCTCGTCGGCGTCCATCGCGGCGAACTCGGCGTACATCGCGGGCACGCCGGCGATCGAAGTCACCCGGTACTCGGCGCAATCCGCCAGGGTCCGCTCGGCGAGGAACCGTTCGGACAGGATCGCCGTCGCCCCGACCGAGGTGGTCTGCAGCAGGCCCGGCCCCAGGCCGTAGACGTGGAACAACGGGATGGTGATGAGCACGCGGTCGCCATGCACGAGCGGCGTCGGGACGATCCGGCTCAGCTGGTCGAGGTTCGCCAGCAGCGCCCGGTGCGACAGCATCACGCCGCGCGGCGGGCCGGTCGTGCCGGAGGTGTACGAGATGACCGCTATGTCCTCACCGGCGCCGGCCGCGTCGACCGGTTCGGCTGCTCCATCCGAAGTAACGGGCGGTGAGAGGCTTGTCACTCCATCGGGGAGTTCCTCGGTCGTTTCGCGTTCGAGGACGAGCCGCGCGCCGCTGTGCTCCAGCAGGCCGGTCAGCTCCGCCACGGGAGCCTGCGGCGAGATCGGGACGACCACCGCGCCCGCCCGGAGCGCCCCGAACAGCGAGACGGCGAAGGCGGCCGACGTCGGAAGCCGCAGCGCCACCCTGTCGCCGCGGTCGATTCCCGCGTCGAGCAGGGCCCTGGCCAGCGCGTGGGCGGCCTGGTCGAGGTCCGCCCAGGTCAGCTCGACCCCGCCGCCGGTCTCCTGGACGGCCACCTTGCCGGGCCACTGGCGGGCGGCCTCGGCGAGCAAGGTGGGCACGCTTGGATCGGCAACCTGCTCCGCGCTCAACTGCGAACCTCTTCCCTGGAGTGAAACGGCGTTGCCAGTTTGTCATCTCGGCCACCGTCATGGGTGTCACTCGCTTTCGTCGCAGTTCCGTAACCCCGGCACCGCTACCTACTTCGCGGTAACTACACGTATGCTGCTGGGCGTCGTCGAGTGGTGTTGATCACTCGATGGTGAGAAAGGGAGTCCGGACGTGCAGATCTTGCAGGCCCACGCGGCGGTGGGACATGCGGGCCGGTTCTCCCTGTCCGGAACGGGAGGTGGACCGTGACTCTTCCCGCACCGAACCCCGTCTCCATGCTGGCGGGCCACATCCTCCGGCGGAGCGGTTTCCCCGCCGCTCCGGCGTCCCGGCCCAAGGTCGAAGAGAGTGACGCGGCCGCCGAAGCCGCCAAGGCCGAGGCGTGGGAGCTGGTCAGCGCCGCGCAGGGCGGCGACACGTCCGCTTTCGGCCGGCTCTACGACCGCTACGTCGACGTCGTCTACCGCTACGTCCTGTTCCGCCTCGGCGATCGGGACCTGGCCGAGGACGTCACCAGCGAGACGTTCCTCCGCGCGCTGCGCCGCATCACTTCGGTGAGCTACCAGGGACGCGACGTCGGCGCGTGGTTCGTCACCATCGCGCGCAACATCATCCTCGACCACGTGAAGTCGAGCCGGTTTCGCCTCGAAGTCGTCACCGACGAGGTCGCCGAGCCGAACGGGGCGCCGATCGGGAACGTCGGCGTGCAGGCCGTCGCCGGGCCCGAGCAGCAGGCCATCAGCCGCGCCACCCGCGCCGAACTGCTGCGGTGCGTCGCCGAACTCGGCGAAGACCAGCGCGAGTGCATCGTGCTGCGGTTCATGCAGGGACTCTCGGTCGCCGAGACCGCGGCGATCATGAAGCGCAACGAAGGCGCCATCAAGGCCCTTCAGCACCGCGCGGTACGCCGTTTGGCACAACTTCTGCCGACCGGATTGCGCTAACGTCCCATATTTACTCCTCACCGGGCCTTGCCGTAACCCTTGGGCGTCTCCGCTCGTTTTCACTGCCAGACCGGTGGTCAGGACCGGGCTGATCAGATGGAGACTTCGCCGTGGGCGTGCCGGGATGGTTCGCGCGTGAGCGGGCGGACGGTGACCGCTTCGCGGACCTTGTCGACGGCACCGAAAGTCCGGGAGACGACGAGTTCGCGCACGAACTCGCGCTCGTCGGCGGTCTGCGCGAACTGGGCGCCGGTGGCGCTCCCGACGCGGAGACCCGGCAGCGGATCCGCGACGAGATCGCCGGGCGTCTCGCCGAGGCCGAAGCCCCGCCGAAGCGCCGTGGTCACGCCGTCGCCAACCTCGCCGCCGCCGCCGTCGCGCTCGTCCTCGCGCTGGGCGGAGTCACCCTGCTGCTGTCGAAGGACGCGCTGCCGGGCGATCCGCTCTACGGCATCAAACGAGCGGGTGAATCAGCCTCGCTCGGACTCACCTTCGACGAGCGGGACAAGGCCAAGAAGCATCTGGAGTTCGCCGCGAACCGCGTCGGCGAACTCGACGAACTGACCCGGCAGGACGCGCCCACCGCGGCGTACTTCACCGGTCTCGCCGATTTCGAGACCGACCTGCGCGCCGGCGTCTCGCAGCTGACCGCGCTCGTCACCGATCAGGGTGGCCAGACCCGGCTGAGCGAACTCCGCACCTGGGCGCGGCAGCAGTCCGACCGGCTCGGCCTCCAGGTCGGGTCCGCGCCCGCCGAAGCGCGCGACAAATTCGCCGCGGCCCGTGTCCTGCTCGACAAGGTCCAGACGCGCACGACGGATCTCGGTTCGCGGCTGGTCTGCTACACGATCACCACGGGCTCGTCCGACGACTTGGGTGCGGTCCCGGCCGCCGGTGACTGCGTCCGCAACCCGGACTCCCCGAACGCCGCCGTCCCGCCGTTGACGTCCACCCCGCCGTCGTCCGCCCCGGCCGGTTCGCCGCCGCCGAGCTCGGCGCCGCCGCCGTCGTCGTCCGCCGTGGACACCGCGACCCCGACCGGGCCGCTGACGCCGCCCACGGGCGGGACGCCGCCGCCGGTGGTGGCCACGCCTCCCCCGACGACGAGGACGCTGCCGCCGACGACCACCACCCCGAAGCCGCCGCTGATTTCGATTCCGCCGCTCATTCCGGGATTACCGCCGATAACCATTGGCTGACGCCGCGTCACGTGAGGCAGGCACCACACCCGGGACAGGGCGGTCGGCCGCTCGCTACGCTGTGCGAAGGCACCTGGGATTCCGGAGGCGGTGTGCGTGTCAGTTTGGCGGGGCAAGGATAAGAGTCAAGAGCTCGAACGGCTGGCCGAGCTGGCGGGGGAGGCTTCGGCCGAGGCCGCCATGGCGACCGCGTCCGCCGAAGCCCTCGAACCGCCGGCACCGCCCGCCCCGCCGGACCTCACCGCGGCCGCGTTCTTCGACGTCGACAACACCATGATGATGGGCGCGTCGATCTTCTACTTCGCCCGCGGCCTGGCCGCGCGCAAGTTCTTCACGTCCGCCGATCTGGCCGGATTCGTCTGGCAGCAGGTGAAGTTCCGGCTCGGCGGCCGGGAGAACAAGGAGGACATCAAGACCCACCGCGAGCGCGCACTATCCTTTGTGGCCGGTCGCACCGTGCAGGAACTGACCGACATCAGCGAAGAGATCTACGACGAGCTGATGGCGGACAAGATCTGGTCCGGCACGCGGGCGCTCGCGCAGATGCACCTCGACGCCGGGCAGCGCGTCTGGCTCGTCACCGCGACCCCGATCGAACTCGCGGCCATCATCTCGCGGCGCCTCGGCCTCACCGGCGCGCTGGGCACGGTCGCGGAGACCAAGGACGGCGTCTACACCGGCCGTCTCGTCGGCGACCTGCTGCACGGCCGCGCGAAGGCCCACGCCGTCCGCGCGCTGGCGTCACGCGAAGGGCTGAATCTCAAGCGCTGCACGGCGTATTCGGACTCGCAGAACGACGTCCCGATGCTCTCGGTCGTCGGGACCGCGGTCGCGGTGAACCCCGACGGCGGTCTCCGCGACGTCGCGCGGGCGCGTGGCTGGGAGATCCGCGATTTCCGGACCGGGCGCAAGGCCGCGAAGATCGGCGTGCCCTCGGTGCTCGGCGTCGGTGCCGTGGCCGGTGCCGTCGCGGCCGGCATGGCCTACCGGCGCCGCTGAGTCGTCACACTCGTGATCAAGGCCGGGACTCGCGTGCTTGGAGCCGTCACACGAGAGTTCCGGCTTCAAACACGTGAGTCACGGCTCCGATCACGCTAGAGACGCGGCGGCTCCGTGAAGCCCCTTCACCACCTTCGGGTTCAGGGGTCCGTGACCTGACACCTCTCGACTGTCCACAGGGGACACTCCCAGCGCGCCAGGCCCGCAGAACTGCCCATGCGGGCATGAATCGGACACTGACGTCCCGTCTCCGGGTGCTAGCCCTTGAAGACGCTCTTCCGCTGCGAGAGGCGTTTGTAGAGCGACTGCTGGATCGATTCCCGCACCTGGTCGGTCAGGGTGAACACCAGCATCGGGTCGTCCACGGCGTCCGCGTCGTAGGTGTCCGTGCGGATCGGCTCGCCGAACTCGATGCTCCACTTCGTCGGCAGCGGGATCGCGCCGAGCGGGCCGAGCAGCGGGAAGAACGGCGTCACCGGGAAGTACGGCAGGCCGAGCACCCGCGCGAGCAGCTTGATCTCGCCGAGCTTCGGGTAGATCTCCTCCGCGCCGATGACCGACACGGGGATGATCGGCACCCCGGTCCGCAACGCGGCGGAGACGAAACCGCCACGGCCGAACCGCTGCAGCTTGTACCGCGACGAGAACGGTTTCCCGATCCCCTTGAACCCTTCCGGCCAGACGCCGACGAGTTCTCCCTTGCGCAGCAAGCGCTCCGCGTCGGCGTTGCAGGCGAGCGTCTGCCCGGACTTGCGGGCGAAGGAGCCGACCAGCGGCACCTGGAACACCAGATCCGCGCCGAGGCCGCGCAGATGCCTGCCGCCGGGGACGTGGTCGTGCACGGCGACGGCGGTCATCAGCGCGTCGAGCGGCAACGTGCCGGAATGGTTCGACACCAGCAGCGCACCACCGTCGGCGGGCAGGTTCTCGACGCCGAACGTGTCGACCCGGAACCACTTCTCGTACAGCGCGCGCAACGGGGGCAGCAGCAGGGTTTCGGTGAGCTCGGCGTCGAAGCCGAACTCGTCGACGGTGTAGTCACCGGTCAGCCTGTCCCGCAGGAACCCCAGCGCCGACCGGAGCGGCGGTGGCAGGAGGTCCTCACCGGACGGACGGGTCCGGGCCGGCGAGACCCGTGCCGTCCCGGGGAACTCGACGACGGGCGCGTCCGCCCGGCGTTCCTGCTCCAGTTGTTCTCGCGCTTCGTCGGACTCGCGAAGATCACGGTCCGCCTGTGCCGCCGGGTCCGGCTTCTCTCTGCCGGGGCCGTGCAACGGGATGACCTGCGCTTCAGCGCCACTCACGTCTTCCGCCTCGCCTTCGTGAGAGTTCTCGGAGTCGTTCTCGTAGGGCCTGCTCACCGGTTCCCCGCCTGCCCTGTCGCCGCCGCCACCAGGACCTTGTCGGCGAACCCGGCCAGCTTGCCGCCGTCCACCACGGGCCGGAGCCCGCGGCCGGTGATGTAGTCGTCGAACGCCTCCCGCGTCGTCCACCGCGGGGTGTAGCCGAACTCCTTCTTGAGCTTCGTGATGTCCACGACACGGCCGAAGTTCAGCAGCCGGACCTGGTCGGCGGAGAAGTCGACCACCCTCGCTCCGCGCAGGACCTTGCCGACCGACGGCACGACACCGCTGGGCATCGGCAGTTCGACCCGGCCCGCTCGCCGGATCGCCTGGGACAGCGTGAGTACCCCCTCCGAGCCCACGTTGAACACGCCGGGTTCGTCGTTCAGCGTCGCCTGCTCGAACACGGCCAGCGCGTCGCTGGCGTGGAGCAGCTGGATCCGCGCGTCGTAGCCGAAGACGGTCGGGACCACCGGCAGCGCGAAGTAGCGCGAGAGCACGGTGTCGATCTCCGGGCTGATGATGTTCGCGAACCGGAACAGCGTCGTCGTGATGTCGGGGCGGCGGCGCATGAGCCCGCGGACATACCCCTCCATCTCGACGGCGTCCTTCGCGTAACCGCTGGTCGAGGTGGGGATGAGCTCGGAATCCTCGGTGAACACGGCCTGCGAGCGCGCGCCGGCGCCGTAGACCGCGGCCGTGGACTTCACGACGAGCTTGCGCACGAGCGGCGAACGCTGGCAGGCGGCCAGGAGCCGCATCGTGCCGATGACGTTGACCTCTTTGATCGCCGTGCGGCGGGCCGGACCGGCCGGATGCGCGGTGCACGAGGCGTGCACGACGGTGTCGACCTTGGCCGTGCTGATCACCTTGGCGATCAGCGGATTGCGGATGTCGGCCCGGACGTATTCAGCGCGCCCCATGCGCTGCAGCACCGACTTCTGCGGGGGCGTGGTGTCCACGCCGATCACCCGCTCGAACTCCGGATTGTTGCCGAGTCTGGCGAGCAGCTTCCCGCCAAGGTCTCCCCCGACCCCGGTCACGAGCACGATGTTCGACGGCATAGGACTCCCTGCGTCTTCAGGCGGTTCTCGGACTTCGATCACGGGGTCCTGATGACCTTTGAGCGCGAATTGATCCACCGAGTGTGCGCGTACCCGCACTCACTGGAAGCATCGCGCGGCTGCCCTTGAGATGTTACCGCTCATTAGGGGTAGTCGAGTCAGCGCTTACATGCTATTAACCCGCCGCTCGCAGAGGGGATCCACGTCTCACTCGAACGGGCGGACAACGTCCACCAAATGGGAATGGCCCGTCCAGAAGCTGGACGGGCCACTCACCGGCTGTGTCTTACTTGCCGGCCTTCCTACGCTGAACGCGCGTCCGGCGCAGCAACTTGCGGTGCTTCTTCTTCGACATGCGCTTACGGCGCTTCTTGATCACAGAGCCCATCGTGAGCGCTCCTTCCTTCGTCGTCGGTCACGCTGCCCGGCGCAGCGTCCAACGGGTGGAGCGCACAGGCACGAGCGGTCTTCCAGGGTACTCGCGCCCCGGAAGACGCCCTCGGGCGGGCACGCTGTGCTCCGCGAAGCGAGCGTCAGCCCACGTCGAAGTACGCGCCCTGGAGATATTCGTGAACGGCCTTTTCGGGCACTCTGAACGACTTCCCGACGCGCACCGCGGGCAACTCGCCCGAGTGAACGAGGCGGTAGACGGTCATCTTGGAGACCCGCATCAGCGTGGCCACCTCGGCGACCGTCAGGAACTGGACCTGGCCCACTGAAGGGAGGTCATCCTTCTTGTTCGGCGGCATGATTCACCGTGTCCTTCGACACGTGTCGCGCCACGAGGCTTCCCCACCTGTGGTATCGACACGCACGTGCTCTCCTGAGAGTAGCGGGACACGTGTGGCTAAAGCGACGCGAGTCACCGAGATGGGCCTGTATCCAGCGGATTTCAGCCCTCGTGGGCGCGGCCCAGCTCGGTCGAGCGGTCCTTAGCGGCCTCGATGGCGGCCAGGAGCGCCGCGCGGACGCCGTGCTTCTCCAGCTCGCGGATGGCGTTGATGGTCGTCCCGGCGGGCGAGGTGACGGCTTCGCGCAGCAGCACCGGGTGCTCCTCGGACTCCGCGAGCATCTTCGCCGCCCCGACCGCCGACTGGATGATCAGCTGTCCGGCGAGCGCGCGCGGCAGGCCGAGCAGGATCCCGGCGTCGATCATGGCCTCGACCAGGAAGAAGAAGTACGCGGGCCCGGATCCGGACAGCGCCGTGACGGCGTCCTGCTGCGACTCCGGCACCTCGACGACCTGTCCGACGTGCGAAAGCAGGTCCTTCACCACCGCGATGTGCTCGGCGGTCGCGTGCGCGCCCGCGGAGACCGCGCTCATCGCCTCACCGACGAGCATCGGGGTGTTCGGCATGACCCGGACCACCGGGATGCCTTCGGCCAGCCTGCGCTCGTACAGGGCGGTCGGCAGGCCCGCGCACAGCGAGACCACCAGCGAATCCTTGCCGAGCAACGGCGCGACCTCGTCCAGCACCGGGTCGATGTCCTGCGGCTTGACGGCGACGACGAGCACGTCGGCCCGGCTCGCGGCGTCGGCGACGGCGACCCCGTGCACGCCGTAGCGTTCGGTCAGCTCGGCCGCGCGCGCCGGATACCGCTCGGTGAACAGCAGGTCGTCCGGGCTGTGCCCGCCGTGCAGCAGGCCCGAGAGCAGGGCCTCCCCGATCTTCCCGGCACCCAGAACCGCGATCACACTCATGCGGTTCAGCGTGCCAAACCGCCGTCAGCCCCCGGGCGCCGGGGCAAGCGCCAGCTGACGCGCCTGGCAGACGAGCCTGCCCTGCGAGTCCACCACGACGGCGTCGGAATCGAACCACGCCTCGTGCACCGACTGGGCCTGCACGATCACCCGCAGCCAGCCCGGCGCCGGCCGGGTGCGCAGCAACGCGGTCAGCTGGACGGTCGGCGCCCAGCCGACCCGGCCGAGGTTGTAGACCACCGGCGGGTTCACGTCGCTCGCGAGCAGCGCGAAGTAGGGGTCGGGAAGACCGTGCCGCGGCCGGACCCACAACCGCATCTTCGGCGGGTCGCCGATCCGGCCGTGCAGGTAGCCGACGCTCGCCGGATCGAGCCGGACCTCGCAGCCCTTCGCGAGGTTGAACAGGCCCTCGGACGTCTCACCGGTGACGGGCACCGCGCCGGGCGGCGGCTCCGCGGGCATGGCCGGGACGTCGGTCCACTCCGGACGCCGCATCGGCAGCCGCCCGGTGGTCACCCTGGCCTCGACGCAACTGCGGCCCCGCTGCTCCAGCAGGACCGCGACGACCGAGGCGCGCCTTCCGACCTTCCGGACGTCCATGCGCAGCAACACCGGCCCCACGGCGGGCGGATGCAGGAACTCCGCGCTGATGGCGAGGGGCTCGGACGGCGGCTCGCCGCGTTCGTGCAGGAACGCCAGCGCGGACCGGGCCATCAACGCCATCAGGAAGCCGCCGTGCGGATGTCCGCCGATCGACCATTCGGTACGGAGTACCGCCGTGAACGTGCCGTCACCCAGTGATCTCGTCGCGCAAGCCGCGTCGAAGGAGGTGCCCGTTTCGTCGGCCGCGCTCACCGAGCACTGACCCAGGCCACGAGCCGATCCATCGGTGTGCGGGAGATCAACAAGCGCAGCTGGTTCACGGTCGGAACTTTACGTGTACCAGCGCCTCCGGCGCAGGGAGGAATGAATCTCCGCACCCGGAGACGATCTTTGTCACTGGCCGAGGTGGAACCTCGCGAACAGGAGTGACTCCGCGAGATCCCTTGACCGCTGCGCCGCGTTCGGCGACCGGCGGGTGTTGATCTCCAAGACGATCTGTCCGGCGAAATCGCTGTTCACGAGCTTTTCGAGAAGTTCCGCGCAGGGTTCGATCCCGCGGCCGGGCACCAGGTGCTCGTCCTTCGGGAGACCCGTTCCGTCCGCCAGGTGGACGTGGCTGAGCCCGGAACCCATGCGTTCGGCGAGCGCGAGGGCGTCCATCCCGGCTGCCGCTGTATGGGACAGATCGAGCGTGTAGTGGCGAAACCCTACGTCCGTAGGGTCGATCGACGGCCGGAACGCCGACACGCGCGAAGTCCGCGAGCCGCCGGGCGGGCGGACCTTGAACATGTTCTCGACCGCGACCTCGACGCCGCTGGATTCTTCGAGTTCGTCCACGAGGTCGCCGAACGCGTCGCCGTAGCGGCGCTGCCACCGGAACGGCGGATGCACCACGACCGTGCGCGCGCCCAGTTCCAGGGCCGCGTCCACGGACATCCGCAGGCGCACCTCGGGATCCGGCGACCACACCCGCTGGGTGATCAGCAGCGACGGCGAGTGGATCGACAGCACCGGCACCCCGGTGCGGCGCGACCAGCGGCGCAGAGCGGAGACGTCCTGGCTGACCGGATCGGCCCAGACCATCACCTCGACGCCGTCGTAGCCGAGGTCGGCGGCCATCTCGAAGGCCGCGCCCGCCTTCAACGGCCAGACGGACGCGGTCGAAATCCCCACCGGAATCTGCTGAACCATTCCGGCATCCTTCCCGAGGCCGCTAACGAGCGACCAGCAGGAGTGCGGCCGGTGAGACCGTCACCACCAGTCCGACCAGCACCGCGAGCACCAGGGTCTGCAGGTCGTCCGCCTTGCGGATCTTCCGGACGATCCACACCAGCGCGACGATCACCAGCAGAGCGGCGACCAGCGCGGCGGCGGGGATGTTCACCCACAGCCAGTTGAAGCCCAGCCAGACCCCGGCACCGCCGACCACGCCGAGGGCGAGCTGACCGGCCAGCGCCAGCCACTGCTTCCCCGGCGAGGTGTTCGCGGCGGGCGCCTCGGGCTCGTCCTCCTCGAGGTCATCGACGTCATCGACGCTGTCCGCGACCCGGTCGTCTTCGTACTCGTCCTCGTACTCGTCGGCGCGGTAGCCGTAGTCGTCACGCTCGAAGTCCGGGCTTCCCTCGGGATAGCCCTGCTCGGCGAACTCGCGCTCGTACTCGTCGAGGTTGTCCTGCTGCCGCCCGCGGTCGTCGAGCGAATGCGGCGGCACGAACGGCATCGGCGCCGGATGCCCCATGGTCGGGGGCCCCGCGTCGAACTGGTCCGCTTCGGGCTCGGTGTCCGGTTCGACGGGCACGGGCGGCGGCACCGGCGGGATCCCGCCGACCTCCGTGTCGTCGGACTGCACCTTTTGCCTGCGCTTGCGCCAGCCGGCGAGCCCGGCGGGCGGCGCCGCCGGTTCGACGGGCGCGGCGGCCTCGGGTTCGGCTCCTGCCTCGTCCCCGACCGCGGCGAACTGCTCGGTGCTCGGGTCGAGCTTCGGCTGCGGCGGCCGGGCCGCCGGACGACGGCGCCGGGGCGGCTGGGCGGGCGGGGCCGGCGGGGTCTGGAACGCGCCGCTGGCCATCGGGCCGGGCGGCTCCTGGACGTCGTCGGGTGAGGCGTCGAGACCGTCGAGCCTCGCCGACAGTCCCGCGGACGGGGGCCCGGCGGGCGGCTCGGGGCGACGGCGGACCGGCGGCACCGCGCCGCGCGTCTCCTCCGGGCCCGCGGGCCGGGGACGGCCGCGGGGCGGCAAGCCCTCGGAGTCCGGCGGACGCTGCTGGTAACCGGACTGTTCCTGCGGCGGGGCGGGCCGCGCGAACTGACCCGACTGCTGAGGCGGCTGCGGCGGACGCTGCTGGTAACCGCTCTGCTCCTGCGGCGGGGCGGGCCGCGCGAACTGACCCGACTGCTGAGGCGGCTGCGGCGGACGCTGCTGATAGCCGCTCTGCTCCTGCGGCGGGCGCACCGGCGGCGTCTGCCGGGTCGGCGTCGCGGCGTTCGGCGGCACCGGCAGCGGCGCGGAGTCCTGCTGCGGCGGAAGCGGCCGCTGTCCGGAGTCCTGGGGCCGCGAGCGCCGCAGAGGCCGGTTGGGCGGCGGCGGGGTGTCGCCGGACACCCTGTCGATGATCGCCTGCGGCGCGGTGTCGCTCACCGACGGCGCGCGACGGCCGCGGGTGGGCTCGGGAGCCTCGTCCTCGTCGTCGGCCGCGCGGCGTCGCCTGCGGCGCCCGCCTTCGGGCTGGGCTCCGTGCTGCGCGAGCAGCTCCGCCACGGTCTTCTGTGGCTGGCCGCTCTCTGTCTCGTCCGTCATACCGTGCTGTCCAATGCGCGCTCCAGCCGTTGCGAACCGGCCCGCGACGGGGCATGGGCGGCGTCGCGCGCGCTATCCACCGTCATCCGCATTTCCGTCACCTCTTCACCGTGCCCGTTCTCCGTCGACCAAGTCCAGTCGGGCGCTGCCGCCCACAGTCTCGTCCGCACCGTTCGAATGGTCCAGCCGTCGAAGGATGACACCTTCTCGCAGCGCCCACGGACAGATCTCCAGTTCTTCCAGGGAAAGCGCCCGCATGGTGGCTTGTGCGACGAGCGCGCCCGCCACCAGTTGATGCGACCTGCTCGCGCTGACCCCTTCGAGTTGTGCCAGGTCATGGGCGGTCATCCGGGAGATGAACGCGATGAGCTGGCGCAACGCGGTGTCGGTCAGGGTACGGCGCACATGCGGCCCGCTGGCCGACGGCGCCGCTCCGGTCAACCGGGCGAGTGACCGGAAGGTCTTCGAGGTTGCCACGACCCGATCGGGTTCACCCAATTTGGCGACCTTCTTCGCGAGCGGAGCGAGTTGCTCTTCGAGCCATGCCGAAGTGGCGATGAGCTCCGAACGGGTCGGCGGGTCGTGGTGGAACCGCGTCCGGGTGGTCCGGCCCGCCCCCAGGGGAAGCGATTCGGCAAGATCCGGCTCCTCGTCACGGCCCATCGCGATCTCCAGCGAGCCGCCGCCGATGTCGAGCACGAGCAGCTTTCCCGCCGACCAGCCGAACCAGCGGCGGACGGCGAGGAACGTCAGCCGGGACTCGTCGATCCCGGAAAGCACCTTCAGTTCGACTCCGGTCTGCTCTTGGACCTTCGCCAGCACCTTCGGGGCGTTCTTGGCTTCGCGGACCGCGGAGGTGGCGAACGCCATGACCTCTTCGCAGCCGAGCCTGGCCGCGGCCGCCTTCGCCGACTCGACCGCCCGCACGAGGCTGTCCGCGCCCGCGCGGCTCAGGTCCCCGGTGCGGGTGATCTGCTCCGCGAGCCGGAGGACGGCTTTTTCGGAATGCATCGGGGTCGGGTGGGCGCCACGGTGGGCGTCGACCACGAGCAGGTGGACGGTGTTGGAACCGACGTCGAGTACCCCTAGGCGCACGAGCGTCTACGGTACCCGCCCCCACGTCAGGTCACGAAACCGTAACCGTGATCTGTATCGCAGGGGCGGGTACCGGACCTGTCACGTCTCGAACTTGTAGCCCAGGCCACGCACCGTGACCAGGTGCCGGGGCGAACCCGGGTCCGGTTCGATCTTCGACCGGAGGCGCTTCACGTGGACGTCCAGCGTCTTGGTGTCGCCGACGTAGTCCGCGCCCCACACCCGGTCGATCAGCTGCCCGCGGGTGAGCACGCGGCCCACGTTGCGCAGCAGGTACTCCAGCAGGTCGAACTCCTTGAGCGGCAGGGAGACCTCCTGGCCGTCGACGGTCACCACGTGCCGCTCGACGTCCATCCGCACCGGCCCGGCGGTCAGCACCAGAGGCGCCAGATCGCCTTCGGAGCCCGGCTCGCCGCCGCGGCGCAGCACCGCCCGGACGCGCGCGATGAGCTCGCGGGCCGAGTACGGCTTGGTGACGTAGTCGTCGGCGCCCAGTTCCAGTCCGACGACCTTGTCGATCTCGCTGTCGCGCGCGGTCACCATGATCACCGGCACCGCGGAACGCTGCCGGAGCTGCTTGCAGACGTCGGTGCCGCTCATGCCCGGGAGCATGAGGTCGAGCAGGACGATGTCGGCGCCGTTGCGGTCGAACTCCTCGAGCGCCTGCTGCCCCGTCACGGCGACGGCGGCGGTGAAGCCCTCTTTGCGGAGCAAGAACGCGAGCGGGTCGGCGAACGACTCTTCGTCCTCGACGATGAGAACCCTCGTCACAGGTTTCCTCCATGGTCGGGGCTTTCTTGCCCTGTTGCCACGAGACGGGGTGTCCGCTCGGGGGTCTTCTCCGGCCGGGATACCGGCGGAGCCTGTTTCACGGCCGCGGCCGGTTCGGCACCGATGTGCGCGGGGATCCGCAGCGTGAACGTCGATCCGGTGCCGGGACGGCTCCAGAGGCCGACCGAACCACCGTGGTTGGCCGCCACGTGCTTGACGATCGCCAGCCCCAGGCCGGTGCCGCCGGTCGCCCGCGACCGCGCCTTGTCCGAGCGGAAGAACCGCTCGAAGACGCGTTGCTGTTCGTCCTCGGCGATGCCGATGCCGCGGTCGGTCACCGCGATCTCGACCTTGCCGTCCACCAGCCGCCTGCTGATCGACACCGGGCTGCCCGCCGGCGAGTACGCGACGGCGTTCTCCAGCAGGTTCGACAGCGCGGTGACCATCAGCGTCCGGTCGCCCTCGATGAGCAGCCCGCTGGCGGCGTCGGTGGTGATGGTGATCTCGGCGGATTCCGCCGAGAGCGTCGTCCGGCCGAGTGCCTCGCGGACGACGGCGTCGACCTCGACGACGTTCAGATCCGGCAGCCGCTCGGCGCCCTGCAGCCGCGACAGCGCGATCAGCTCGGTGACGAGCTGGCCAAGCCTGGTCGATTCGCGGAGGATCTTGCCGCCGAACCGGCGGACCTCCTCGACGTCCTCCGCGGCGTCGAGGACGGCCTCGGTGAGCAGCGCGATCGCGCCCACCGGCGTCTTCAGTTCGTGGCTGACGTTCGCGACGAAGTCCCGCCGGACGGCTTCGAGGCGGATCGCCTCGGAGTGGTCGACGGCCTCGACCACGGTGAACCCGTCGCCGAGCGGACGGACCTCGCCGAGGACGGCTTCGGGCTGACGGCCCCTGGCCTCCAGCGGCGAAAGGTCGATTTCCATCGGTTCGTCGGTCTCGACCACCTGCTCGGCGGCCTTCCGAGCCCGTGGATCGGCCTGGTTGACCTTCACCAGCCCCAGCTCGTAGGCGCGGGGGTTGTGCAGGACCATGTCACCGAATTTGTTGAGGACGACGACCCCGTTGTTGCTGGATCGCACGAGACGTTCGAGCAGTTCGGCCACGGTCGGGCCGGTCGGGCGCCGCTCCTCGCGACGGGCGCGGCCCCTCGCGATCAGGAAGCCGACGACCACACCGACGATCAGTCCGCCGATGGCCAGGGCGAGTGCAACAGGCGTGGTCACAGGGGAATCGTAAGCGTGCGGGTAGCCTTTTGGCCTAGTCCCGGCCGCGTACTCGTGATGCCTATGACACCTGGGAGCAGGCTGTTCGCCTGCAGGTCGGCCGCCGTTCACACGACCGATTCCTGGCCGAGATCTGGTGGGTGAGGCGGGTCACCCAGGTGGGCACAGGAGGGACACCACGGCGGGCGGCTCGTGCCCGGATCGCGACTTTCGTCTTGACTATCCGGGCGGTGATCGTCCCGCTCACGGGGGAATAGCGACGTTCCCGTCACGGCGGCCGGGGAATGTTGGAAGACTGTCGCCGTGGAACTCGTCAGTGACATCTCCCTGATTCGCGGAGAAGAAGAGCTGTTCGACCGGACGGCTCATCTGTTCGTCGCGGCGACCGACATCGCGTGCGCGGCCGACGACCTCTACACCTGGGCGCTCTCCCGGCCGTCGCTCACTCGGCAGGGTGAACGGCTGGTGCGCGGCAAGCGGATCCGCAAGCTGTACCGCCCCGGCGTCCTGCTGAACGAGCAGACCGCGGAGCATCTGCACCGCCTGTCCGGCTTCGGCGCGCAGATCCGGATCGGCACCGAGGAGATCAACGAGACGATCCTGCTCGACGAGCGGGTCGCGATCATGGCGGGCGACGAGGGCAAGGCGGTGCGCTCGTACAGCGTCATCTCCCGCCCCGAGCTGGTGCAGGGCATCCTGTCGCTGTTCGAGACCGCCTGGCTGGCGGCCACCACGCTGGAGACGTTCGACGCGCGGTTCGCCGACATCCGGAAGGAGGCGCCGCAGATGCTCGAGTTCCTGACGACCGGTTGCAAGGACGACAAGGCCGCGAAGAGCCTCGGCATGGGTGTGCGCACCTATCAGCGGCGTGTGTCGGAACTGCTGGTCGCGCTCGGCGTGACGTCGCGGTTCCAGGTCGACGCGCGGGCCAGGGAGCTCGGCCTCCTGTGAAACGGTGGGCGGGATTCGTGGTGCTGCTCGCGCTCGCGGGCTGCACGACCGCGGTCTCCGGCACCGCCCGGCCCGAACCGGAAACCCCGCCCGCGAACCTCGCGCTGGTGAATCCCGCGCGGACCGCGTCGGTCCTGACCGCGGTGAAGACGGCCACCGAAGCGGTGTTCTCCTACGACAGCACGGCCGCGCCCGCCTACGACAAGACGCTCGCCGACAACCTGACGCCGGACGCGCGCGACGAGCTCGCGAAGCTGTTCTCCGAGATCCGGAACTCGCCGGAGCCGATCAAGCTGGTCACCCGCGTGATCGTGTCGGCCGCCGTCGAGCAGACGGCGGACAAGGCGCGGGTGCTGACCGTGCTCGACCAGAGCAGCACCAGGGCGGGCACCACCAGCAAGGGCATCGCGTCGGTGCTGCTCGCGACGGTCCGCGAGGGCGAACGCTGGCGCATCGGCGAGATCAAGGTGAATCCGGCGGGGACCCCGCCCGCGGCGGAGAAGCCGGGCGCGGGAGATCGGGCGATCGCGCGGGTGCGGGATTCCGTCCGCGACGGTGCCGTGCGCGCCGCGGCCGCCCTGCTGAGCGTGAATCCGGCCGATCCCGAAGGCACTTACGCCCGTTACGAGTCCGTGTCGACCGGACAGCTGCTGACCCAGTTCCAGCAGGGCAAGGCGGCGCGAATGGAGCAGATCCGGAGCGGCGGTGTGAAGGCGGCGCCGGCGCCGAACCCGGCGGCGGCGGTCATGGAGATCGTGGACGACAAGGCGAGCGTCCTGCTCTTCGCGACGACGGACGTCACGGACGCGGCCGGGCAGGCGACGAAGAAGTACCTGCCGATCGTCCTGCGCCTCCAGCGCCTGCCCGAAGGCTGGAAGGCCGCCGGCATCGAGTCGGTCCAGGCCCTGCCGTAACGCCTTTGCCCCCGGATGTCATGAAAGGGTCGTTCAGGACATTTTCCGTCCTGAACGACCCTTTCATGACACTTCGGTACCGGAGCGCTCAGCGGCCCTGGTTGGCGACGGCGGCCGCGGCTTCCTTGGCGGCCTCCGGGTCCAGGTAGGTCCCGCCGGCGGTGACCGGCTTGAGGTCCTCGGTGAGGTCGTAGCGCAGCGGGATGCCGGTCGGGATGTTGAGCCCGGCGATGGCGTCGTCGGAGATGCCGTCGAGGTGCTTCACCAGCGCCCGCAGCGAATTGCCGTGCGCGGCGACCAGCACGGTCTTGCCCGCGCGCAGATCCGGGACGATCGCGGACTCCCAGTACGGCAGCAGCCGCGCGACGACGTCCTTGAGGCATTCGGTCAGCGGGGCGGCGTCGCCGAGGTCGGCGTAGCGCGCGTCGCCTGCCTGGCTGAACTCGTCGGCCGGGTCGATCGGGGGCGGCGGGGTGTCGTACGAGCGGCGCCAGAGCATGAACTGCTCCTCGCCGAACTCGTCCAGGGTCTGCTTCTTGTTCTTGCCCTGCAGCGCGCCGTAGTGCCGCTCGTTGAGGCGCCAGTCGCGCTTCACCGGGATCCAGTGCCGGTCGGCGGCGTCGAGCGCCAGGTTGGCGGTCGAGATCGCGCGACGCATCAGCGACGTGTGGACGACGTCCGGCAGCAGACCGGACTCCGCGAGCAGCCGCCCGCCCTTGCGCGCCTCCTGCTCGCCCTGGTCGGACAGCGGCACGTCCACCCAGCCGGTGAACAGGTTTTCGGCGTTCCAGGTGCTCTGCCCGTGACGCAGCAGCACCAGAGTCCCAAGCTCAGCCATGGGGTTCAGCCTGCCAGAGTGGACGGAAGCGCCGGTCAGAGGGCCGAACTAGCCCCGTCTTCTACAGAGAGTGCGTTACCCATGAGTAACACCTTCACTCGTCCAGAAGACAGGGTGCCAACAAGTCCGAATCCCCGGGAAACAGGCTGCACTCCGTTATCCCGGTTTCCAAATTTCACTCGAACAGAGTAACCGGTAGTCTTGTGATTACAGGTGGAGATCTGACAGGTTGGCTTAGTCCCGCGCGGCCGGATTCCACGCACTCCCCGGCTCGACGCGGGTGACGACCGCGACTCGTCTCCCCCCTGCCGAGTCGCGGCGCCCGCCGGCCCCGTTGGCATCCCCCTCGTCACCGGGTCCACCTTGGCGGGAACTTCAGCGGGGCGGCTCGAGATCGCGACTCCCCCCTCCCTCGAGCCGTCCCGCCTGTTCCTCTTCCGGGGAATTCAGCCCCGAACACCCGTCGTTCGTGAGTGGTGAGGACGGTTAGAGCGGACCGGTATTCACCTACGCACGCCTGACTGATCAAGGTCATCTCGGTCAGGACCGATGGCAGACGAAGTGACGGGGGAGGGTTCCGGACGTTGAACGTCCGGAACCCTCCCCCGTCGACCACACCGGCCCCCAGCACCGACTTCACTCGACTCCGAGAGAACCGTCCTCACCACTCACGACCCAGGTGACCCGAGACCGCCTGACGACTTCAGTCCAGCGGAGGCGCGGACGGCAGCTCCGAGGCGGTCGCCATCGCCGGTTCCGCCGGACGGCGCCGCTTGCGCAGCCACCACACCAGCGCCGCCGCGGGAACGCCGAAGACCAGCAGGAAGGGCGCCATCGCGCCGATCACGGTCAGCAGGCCGCCACCGAAGGTCAGGAACGCGTCCCAGCCGTTTGCCAGGCCGCCGAAGAACCCGTTGCGGGATTCCTCCTCCGCCACGACCGTCTCCGCCTTCACCTGCAAGGTGATCGTCGACATGGCGACACTTCCGGCCAGGCTTTCGCGCCGCTTCTGAAGCGACTCCAGCTCGGCCTCACGGCTCGTCAGCTCGCTCTCCACGGAGGCGATCTCCGAAACCGACGTCGCCTTCGCGAGCAGCGCGCGGATGCGCTCGACGCTCGCCCGCTGGGTGGCCAGCCGCGAGTCGACGTCGACCATCTGCTCGGTCACGTCCGTCGCGGTGACCTCCCGCTTGACCTGCTTGCCGAGCTTCCCCAGCTGGTCCAGCACGCCGTCGAGGCGTTCGGAGGGCACGACGACGTTGACCGACGCCCGCTTCTCCTGGGTGCTCTCCTGCCCGGTGTAGCCGGCGGCGCCCTGGGTGATGACGCGGACCTGCGAGATCACGTCGGCGACGTTCGGCGCGGTGAGTTCCAGATTCGCCGTGCGCACGAGCTTGCGGTCGGCGATCCCCGGCTGCCCGGCGGGCGCCGGCGCCTTGTCCGAACCCGCCCGGCCCGCGCTGTCGCCGCTCTCCTTGTTCGGCGCGCCCTGATTCGGGACGGCCTGCTTGCCACCGGCCGTCGCCGGCATCGAGGCGGATTCGCTGTAGGGCTCGCTCGCCGAACACCCCGCCAGCGCCAGTACGGCCCCGGCGACGGCCACCCATCTCAATCGCTTGTACATCGAAGCTTCTCCCTCCAGTGCTGCGGAGAGAGACGGAGCCGGGTTCAGACCCGTTGCACCGTTCGGGTCACGAGTCGGTCAAGGCCCCGGGTTCGTGCCCGTTCGAAGGCTCGACGAGATGTTTGAACGCCTCCAGGTTCGCCAGCGACTCTCCACGCGAGACCCGCCAGTCCCATTCGCGTTTGATCGACTCGGCGAACCCGAGTTCCAGCAGGGTGTTGAAATCGCCGTCGGCGGCTTCCAGCACCTGTCCGAGGATCTTGTCCAATTCGGACTCGGTCACCGTGTCCAGACCGAACCGGCCGACCAGGTAGATGTCGCCGATCGCGTCCACGGTGTAGTGCACGCCGTACAGTTTCGCGTTGCGGCGCAACAGAAAGCGGTAAACGTCCTCATGGGACTCGTCGGGACGGCGGCAGACGAAGGCCTCGACGGCGAAGGCGTGGTCCCCGGCGACCAGCCAGCAGTTGGTCTGGAGTTTCTTGGTACCGGGCAACGTGACGAAGTACTTTCCCTCGCCGCGCCTGTCGTACTTCAGGCCCGCGTTGTCCAAAGAGGACCGCAGGGTCTCGTCGAGTGTCAAACCGCCACCTCCGCGCGCTGTTCGAGGGCACGCCGGAACGCGCCGGTCGCCTGAGCGTACGTGTCCAGCAGACGGTCCGTCGTCCGGCGCCAGGAGAAGCGCCGCGCGTGGACGACGGCGTTGGCCGCGAGCTCGGCACGCCAACCGGGTCGCAGCGCGACGTTCGCGAGCGCGCCCGCCCAGTCCTTCGGGTCGTGCGAAGGCACCAGCAGCCCGGAAACACCGTGCGGGACCGCGACCGGCAGCCCGCCGACCTCGGCCGCGATCACCGGTGTCCCGCAGGCCTGCGCCTCGAGCGCGACCAGCCCGAACGACTCGTTGTAACTCGGCACGGCGACCAGGTCGGCCGCGCGGTAGACGTTCACCAGCGCCCGGCCGGGCTGGGGCGGCATGAACCGGGTCTGCTCCTCGATCCCGAGGGAGACGGCCAGCTCGCGCAGGGCCTGCGGCTGCTCCAGCCCGGTCCCGGACGGGCCGCCGACGATCAGCACGACCAGCCGCGACGCCAGCTCCGGCCGCTCACGCAGCATCTCGGCCGCGGCCAGCAGGAGGATGTCCGGCGCCTTCAACGGCTGGATCCGGCCCGCGAAGGCCAGCACGATCGCGTCCCTCGGCAGGCCCAGCGCCTGGCGCGCGGCCGAGCGGGAACCGGGGGTGAAGCGGTCGAGGTCGACCCCGGGCGGGATGGCGTGCACGGCGTGCGGATCGGCGTCGTAGAGCTCGATCAGCTCGCGGGCCTCGACGCGGGTGTTCGCGACCAGGCAGTCCGCTTCGTCGACGACCTGCTGCTCGCCGATCACGCGGGTGCGCGGCTCGGGGGTGTCGCCCTCGGCCAGCGCGGCGTTCTTGACCTTGGCCAGGGTGTGCGCGGTGTGCACCAGCGGCACGCCCCACCGGTCGCGGGCGAGCCAGCCCGCCTGGCCGGAGAGCCAGTAGTGCGAATGGATGAGGTCGTAGTAGCCGGGCTCGTGGAACGCCTCGGCCCGCAGCACCCCGGCGGTGAACGCGCACAGCTGCGCCGGCAGCTCGTCGCGTCCCAGCGGCTCGAACGGCCCGGCCGGGATGTGCCGGACGAGCACGCCGGGCGCCAGTTCGGCGACCGGGGGCTGGTCCGAGGACGTCGCCCGCGTGAACACCTCGACCTCGACGCCGCGACGGGCCATCTCGGTGGCCGTCTGGCTCACGTAGACGTTCATCCCGCCGGCGTCGCCGGTACCCGGCTGTTCCAGCGGAGAGGTGTGCAACGACAGCACCGCGACGCGCCTGGGCGCGGCGTCGAACCCGTGCAGAGGGATCGTCACCTGGTCAACACTCCTGAAGTCCTACTGATCGGCGAACCCGCGCAGCAGATCACCGAACTCATCCGCTGCTTCGGCGAACGGCAGATGCCCCACCTCAGGTAACCAACGCAGAACGGCACCCGGAATCTTCCCGGCCGCGTATTCCGCCGACGTCGGATCGATCACAGCGTCCGCGAGACCATGGACGATCAGTGCCGGTTTGTCCAGATCGCGAAGAACGTCCTCGCTCCCGACGTCGCGCCGGAACAGCGCGGAGCGCACCGCGGGCGGCGTCGAGAGACCGGCGCCGAGCAGCGATTGGGTGAGCGTCCCGGACACCGGGGAGACGGTCATCCGCGCGCTGAACTGCACCAACGCGGGAATCGCGACCGCCGGATCGTCCGACAGCACCGCCGGGATGGCCTCGCGCATGGCGGGACCGATCTTGCCGCCGGGCCGGTTCTTGCCGATTTCTGTGATCGCGCCCACAAGGACGACGCCGCCGAGCCGGGCGGGACCGTGCACGCGGAGGTAGTCGGTGATGACCAGGCCGCCGTAGGACCAGCCGACGACGATCGCGTCGTCGCCGGCGAAGTCGAGGACGGAGGCGAGGTCTTCGGCCCAGACGCGCGGGTCGTCGTAACCGGCGGAGGGCACCTCGGAGTCGCCGTGCCCGCGCAGATCCATCGCGACCAGGCGGAACCGCTCGCTGAGCGCGGGGTCCGCCAGCTGCGGCGCCCAGGCCCGGCCCGACTGGGCCCAGCCGTGCACGAACACGATCGGACGGGTGTTCTCGGCGCCCTCGACCCACAAGCCGATGCGGGTCCCGCCGTAGCCGACAACCTCGGTCTTCATGCCTCGCACTTTATGGGCTGTCGCGTGGTCTCCCCTACCCGCCAGAAGTCCGTGAAGGCCTCCTTGAGGGACTCTGGGTCCCTCAAGGAGGCCTTCACGGACTTCAGGTGAGTGGAGAGCGCCGGGACCGGGCGGGTCGGGTGGTGGTGTTTTGGGGGGGGTGGGGGTTTTACCAAAACCACAACACCCACACCAGCAAGAACCGCGCTTACCAGCGGCGGGAGTAATAAATAAGAAATA